>JBOHUL010000038.1:0-19405 GCA_050734425.1 Candidatus Dormibacteria bacterium
CCGTCAGGCCCTGCAAACCCGCCTGCTCATACCGCGCCAGCCAAGCATGAACCGTCTGCCGGCTCACGCACCACCGGCCGGCCACCTCCTTGATCGTCCTTCCGTCGCCGATCACCGCCAGGATCGCTTGGTACCGCTGTTCGGTCACGCTGATCTCCCTCATGACCAGGGAGTGTCAAGCGTCTACCGAAGTAGGCGTCAACCTTCAGCCGAAGTCGCGTAAACCTTCAGCCGAAGGCGAAATGCCAACCCTCAGCCGAACTTACACACTACCGCCGTGCCCGCACCAGGACTCGAACCTGGAACCTTGGGATTAAGAGTCCCCTGCTCTATCCAATTGAGCCATGCGGGCGGGCCCCGAGTGTAGCGGGCAAGTCAACTTCCATGGCTCGGCCCTTCGGAGGGGCCGAGCTCCGAGCCCGGCGACGCCGACCTGTCGTGGACGAGGCGCATCCCGCGCGGGTGCCGCTCCCGAACTGGGGGAGGGGTTCCGAGGAGCAGTGTCAGCCTAAACGTGGTACCCACACCGGGACTGCTCTCGAGGAAGATCCGGCCACCGTGCGCCTCCGCCACGGCAACTGCGACTGCCAGACCGAGACCAACTCCTGGCACCGGAGGCTGTCCCGATCTAGGTATCCGATAGAAGGGCGTAAAGATCGCGGCCTGCTGGGTCAGGGGGATGCCGGGGCCGTCGTCCGCCACCTCGGCGACAGCCAGCGAGCCCTTACGCCGCAGTGAGACCCGGACCTGACCGCTCCCGGCCGCGTACTTCAAGGCGTTGTCGACCAGATTTGACAAGGCCCGGCCAAGAAGCTCGCGGTGGCCCGTCACGGGTGGCATCGGAGCCTCGATGTCCACCTCAAGCGCAAGTCCCCGGGTGAGTGCCAGGTCCACGAATGTGTCGCCCACTTCCCTTACCAGCGCCGGAAGGTCAACCATCTCCCAGGTGGCGCCGCTCTGGAGCAGGTGCTGGGCGAGGCTGAGGTCGCTGAGACCCCTGATCACTCCGACCAAGCGCCCGACCGCGCGTGCCTGCCGTTCCACGGCGGCGCGAATCTCCGGGTCCGCGGCGGGGGTGGCCTGAGTCAACGCCTCCAGGGACTCTTGGGCCGAGAGCAGAGGTTGCCTAAGCTCGTGGAGGAGCAGCTGCAGGGACAGGTCACTGGCGGAGGGTGCGCGCGTCGGTCCGTGGGCGCTCATGACCAGAGCCGTCCACTGGCGGGCGGCACCTAGCGCGATGAATTGCACAGTCAGAGATCCGTCTCCGCCGCCTTGGACCGGCTGCGGACTGGTAGTAGCGTCCCGAGCGAGCGTCTGCCGACGGATCGACTCCAACTCCGGACTGACGAGGTACCCCTCTGCTCCGACCGTTGCGCTGAACCCCTGCGTCTTGCGGAAGGCCGGGTTGGCGTAGGCCAGCCTGCCGATCTGGTCGAAGACCGCGACTCCCACCCCCATCTCCCACACGACCTGGGACCCGACATCGAAGCTGGCTGGAGGGGGTGGCGGCTCTGCCTTGAACCAACCTGCCCTCAACCTGCGGCCTCGAATTTGTAACCAATGCCACGCACGGTGTGAACGAAACGGGGCCGGCTGCTGTCCTCGCCCAGAAGCCGGCGCAGTTCCACGACGGCGTTGTCGACGGCCCGGTTGTAGACGTCCGAGCTTACCCCCCAGACCTGGTTCACCAGCTGTTCCTTCCGCAGGACTCGGCCCGGCTGGCTCGCGAGCGTCCAGAGCAGGTGGAACTGTCTCCTCGGCAGATGGACAGGCACTCCATCCAGGGTGCAGGTCCAAGTCTCGGGATCGAGGACCAATCCACCGGCCTCGACCCGGGATTGCTGGGCCTCACGGTGCTGAAGCAGTCGCTGGACGGCGGCGCGCAAGACACTGGGATCTTCGTCCTTGCCCACGTAGATGTCAGCGCCGCTGCTGTAGCCGGACACCTTGTCGTAGGGGTCGCTCTTGGCGCTCAGCATAAGCACGGGAACTTGCTCCTCAGACTGGCGCAGGCGCCTCAGCACCTCCAGCCCGGTGAATCCCGGCATGGCGAAGTCGAGGACGACGCAGTCGGGGCGCTCGCGGACGATCATGCGTAGAGCCTCACGTCCACCCTCGGCCAGAAGCACCCGGTAACCATCGGCACCCAGAAGACGGCCGAGGGCACTTCGGCTGTCGGGATCGTCGTCCACCACCAGCACCGTGGCCCGGTTTAACCCCGGCATCCCCATCCTCCCAGCGCTTGGCCCCCAGAGTACGCGCTCCTGATGGGCGCTGGCGAGTCCGTGCGACTTCGGGTCGCAACCCGTGCACTCTCTGAGCGAAGGGGGGGACCTTTGCCAGCGCCTCCCTTTTCAGACTCGGCGCCTGCGGCCCTGGGTGGGCCGCCAAGGAGGGCGTGGAGTGGGAGACGACGAATTCCGAGAACTGGTCGAAGCGCTGCGGCGCGGCGAGGCCGCCGCCATCGGCTGGATGTTCAAGACCTACGGTCGCGATGTGGAACGGTGCTTCGCGCGCAGAGCGCCGGAGGATCGGGCCGACATGGTCCAGGACGTCTTCGCGACCGCCATCACCCGACTTCACACATTCGAGGGCACCCGCGAGGCCAGCCTGCGGGCCTGGTTGCGGAGTATCGCCTTTCACCGGTGGCATCACCGCTGGGAGTCGGAGCAGGTGCGAGCTCGGCACTCGGGTCCATCGCTTGAGGCGCTCCTGGAATCGCATCCCGGTTTGGAGGTATTCCACGACCTCACGGGAGATCCATCGCGCGCGGCATGTGAGCGGGAGTCGATCACGTGGGTGATGACCAGACTCACCCCGCGCCAGGCCCGCGTTGTCCACGCCCATGTGATCGAGGGGCGTACGACTGGGGAAATCGCGGCCAGTTGGGGTGTACCCCGTGAGCGGGTGCGGGGCCTTTACAAGCGCGCACTGTCAAAGTTGCGCACCGGCGAATGCGCCTCACGCCTGCGGGACGTGGCTTGAGGAGCGCCCCTCAATGGGTCCTGGAGTGCCTGTTCCACTTCGGATGTTACGGATTAGTCACCAACAACTGGCGGCCAGAGGGGACCAGGGGTGCAGAATCCAGGGCGCTGGCGCGTAGTCGCTGGCGTCGCCCCGGGGGAGTGGGGGGCGCCCAAGGGGGGTGTCGGCGGTGAGACGGCGAGTCGCGGCGGCCGTTGGCGTGCTCACGTTTGGCGCAGCGCTGGCCGGGTTCCTGTGGGTAGGGAGCCTGGCCCAGTCGGGCGAGATCAGGGTGCTGGTCGCCAGCAGGACCATTACCGCGGGCCAGGTGGTGCAGGCGTCAACCGAGGACTTGAGCCCTGGTGGTGAACTGGTCCATCTGAGCGGCGCAGCCAACCGGGACGTGATTCCCGAGGCCAACTATCGCCAGGTCCAGGGGGCGGTGGCGCTCGTCACCATCCCTCAGGGTGCGCTGATTCTTCGTCACGACTTGGCCCTCGGGGGCTCTGCATCACTTCGTGAGGTGAGCCTCAGCCTTGCATTCATGCCCACGGGTCTGGAGGCCGGAGACCGGGTTGACCTATTCGCAGTTTCAGGATCCCAGGTGGGCGAAGTCTCTCCGGCTGCCAATCTCTGCTCGGGGGGAGGGGAGGAGGCTGGGTGCGTCGTTCCTCTGGCCCAGAGCGTGACGGTGCAGGCGGTCAATTCCTCGGCCCACTCGCTGTCGATCGAAGTCGCTCCCGACAAGGTGGCCCCCTGGCTGTTGCTCGATGCCACCCAGTCCATCTGGGCAGTTCCGTCGGGTGTCGCCAGTTGTGAAGGCGCTGAACAGTCAACCTCCAATCCGTCGCAGGCGTTAGAGGCCATTCGCGCGCGCGGCGCTCACCCCGACTGCCGAGCCGGGGTGACGGACGGCACAAGGGGATAGCGACGATGCCGTGGCCGCGGATCCCATCAAGGTCGGCGGTTCACCGACTCACCGGGTCAATGGCGCAATCGGGAGTGGCCGGGCCGGGCCGGCCGTGGACGCTCGCCGTGACCGGTGCCACCGGAGCCCCGGGACGCACGTTCCTCAGCGTGAATCTCGCCCTGGCTCTGGCGGGTGAGGGACGGCGCGTCGCGCTGGTGGACGCTGACCCCCATCTGGGGGCGGTCGCGGTCCAGCTCGGATTGGCTGAGGACCGCTCCCTCGCCTACCTGGCCCACGAGGCCGCGCTGCGGCCGGTGGATGCGCAATTGCTGCAACGGCACCTGCAGCGCGCCTTCGGGATCGATGTACTGGCTGGGCGGACCGGACCTGACGTCGGTGAAGTGCCGGCTCCGGTGCTTGAGTCGGTGCTGCGACTTCTCCATCAGCGCTGCGATGTCGTTGTGGTCGATGCCGGCGCCATGGACTGCGTCCAGGCCCAGGCCGCCGTCCTCAGCTGCCAGCTGGTCGTGTGGGTCGTGGTTCCGAGCACGCTCGGGATCGATCTGCTGGACCGCACGCTCGCCTCGGGCCTGGCGGCTCAGATCCGCCTCAAGCCCTGCGTCGCCGTGCTCAATCGTGAGCCACGGGCGGCGCTGCGCCAGGTCGGGGCAGCACTGCGTACCCGGTACGCGATTCCCGTTTGCTCCAGCGTTCCGGCCGACTGGAGGGCGTCGGCCGAAGCGGAGGAGCGATGCCGCCCGGCCATCCTCGGGGGGTCACTGGTCACTCCGCTGCGCCGGTGCGCCGCAGCGATCGCGGAGCAGCTCCCCCAGGCATTGGCGCCGCGGGCCCCCATCGGGGCGGAGGTGGCTGAGACATCTCTGGAGGCGGTCCGGTGATGGCGGGATCGGCGCTGCCCGGCGTCGACGAAGAGGTCGTGGCCGAGACCTCGGTCTTGGCGCGTGTCCGCAGCGGTATCACCGACCACCTCGCGCAACGCGAGGAGACGACGGTCGCTGCGGATGACCGGTCCTGGATCGAGGTCCTGGTCCAGCAGGAGGTGGAGCGCTACCACGCCCGCGCCCCTCATCAGGGGGTGCCGGTCCTGACCGCCCCGGGATACGAGCGCGTCCGCCGCCGGGTGCTGGCGCAGGTCACGCCCATGGGCCCATTCACTGAGCTCCTCGCCGACCCTCTGGTCGAAGAGGTGATCGTCAACGGACCCCATGAAGTGCTGGTCGTGCGCGAGGGGGTCCAAGAGGAGGCTCCGATCGGCTTCAGGTCCGAAGAGGAGCTACTCCAAGCGGTGCGGCAGATGCTCGGCAACGGGCCATCCCGACTGGACCGGGCCAGTCCCATGGTCACCGCTACCCTGGAGGACGGATCGCGCCTCAACGCCGTGCTGCCTCCGGTGGCGATGCCCATGGCGGTCACCATCCGACGGCACCAGCTGGCTCGCTTCGGCAGCCTGGCCGACTTGGCCCGGGCTGGAACTCTGCCGTGGGAGGTGGTGCCGCTGCTACAGGCGGCGGTCGTGGCGCGGCTCAACTTCGTGGTGTCGGGCGGTACCGGCAGCGGCAAGACCACTCTGCTGCGACTGCTGATCCGGGAGGTGCCAGCGTCGGAACGGATCATCACCATTGAGGATCAGCGGGAGCTTCACATCCAGGCGGCGCCCGGAAGCCGGAAGAACACCATCTCCCTCGAGGGCCGGGAGCCCAACACGGAGGGCACCGGCGAGATCACCATCCAGCAACTGGTGCGCAACGCCCTGCGTCAGCGTCCTGACCGGATCTTCGTGGGGGAGTCGCGGGGCCCTGAAGCGCTGGACGTGGTCGACGCCATGGGTACCGGTCACGACGGCAGTGGCACCACCCTTCACGCCAACAGCGTCCGGGATGCGCTGACCCGCTTGGCCGCCCTGGTCCGGCGCCATCCGGCTCAGGTGCGGGCCGAGCCGGCGGCGGTTGTGCGAGAGATCGCAGCCAAGGTGGACCTGGTGATCCATCTGGCCCGCTTCCAGGGCAGCGACGGCCGCGACCGCCGAGTGATCTCCCAGCTGGGCCTGGTCACGGGCCAGGTCGAGGGCGACCTGGCTGTCGTCGAGGAGCTATGCCGCTACGAGCGCTCCCGAGCCGACTGGCACTGGTCGGTGAGTCGCCTCGACGATCTGCCGGCGAAGATCCAGGACAAGTTCCTCGGGGCGGGAGTGGATCTGGCGGCCGTCGTGCCGTCGGTGGGAAGGCCGGCCGTTCCCTAGGCCAAGCGTGTGACAGCGCCACTGATTCTCACTTCGACGCTCGCGGCAGTTGCGGCTGCGTGGCTCGCCTACCTCCTGGCCGCTGGGGCCGCCGGTGGTCGTGGGGGCCCGGTGGAACACTTGGTGGCACCGTGGGCCCGGGGGTGGCGGCCCCGCTTCTACCCTCTGGGCCCAATCGTTGCGGCCGCGGCCGGCCTTCTCGCGTACGCCGTGCTCGGGCTGTCCGCCCCGGCCGCCCTGGTGGGCCTCATCGCCTGGGCGGCCGTCGCCGCCCGTGAGCGCTGGCGCCGTTCGCGGCGGGCCGCTGCGCTCGGGAGCGCGCTTCTTGGTGCCGTCGACCTGCTCGGCCAACTGCTGCCGGCGGGCCACGGCACCCGCCAGGCACTGGTCGTCCTGGCTCAGAGTGGGCCCGCCGAGCTGAGGCCCGAGATCCAAGCGGTGCTGGCCAGGCTGGAGTTCGTCTCGCTCGAAGAGGCGCTTGGTGAGGCGCAACAGCGAATCTGCCAGCCGTTGTTCACCTTGGTCTCCACCGCCTTGGTCGTGGGAAACCGCTCGGGGGGCAGGTTGTCGCCCCTGCTCCAGGAGCTGAGCCGGGCGGCGCACCAGCTGGACGCAGTCCAGAGCCAGCTTCGGGCGGAGCAGGCACAGGGCCGCCTCGGGGCCTTGGTGATCGCCGCCATGCCGGTCTGCCTGCTGGTCCTTCTGCGCCTGGTCAACCCCCAGTACCTCGCCCCGTACGCCACCGTCCAAGGTGAGCTGACTCTGGGGGCGATGCTGGCGTTGATCGCGGCGGGATACCTCTGGATGCTGCGGATCCTTCGCCTCCCCCAGACCGATCCGCCGGTGCTGGAGCGTTGGGAGGACGGGGCGCACCCAGCCGCAGACCTCGTCCGTTTGGACTCCAGCTCCTGGGGGCCTGGATCAGAGGGGGGAATCGAGGTCTCGAGCGGGTCGGGGGGAGGCTGAGTCCGTGCCAGCATTCGAATGGCCGGCCTGGGTCCTGCCCGCGGCGGCCTTACTTGCAGTGGCGGCCGCCGCCCTGGTCGCCTGCTGGCCGCGCCGACCTACGGCGGCCGAGTGGCTCCGCAAGCGGTCTGAGCTGCGCGTCTTCACCCCCGATCGCGCGAGCGGGAGGCTGGGCTCTCTCTCTCGTGCTGGCAGCAGATGGCGAGACAGGTTCTACCAGCAGCTTCCCACCGCCTGGCGAGCCGCCCTAACCGACCAACTGGGCCGCGCCGGGATGCTGACGTCGCCGGCCACCATGATGAGCTGGACCCTGCTTGCGACCGTGGTGGCGGTGACCATCGCGACGAGCCTGGCACTGCAGGGAATTGCTCCGTTGGGACTGGTCCCTCTCTCTCTTCTCCTGGTCCCGTTGCTGGCGGGTGCCCGGGTGGCCCAGGCCGCGGGTCGCAGGCGACGACTGATCGTCGACCAGCTCCCGATCGTGGTCGACCTCATGTCTCTCGAGCAAGGAGGCGGGGGTGTCGGAGCGCGGAAGGCCATGGAACTGGTGGTGGGGCGGCTCGGAGGGGAGGCGGCCCAGCTCCTGCGTAGCTGCCTCACGGCCTCGGCGACCGCGGGGACACCCCAACTTGACCGTCAGCTGGAGCGGGCCTCCGACTCGCTGGGGGTCCCGGCACTGGCCGCCCTAGCGGCCGTGGTCCGGGTTCAGCGCGAGGAAGGGGTGTCCACCAGTTCGCCCCTGGCGCATCTCGCCCGAGGCCTGAGAGACCGGCAGCGCGACGAACTCGTGCGCCGCGGCCGCCGTGCGTTGGTGACCATGCTGCTGCCAATCGCGCTCTGCATCCTGCTGCCCTTCGTCCTGATCATCCTTTTCCCGGCCTTAGTTCGCCTCTCATCAGCCTTCTCGTGACGGTCCGACGCCAGCGCGGCCAGGCGATGGTGGAGCTGGCTCTGGGGGTCGGGCTATTCCTAGTTGCCAGCTTGGGAGCGGCGCAACTCGGGATCGCCGCCCTATCCGCGGAGGGGGCTCAGAGCGCCGCCCTGGTGGGGGATCGGACCGCCTCCGCCGCGCCCGTCCCCGGAGATCCCCTGGCCCGGCTCGAGGATGGGCAGGCGGCGGCGGCGCTAGCGCTGCGAGGATCGGACCTGGACCTGGGCTCGTTGGTCGTCTGCCCCCTCGACGCCCCCGCGGCTGGCTGCGGCCTTCCCGCCCGCTGCGCGACCTACCGGGCCGGCCTTCCGCCGGCGGGGACGGGTGAGGCCTGTCCCGACCGGTACTCGGACGCGCCGGGCATGGGTCCCATGCCCAGCGCGCTGGATGGGTCGCAGAACCCGGCCTGCGGTGGCTCGGGCTGCTTCGGCGTCGCCAGCTCGATGGCGCCCTGCCGCCACCGCCAGCCGCCGGGGACGGTGCGGGTGTGCCTGGCGTACACGTCCTGGCCCGCCACGCGGGTGGACATCTGGGTGCGGGGCAGCCTGCGGTCGGTCGTGCCTCTGTTGAGCTCGGCGGGGTTCGACGCCCTGCCGCTGGACGTCCAGCTCCGCCTTCAGGTGGAGGGGCTGAGTTGACCGTTGACCGCTGCCGGGGCCAGGCGCTGGTGGAGCTGGCGGTGGTGCTACCTCTGCTCCTCCTCCTTGGCTGCGGGGCGGTGGCGGTGGTCCAGGCGGCTCGAACCCAGATGGCGTTGGCCACGATCGCCGATGCCAGCGCTCTGGTCGCCGCCCGGGCCCCCGACGCTCTCCAGGCCTGCGAGGCGGCTCACCTGGAGCTGACCACGGTGCTGGCGCAAAGCCGTGGCCTGCTCCCCGGGCCGGTGACCGATCGGCTCGACGGCCTCTGCGTCGGGCCGCCGCCCGATCCCCAGTCCCTGCTCGCGCCACCGGGAAGCGGCTCCTACTCGATCTGGTTCGGCTACGGGGGTGAGGACGACAGCTTCTGTCGCGTCGGGTCCGCACCCAGCGCGGGGCAGCCGACGGACGGCGAAGTGGTGGCCACCCTGGCTTATCGCCCCGACCTCTCCTGGGTGCCCCTGGTGGGGAACTGGTTCTCACCCCGGCTCACCGCCGTCGGCCGCGAGAAGGTGGACCCCTTCCGCAGCCGCGAACCCGCCGTGGACCCCACGGGCGATGACTGCTGAGTCTCACCGGCCGCAACCGGCTCGCTCCAACGGGGAGCGGGGCCAGATCTTGCCCCTCTTCTGCCTGATCCTGGCGCTGCTCCTACTTCCGGTCGCGGGCCTTGCAGTCGACGGGGGGCTCTTGCTCTCCGACCACGCCACCCTGGTAGGCGCCGCCCAGGGAGCGGCTGAGGCCGCTGCCCAGGCGGTTGACGTGACCGCCCTGGAGAAGAGCGGCTCCTTCGATCTCTGCGCCACTGCCGACGGCGGCCCCAGCTGTGGCAACGGGGTGGGAGACGTCGGCACCGTGGTGGCCGAGGTCCTGGACTCGGGTGACCCCTCATTGCCGGACGCCTGCCGCGACCAGGGAGGCGCGCCGCTTCCGGCCCGGCCCGGCGGTGCTCAAGGCTGTGCCTTCCGCTTGTTGGCATCGGTCTGTCCCGGAGCGGCGGGAATGGGCGCCACCGGCTCCGGGTGGCAGGGTGTCGAGGTGCGTGCCTGGCGCACGGTGAGACTGCCCCTGCTCGCCTTCGCCAGCTGGGGCAGCGTCAGGATCACGGCGCAGGCCACCGCGTTCATGGAGCACGGGTTTGGCTCCGAGAGCCTGACCCTGGCCCCGGGGGGACCGGGCTGCTAGGGTCCGAGCGGCCCCCGGATCCCGGCCGCATCCCGGAGCGGGCCCCGGGGTGGCCGCCACCGCCACCCGAGGTGGGTGCCGCAGGGTCGCGCAGCCTGGTCTGGACCAAGGCGGTCCCCGGTCCGGTCCCGCCGCCGCCGCATCCCCTGCTGGTGGTGGCGGAGGGCGGCTCGGACGCCCCTGCGGCACCCACCTCGGGTGGGCTCGGGGCCGCGATTGTGGGGTTGCGGCGGCACTGGATCTCGCGGCGCCCAGAGCGGCTGGGGCCTGCCACCCCCTCGGCCGCGGTGCCGTTGGACCCCCGGCACTGGGGCCGACCAGCGGTCCTGGTCGTGGGAGGTGGGCCAGGGGGGGGCGGCCGGACCCAGCTGGCTCTGGAGGCCGCGTCCTTCCTGGCCAGGGGTGGCGAACGCCGGGTGCTCCTGGTGGACGCGGACCCGGTCCATCCGGATCTGGACCTGCGCCTCAGCTCGGGAGGGTCATCCGTCCGGCTCGGTGGCGCCGGCGCGCTCGATGGCCTGCTGCTGCGTCTGGCCGAGGTGGCGAGGGATGGGGCCGCCCTGGACCGGATGCTGCAACCCATCCCGGGCTCCCCGGCTCGCGCCTTGCTCGCCCCCGCGCCGGAGGCGGCGGAAATCGGTCCGGAACAGCTTGACTACCTTCTCACCTACGTTCTCGCGGCCCACTTCGACTCCGTGGTCGTGGATGCGGGTCCCTTGGCCGCCGAGGCCTCCGGAGTCCACGAGCAGCCCTGGAGGTTCTGGCTGCAGCAGGCGGGCCTGCTCCTGGTGCCTACTCGCCCGGGCGCCGCCGGGCCGCGCGCGGCGGAGAGGGCGCTGGCGGCCGCTGCCGCTGCCGGCGTGGCCCGGTCCCGCTGCCGGGTGGTGTTCACGGTTGGCCGGGACGAGCGCCAGTGCGCAACCGAGAGCCAGCGCCGTCTGGCGCAGGTGTCCAGCTGTCGCTGGCCCTGGTCACCCCCTTCGATGCGGCGGGCGGAAAGGCAGGAGCGGCGTCTCTGGGAATCCGACGCCGGGAACCGGCGGGCCTTGGCCTTGGTGCTGGAGGGAGTTCCTGGGGCGGTGGGGCCGCAGGTCCAGGCGGCGAGGCCCCTAGCGGCCCGGACCTGGAGGCGGCGGCACCTGAACGGGGCCGAGCGCGGTCGCGAGCAGACCACCGAGAGGATTCGCGAAATGGTGGATGGCATCGAGGCGGCAGTGCGGAGCGGAGACGACCTGGAGATGTGCCGCTTCCTGGCGCCGCCGGCGTTGGGCCTGCTGCTGTCGCGGGCGGCCAGCGAGCGTGCTCGAGGGCGGGTCTGGAGCGCGGCCCGGTCTGAGCTGGCCTGGTGTCAGAGCCGGCGGCCTCCCGACTCGCCCGGCCGCTTCTGGCTCAGGCTGCGACTGCAGGACCGGAGTCGGTCCGCGAGCGGCGACGATGTCGAAGCCACAGCCCCGGAGACGGTCGAGCTCCAGGTGGAACTCGACTCGAGCGGGGCACCCTGGCGGCTGTGTCGGGCAGTCCGAGTCTTCGACTTCTGACCCTGGCGTCCGGCCGGACTAGAACTCGTCGAGACACCAGGGGGGAGGGTCCCAGCCCAGGAGCTGGTCCAGGCGTCGCGCCGCCCCCGGAGCCAGCTCCGAGAGCCGTCCGGCCCGGGCCTGCGCGGCGAAGTGGGGCAGTCCCAGGTATCCGCCACTGAGCTGGGCCAGCTCCAGCCGCAGCTCCGGCTCCGCCCGGCTGGGCAGGCAGCGGGCCGTCCCCTCGCGAACCTGGAGCCGGAAGCGGCCCCCGACCTCGGGCAGCGATTCGTCCAGGACCTCCAGCACCAGCTCGCCGTCGGCCTGGTAGCGGCGGGTCTCCAGGGCCATGGGCACGTCCAGGATCCGGGCCCAGATCCCTGCCCTGTTCACGAGTTCGAGGCCCTGGGCATCTGCGGCCAGCCAGAGGAGCGGGTCGTCCAGGGGCCGGTTTCGGGCCTCGACGCGCCGCGTAAGGTCCAGCTGCGTCGCCAGGTGCCACAGGGCGGCGATGGGGGCGGGCCCATCCGCGACCAGCTCCTCGACCAGGACCGTGTTGCTGGCCATCGCCTGCGACTCGCCCTGGCGGACGCGGTAGACCAGGTAACCGTCCGGGGGCGTCCCGTGGAGGGCCACGAATCGCCTGGCCTCGGACAGGGGCAGGTGCGGGTCACCCTCGGCCAGGGCGAGCTCCCACTGGGTCTGGTCGCGGCGCAACCAGCCGGGACGACCGGCGAGCCCCCGTTCATAGATGCCGGGCAAGAGGCGCAGAGCCTCGTCCCGGGGCACCAGGCGCAGCGCCCCCGCCTCGGGCGGTGCTGCCTCCAGCTTCGCCGGAGCCGCCAAGCTGAGCTGGAGCCGGCGGGTGGCGGGCGCGAATCCGAACCGCCCGTAGATTCCGCCCTCGGAGGCCCAGAGGATGGCCAGGGCCAGCCCCTCGGCGCGCCCCCGATGCAACTGCTCGGCCATCAGCCGTCGCAGGAGCCCCCGGCGCCGGTGGGTGGGGAGGACCCCGACCGCGGTGATGGCGGCGGTGGGGCAGCTCGACCCGGGAACGGCCAGCTCCCGGGGAAGCGCCGCCAGGGTGGCGACGACCCGGTCCTGCTCGAAGACGGCCAGGGTCATCTCCGGAGCGATCACCCGTCGAACCCAGCGGTCCCAGTAGGGGTTGCGGGTCTCGCCGAAGGCCACCGCCTCGGCGTCGATGAACTGTTCCATCTCCTCGGCGGTCACTGCTCGCAACTCGGTCACAGCCGCCGACGATACCGTCCCCGGGGCCCGGCTCGGCCCCAGGTTTGCGATACTCGGCCGGGGGCAGTGCGGCAGCGCGCGCCGAAGGAATCCGCTAGGCCATGAACCACCAACGCCTCTTCGAGGGACGCCTCATCCGGCTCACCGGGCCCCGGCCCGACGACGCCCTGACCCTGGCCCGCTGGAGCGAGGACGGCGAGTACCGGCGGCTGCAGGACACCGATGCCCCCCGGCCCCACCCGCAGGAGTTCTTCGGCGACCGGGACCAGGGCCCGGAGGAGCCCCAGAACGACGCCTACGAGTTCCGCATCCGCCAGCCGGGGGACGACCGCCTGTTGGGTTTCGTCGCTGTGGTCAACATCGAGTGGCCCAACCGCAACGGCTGGCTGTCCATGGGAATCGGGGAGGAGCAGGACCGCCGCCGCGGTTTCGGCGCTGAGGCGGCGCAGCTGGCGCTGCGCTTCGCCTTCGACGAGCTGGGCCTGCACCGTCTCACTCTCGACGTCATATCCGACAACCTGGCGGCGCTGGGCCTCTACCGCAAGCTGGGCTTCAAGGAGGAGGGGCGGCTGCGCGAGCGCGTCTGGCGGGACGGCGAGTTCAATGACCTGATCTACATGGGGCTCTTGCGGGCGGAGTGGCCCAGCGTCTTGGGCGCCGGGCCCGAGGGCGCCTGATGCAGCCCCAACCTCCGCTGCCGCCCGAGCCCAGCGACTGGCTCCCCTGGATGCGCCGGCGCAACCTGCGGGTCTCGGACGAGGACCGCGAGCGGGCGGTGGCGTCGCTGACCGAGCATCACGTCCAAGGTCGCCTAACCCAAGACGAGCTGCTGGAGCGCACCGAGCTGGCCTACCAGGCCACGACCAGCGGCGACCTTCGGCGGTTGCTCCAGGATCTGCCCAGTGCCGCCACCCTCCCCGCCCTGGACCGCGGCCGCTGGCTGAGCCGCCCGGGCCCGTTTCCCGGGTTCGTCTACGTCGGCTTCTGGCCCCGGCTCGGGGCCTGGTGCGTCGACGCCCTGGTGCTCAGCTTCGGCTTCAGCTTCGTCCTGCCCACGCTGCAGGTCCATCTCGGGTCCCCGGTGACCACACCCCTCTCTCTGGCCTACTTCCTCGTGCTCTGGGCCACCACCGGCCGCACCGTGGGGCTGTGGCTGATCGGCGCCAGGGTGGTACGCCAGGAGGACGGCGGCCGGCTAGGCCTGGGCCGGAGCCTGATGCGGGTCATCGGCTATGTGGTCGACGTCGTCTCCTTTGGGTTGGGATTCCTCTGGGCCGCGGTCGACCGCCGCAAGCAGGGCTGGCACGACAAGATGGCCAGCAGCCTGGTGGTCCGCAAGATCGGCTGAGGCGTCCGCGCGTTCCAAGAGGGAGGGTGCCCTGGGGAGCCAGAGCACCGGCCCCAGCCGCCGCCGGAGCCGCCGCAGCCCCAGGAGCAGCGGCAGGCCCAAAACCAGGATCGCCAGCAGGTTGCCACCGGCCCGGAAGGAGTCGTAGCCCAGAGAGGTCAGCAGGTAGAACCTGGCGAAGTGGGAAAGCGCCAGCAGTGGTGGCAGGTGGGGAGACCAGCCGATCCCCGGCGAGGAGACGTAGAAGGTCCAGTCCCAGACGTCCATCAGAGCGCCGTAGGCGAACCCGGTCAGGGCTCCCACAAGGGCCAGGGTGAGCACCTCCCGCCGACCCGGCCGCGGCCGCCGCCAGAGAAGCCCCGCCAACCCGGCGGCGGCCCCCACCCAACCCACGGCGAAGAGCTGGTAGGGCACCCAGGGCCCTATGCCCCCGGTGACCAGGGCCGAGACCAGGAGCGAGCATCCGCCCAGAAGGAAGCCGAATTCCGGCCCCAGGGCGAAGCCGCCGCAGAGGACCAGGATGAAGACGGGGCTGAAGCCCCCGATCCCGGTGACCAAGGCCGCCCGGAGGCCCGCGTCGATTGCGCTGAGCGCGGCCAGCAGGGCCAGCCCCCGGGCGTCCAGGCGCCGGCCCCCGACCTCGACCGCTAGCAGCCCCAGGACCGCCCCCAGGCCGATGGCCAGAGCCGGGGTGGCGGTGGGCAGGCCCAGGCCGGTGAACGGCCAGAGGAAGAGGGCCAGGCCCAGTACCGAGACCAGCAGGAGGGTCACGCCGCCTCCAGGTCACACTGGACCAGCCGCCCCTGGCGGATCTCCAGGATCCGGTCCGCCACCTGGAGCACGAACTCCGGGTCGCTGCTGGCCAGCAGTACCGCCGAGCCCGCCTGGGCCAGCCCGCCGATGGCGTGGACCAGTGCCCCTCGCGCCACACTGTCCGCCCCCCGGGTGGGCTCGTCGAGGAAGACCGATTCCGGTCGGCCCACGAGCACCGCCGCCAGGGCCACCCGGAGCCGCTGACCGGTACTGAGATCCCGGGGATCCTGGTCTTGGAGCTGGGCCACCGAGAACTCCCGCAGCGCCGGGTCGGGGTCCAGGCCGAGACGCTGCCAGCGGATGGTCTGGGCCACTTCCCGGCGCACCGTCGGCTGGTGCAGGATCGCCCCCGGCTCCTGGGGCAGGTAGGCCGAGCGCCCGCCGGCGCTGTGCCGAGAGCCGGAAAGAGGGGGGAGGAGCCCAGCCGCCGTCCGCAGCAGCGTGGTCTTGCCGCTGCCGTTGGCCCCGACGATGCCCAGCACCTCACCCCGATGGAGGCCGAGGTGAACCTCGCTCAGCAGTGGCAGGGCGTGCCCCACCGTGGCCCCGTTCAGCTCCCAGGCGGTGGCCCCGGGTGACTGCCGTCGGCGCGCGGGGAGCGTCTCCTGCCGGGGCTGGGGAGCATCTCCCGGGCCCGCCACCCCGCCTGAGAGCCGGAGCCTGAGGGCGGGCGGGAGTCCGAGCCGGCCCCGGCGGTGCTGGGCCAGGACCACGGCCACCCCCTGCCGCAGCAGCCGCTCCACCACCCGCCGCAGGGCCGCCACCCCCTGCGGGTCGAGCTGGGAGCCGGGCTCGTCCAGCACCAGCACCCGGGGGCGCATCGCCAGGGCTCCGGCCAGAGCCACCCGCTGCCGCTCCCCGCCGGAGAGTGAGGCCACCTGGCGCTGGAGCAGGTGGACCACCTCCAGGTCTGCCAGCGCCTCCTCCACCCGGAGCGCGATCTCACCCCGCGACAGCCCCAGGTTCTGGGGGCCGAAGGCCACCTCCTGGCGGACGGTGGCCGCCACGAACTGGGATTCTGGCTCCTGGAAGACCAGGGCGACCTCCCGGGCCAGCGCCCGGGGGCGGGTGCCCCGGAGGTCATGACCCAGGATCTTGGCCCGGCCCCAGGCCGAGCCCCCGTGGAAGTGGGGGACGAGGCCGTTGAGGGTGCGCAGGAGGGTGGACTTGCCCCCACCCGACGGGCCCTCGACCACGGTCAGTCCCCAGGGCAGCTCCAGGCTCACTTCCAAAAGCGCCGCCTCCTGGCGGTCCGGGTAGCGGTAGCCGAAGCCGGAGAAGTGGGCGAAGCCGCTCATCGAGACAGGGCCGGGACGAAGAGGAGGAGGCTGCAGGCCAGAGCCCAGGGGCTGAGCTGGGGCAGCACCAGCCCGGGGTAGGGCTGCCAGCCCGGTACCTGCCCCAGGAGCAGGGCGGTCGTGAACCCGGCCAGGGCCAGCGCCGAAGCCAGCGCCGCCACCAGGTCGGCCCGGTGCCAGGGGCGGGAGGGCATGGCGGTCCTATGGCCGCCGCCGAAGCTGCGGGCCTCCATCGCCTCGGCCAGCAGCACCGAGCCCTCGATCGTCGTCAGGACCGAGGGGACTACCACCGCCGACCACGAGCGGACCCCCCGGCCCCGCCACCCCCGGAGCTGCTGCGCCTCCCGGACCGCGAGGAAGGTCTGGCCCAGGCGGGGGACCAGGCCCAGCCCCGCCGCCAGGGCGGCGGCGGTGCGCGAGAAGACCGGGGGCAGCGTGTCCACCAGCTCCTGCGGTTCAACGACCAAGGACAGGGCGAGTCCAGCGGCGATGCAGGCGACCAGGCCCACGGCCAGGTCGGCGCCGTAGGCGGCGCCTTCCAGGGTCAGGGGGCCGCCCAGGGCCGGCAGCCAGCCAGGCAGGCTCACGACCACGGTCTGGCCTTCGTGGCTCAGACCGAAGTTGAAGGCCACGGTCAAGGCCGCCGCCAAGGCCAGCCCCAACAGGACCGGCCGGAGCCTGGTGCCGTGGCGCCGCCTCAGAGCCAGCACCGTCACCGCGGCCGCTAGGGCCACGAACCGCGGCCAGGGGTCCTCGCCGCCCAGGCTGAGAAGCAGCACCGCCGCCACCCAGAGCAGCAGGGTCCGCGGATGCATGGCTCAGCGAGGGGGTGTCTGGGTCGGGCCGGGATCCAGGCCTTTGGTCGGGTCATAGCGCCAGCCCAGGGCCTCACCCGGGCTCAGGCTGAGGTCGCTTATCCCCACAGACGCCGAGCGCCAATGACCATCGCGCCAGACGAACAGGGCCCAGTAGTCGGTGCCGGTGCAACTCGTGTAGGCGCGGGGCTCGTGGTCCAACTGGCAGACCTCGTCGCCGAAGCTGAAATGTTCCGAAGAGAACTCGATCCCGCTGCGGCGCAGCGCCGTCTCAGCGGTGATGGTCTTGGCGGAGAAGCCGACGCAGCGGCTGACCGACCGGCCCCCGTTGAGCCCGACCACCACCTCCACCGAATGCCGTGAGCCACCGCAGCCGGCCGAGTTGCTGCCGGAATTCGCCGCCGGGGCCTGGCCACAACCACCGGCCATCAACACAAGTGCGGCGGCCGCGAGAGCCACCGCCGCCATTCCTGAGGTCCGCACCTCTGCACCTCCCGGCGGCGTCTCTGTGACCCCTGCGAGGGTGGACCTGCCGCCGGAGGCCGACCTTCCCGTTGCGCGCGGGGGTGATCCCAGTACCCGGGGGCCGGTCTCCTGGCTCGCGGATCAACGCCGTCGGCCGCCTTCCCGGTCCTTCCGGTGGCTCGCTGGCCCAGGCTCCCCGCACACAGTTGCGCGACAGCTCCGGCTTCGGGCCCTTGCCCTTACCGGATTCCCATTCGCCCCAGGGATATTCGGTTGTCCGGCAAATCGTACGCCGCCAGGATGTTCCGGGGCATCCCCCGCGCCCGTCAGGGGGCGGGGGTCCGGCGGGCGAGGAAGACCAGCTCCAAGCCCCGACGGTCCGGGGCGTCGCGCACCTCCTCCAGCGCGAAGCCGGTCTGGGCCAGAGAGCGGCCGACCTCGGCGCGGTCGCGAAAGCGCAGGGTGGAACGCGAGGTCAGCAACGCCCCCTCGGGTTCGAAGACGAACGTGCTTTGGAAGGAGACCACGGTCCCAGCCGCTAGGAGCAGCTGGCGCGGCGCCGCCTCCAGCAGCTCCACGTGGTCCTGAGGGGTGTTGGCGCCGGCGTTGCTCGGCCGCAGCATGGCGTCCCTTTGGCGGCCTGCCGAGCTTCGGCTTATAGTGGTGACCCTGATCGCGCGTTGCGGTGCGAGCCAGCCACCGGTGGTCGCCCGGAGATGCGCACGGCTGGGACGGGAGGAGAGCACCGATGATAAATAGGGGCCATCTGCACCGCACGGGGATACCGGTGGTGCTCGCGCTGCTGGCGGTGGGTGTCGCCGCCTGCGGCAACTCGTCACCGACCGCGAAATCGGGGAAGATCGGCGGCTCGGTGACGGTCTGGGCTGAGTGGACGGCCGCCGAGCAGCAGGACTTCCTGGCGGCGCTTACCCCGTTTGAGAAGACCACCGGGATCACGGTCAACTACTCCGGCAAGGGCAGCAACATGGACACGGCCCTCAACGCCGCCATCGCCGGCGGCGCCCCTCCCGACGTGGCCCTGGTCCCCGACCCCGGGGAGCTCAACACGCTCGCCAGCAAGGGCGAGATCAAGCCGCTGGCCTCCATCCTGGGCAGCCTGACCAGCAACTACAGCAGTGCCTGGAACAGCCTGGCCAGCCACAAGGGCACCCTCTACGGTGTCTGGTTCAAGGGGGCCAACAAGAACACCATCTGGTACAACCCCGCGGAGTTCGCCGCGGCCGGAATCACCTCGACGCCGAACACCTGGGAGCAGCTGGTCACGGACGCCGGCACGCTGCAAGCCTCCGGCATCACGCCCTTCTCGCTATGCTCCGACGTCGGCTGGCCGATCGCGGACTTCTGGCAGAACGTCTACCTCAAGACGGCCGGTGCCGCTGACTACAACAAGCTGGCCGCCCACACCATCCCCTGGACCGACCCCACGGTGACCACCGCCTTCGACACCATGGCCAAGATCGTGGGCAAGCCCTCCTTCCTGGTCGGCGGCACCTCGGGAGCGCTCAGCGCAAAGTATCCCGACTGCGTCAACCCGGTCTTCCCAGCGACCGGGGCGCCAACGGCGGCGATGGTGGTCGAGGCTGATTTCGTGGTCACTCAGATCCAGGCCAACGCCACCACCTACAAGCCGGTCAGCAGCCCGACGGCGAGCGGCTGCACCACCAGCGTCGCCACCGGCTGCTACGGGTTCTTCCCCTTCCCGGCACCGTCGGCCGACAGCGCCAACAAGAACGCGATCCAGGGTTCGGGGGACGTGGGGATGCTGCTCAAGCCGACCCCCCAGGCCAAGGCCCTGATCAAGTACCTGGCT
This sequence comes from Candidatus Dormibacteria bacterium, assembly GCA_050734425.1. GTDB lineage: Bacteria > Chloroflexota > Dormibacteria > Aeolococcales > Bog-877 > Bog-877. The sequence continues at coordinate 19,193 of JBOHUL010000038.1, forward strand.
GGGTCTGAGGGCGCTTCGATCTGGGCCGCCGCGGGCGGCTTCACCTCGCCCAACAACAAGGTCCCACTCAGCGCCTACCCCGACCCAGTCACCCGGGCTGACGCCAAAGGCCTGGTGGACGCGAAGTCCTTCGTCTTTAGCCTCGACGATCTGCAGGGCAGCTGGGAGCCGGACCTGTGGAGCGACATGAGGAACTTCGTGGCCAACCCCAGC
>JBOHUL010000039.1:0-46655 GCA_050734425.1 Candidatus Dormibacteria bacterium
GTCACCCGGGCGGTCGCGGCGGTCAGGGAGGTTCTGGCACCGCTGCTCCGGGGCCGGGACCCCTTGGACCAGGCGGATATCGACCACCTCCTGATCGAGGCCGACGGCTCGGCGGACAAATCGCGACTCGGTGCCAACGCCCTCTTGGGCGTGAGCCTGGCCGTGGCCCACGCCGCCGCCCAGAGCCGGGGCCTGCCCCTCTACCGCCACCTGGCGGCGCTGGCCCAGATGGAAGGTGACCTGGTCCTGCCGCTGCCGCAGTTCAACATCCTCAACGGGGGAGCCCACGCCCGCACCTCGGTCGACTTCCAGGAGTTCATGGTCACCCCCGTGGGGCTGCCCAGCTTCGCCGACGCCCTCCGGGCCGGCGCCGAGGTTTTCCATGCCCTGCGCCAGACGCTCCTGGAGCACGGCTACGACACCGGCCAGGGGGATGAGGGCGGCTTCGCCCCCGACCTCAAGAACAACCAGGAGGCGGTGGAGCTGGTCCTGACCGCGATCGAGCGAGCGGGCTACCGCGCCGGGGAAGAGGTGGCCCTGGCCCTGGATCCGGCCCCCAGCGCCCTCTTGGAGCAGGGGCGGTACCGGCTCCGCGGAGAGGGCGTCAGCCTCAGCTCCGACGAGTTGATCGAGCGCTGGCAGGACTGGGTCCGGCAGTACCCGATCGTCTCTCTGGAGGACGGCCTCGCCGAGGACGACTGGGAGGGTTGGCGGAACCTTACCCGCCGCCTCGGCTCCCAGGTGCAGCTGGTGGGCGATGACCTCTTCGTCACCAGCCCCGAACGGCTGCGCCGCGGCATCGAGGAGGGGGTCGCCAGCGCCATCCTGATCAAGCTCAACCAGCTCGGGACTCTGACCGAGACCCTGGAGGTCATCCGCATGGCCCAGGAGCAGGGGATGGGCACGGTGATCAGCCACCGCTCCGGCGAGACCGGGGACACGACCATCGCCGACCTGGCGGTGGCGGTGGCGGCGGGGCAGATCAAGAGCGGGGCACCTTCGCGGGGCGAGCGCACCGCCAAGTACAACCGGCTGCTTCGGATCGAGCGCGAGCTGGGCGCTGCGGCCCGCTTCGCCGGGGGGGACTGGATCAGGCGGAGGCCCGCTACGCGGCCGGGATAGCCCCGGGAGGCGGCTGTTACAGTGAAGTGATGCCGAGTTCAGCCAGGGGTGACCTGCAGCTGCTGCCGTCGCCTTTGGGTCAGCGGATCACCGACGCCATCGGCAACACCCCGATGCTGCGGGTCCGCCTCTTCGCGCAGGCCGCGCCCGAGCTCGTCGTCCTGGGGAAGGCGGAGTTCTTCAACCCGGGTGGTTCGGTCAAGGACCGCCCGGCGCTGCGGATGGTCCAGGAGGGGCTGCGTCAGGGCCGGCTGGGCCGGGGCCAGGTGCTGCTGGACAGCACCAGTGGCAACACCGGGGTGGCCTACGCCATGCTCGGCGCGGCCCTCGGCTTCCCAGTCCGGCTGGTCGTGCCCGAGAATGCCGGGCTGGAACGGCAGCGGCTGATGCGGGCATACGGCGCTGAGCTGGTCCTCAGCGACGCCCAGGAGGGCTCGGACGGCGCCATCCGGCGCTGTCGCGAGCTCGCCGCCGATGACCCGGAGCGCTACTTCACCCCGGATCAGTACAACAGCCCCTTCAACTGGCGGGCCCACTACGAGGCGACGGCGACCGAGATCTGGGAGCAGACCCAAGGCGAGGTGACCCACTTCCTCGCCGGGCTCGGGACCTCGGGGACCTTCGTCGGCAGCTCGAGGCGGCTCAAGGAGCTGAACCCCCAGATCGAGTGCGTCAGCCTCCAGCCGGATGACGCCCTCCACGGGCTGGAGGGTCTCAAGCACATGCCCAGCGCCATCGTCCCCGGGATCTACGATCCGAAGATCGCCGACCGCAACCTCTTCGGACCGACACCTCCCGCCTACGAGCTGGTGGAACGGCTGGCCCGCGAGCAGGGGATCCTCGCCGGCCACTCCTCGGGGCTGGCACTCTGGGGCGTGGAGCAGCTGGTCCAGGAGGGCCTGCGCGAGGGGGTGGTGGTGCTGGTCTTCCCCGACGGGGGGGCCCGCTACCTCGGCTCCGGCCCGGACGCCTGAGCGCCGTGGTGGTGAAACCGCTGCTCTTCCCGATCGAGCTCCACTCGCGGATGCGCCGCCTGGGGGAGGCCGCCTACCCCTACGAGGGCTGCGGGGTGCTGATCGGAGTCGCGGTCGAGGGGGTGATCCTGGTCAGCGGGGTCGTCGAGGGCCACAACCTGGTGCAGGACCGGCGCCGCGACCGCTACGAGCTGGATCCCCGCGACATCCTCAACGCGGAGCGCGAGGCGCGCTCCCGAGGCCACGAGGTGGCGGGCTTCTTTCACACCCATCCCGACCACCCCGCCCGGCCCAGCCAGTTCGACACCGAGCGTGCCTGGCCCGGCTACGACTACGTGGTGATCGCCGTCGACCAGGGCCGGTTCAAGGAGGCGACCGCCTGGCGGCTGGAGGAGGGCGAGGGAGCCGAGAGGAGCTTCGGCCAGGTCCCGCTGCAAGTGGCCGGCAAGGACCGGGACTATAATCCGCCCGGTCTTGTGGCGGAGGCGGGATGAAGACCCTGCTCGGCGTTCTGGAAGTGATCCTGGCGATCCTGGTGGTCGTCACCATTCTGCTTCAGACCCCCAAGTCGAGCGGCCTTGGCGGCACCATCGGCGGCGGGACCGACATGGGTGGCGGCTATCGCACCCGGAGGGGTCTGGAAAAGGTCCTCTTCCGTTTCTCGGTCTGGTTGGTCGTGGCCTTCGCCCTGGTGGCCGTGGTGGAGATCCGGCTGGGCGCGAGCTAGCCCAGGAGCCGCACCGGCCCCACCACTCGCGCTGGCTCTGGCGCCTGGGGCTCCTGGCGGGTCTGGGGGTGGTGGCGGCCGGCGCCGCCGGCCTCACCCTGTCCTTCAATGCCGGCGTCTCGGACCAGGTCTACACCGAGGCCCTGGTGGCCCCGGTGGGGCCCTCGTTGCTGAGCCCCCTGCTCAGCCCCACCGACCCGGTCGCGGAGGTGGTCGGGGCCCTCACCGCTCCCGGGCTGATGCGGGCCTCCCCCGGCGGTGGGCCCCGCCTCGGGCTGGCGACCAGTTGGCAGCGGCTCGACCGCGGCTCCCGCTACCGCTTCACCCTCTCGCCCAAGAACCGCTGGTCCGACGGGGCACCGGTCACGACCAAGGATGTCGCCTTCACCCTGGCGGTGCTGCAGTCGGCCCACTTCCCCAACGCCGCCCTGGCCGCCCCCTGGAGCGGGGTCTCGCTCTACGCCAGCTCGCTCTGGGCCGGCACCTTCGTTCTCCCCGGTCCCAGCGCCAACTTCGCCGCCGCCGCCGAGGACGGCCTCCTGCCGGCCGCCTTCTACGGCGCCGGGGTGGGCCGCTACTTCCAGGATGGCCGCCGCACCACCGCCCAATTCCCGCCCAGCGCCGGCCCGTTCCGGGTGATGAGCAACTCCCCGGACCAGGTGGCGCTCCGGCGCAACGCCTACTACCGGCCGAGGCCGCACCTCGAGGGTTTCGACTTGGCGCTGGCGCCCGGCGCCACGGCGGTGGATCAGCTCCTGGCCAAGGGGGCCGTCGACGGCTGGCTGGCCTCCACCCCTTCAGACCTGACCGGTCTGCCCCAGGGGCTGGTCCGCTCTCGGATCACCACCTACGACTTCGTCGAGCTCCTGATGAACGAGCAGGCGCCGCCGCTGCAGGACGTCTCCGTGCGCCGGGCACTGGCCAGGGCCGTGGACCGAGCCGAGCTGCTGCGGGACCAGCTCGCCGGTCTGGGCGAACCCCAGTACGGGCCGCTTCCCGACTCCATCTCCTGGGCTGCGAGCGCCGTCTACCGCCCGGCCGGGGGGGGCACGGTCTCATCCCTGCTCAAGGGGGCGGGCTGGAGCCTCTCCCCCAAGTCGCACCTGTGGGAGAAGGGAGGTGAGCCGCTGAGCCTGACCTTGGACGTGCCCCGGCTGGCGCCCTTGCCGCAGGCGGCGGCGGGGGTCGCCGCCCAGCTCCAGCGCCAGGGCTTTTTGGCCACGGTCCGGCTTCTCCCCAGCTCGGGCTTCGTCTCGGGGACGCTCAGCGACGAGCACTTCCAGCTGGCGCTGGTGGGCTTTGACAACGGGCCCGATCCCGACCTGACCTCGCTCTTCGGCTCGGGCGTGGAACCGGGGCAGTCGCTCGACTTCAGCCAGGGGCCCCCAGACCTGTACCTCAACCACGCCCTCGACGCCCTGGCCACCGCCGCCACCGCGGCGGCGCAGCGGGGCGCCTACGTGGAGGTGGTCCAGCGCCTGCGGCTCGACCTGCCCGCCGTCTTCCTCTACACCCCGGTCGACTTCTACGTGCACGTGAGCTCGGTCCACGTCCCCGGCGCCGCCACCAGAGGCGATCCCACCGAGCGCTTCCGCGACGTCTACAGCTGGAGCCTCTGACACACTGGGGTGCGCCGGCCGGGGTCCGCTACGATTCGGGCCTCTGGCCGGGATGGTGAAATTGGTAGACACGCAGCGTTCAGGGCGCTGTGCAGGTAACTGCGTGCGGGTTCGAGTCCCGCTCCCGGCACCAGCTGCAACCGGGCCCGCGCTGACTCTGCTCCGGGGTCGCGGCGCCTGGTCCGCCAGGTGGGCGAGGTCGCCAACCGCACTGGGCGGCGGCTGAAGCTCGAGGACGCGGTGCCCCCGCCGCAAGGCTTGCCTCCTCGACCGCGATCGGCTCAAACCGGTACCGACCCCCCGGCCGAGGTCTGAGCCCGAGCCAGGGTGGAGGGTCGATCTCATCTCCAGAGGGGCAGATGGCGTTTGCGCCACCCCGATATATGCTGGCCAGGAGGGACCGTGAAGGGAGTTGACTAGGGAGCGAGTCATTGACCTGGGACCGTGGGTCCGGTGAAGGCGAGGGGGAGGGTCAGGCCGACGAAGCCTCGGAGCGGAGGGCGCCGCTGCGCTGGGTGCCGGCCGACCCTGAAAGCTCGCCGCCACCGCCCGGCCCCGAGGAGTGGGCCAAGGCCGACCTGGAGCTGCGGCCGCCGGGAGGAGGGGGCTCCCACCGCCATCCCCTCCGGCGGGCCGTCTCGATAGTGGGGATCTTCGCCCTCGTCGCCCTGGTGGGGTACGCCGCCGAGCTCTACCAATCCCAGGCTAGGCGCTCGGGTAACCGGTCCCCCGGCCTGGGGGGCTCGCCCTCCTCCGGCCAAGCCCCGCCGACTTCCCGGCGGGCCAGCCGGATGCTGGGAGCGGTGGCGGCCTCCGACCTGCCCGAGATCGTCATGGTGGTCGCGGTTGGCACCACCTCGGAGGAGCTGGGCACCGCCTGGCCTTTGGACGACCGCGGCGACTTCCTCACCAACGACCACGTGGTTCACAGCGGCCAGAGCTTCCACGTGGTCCTGGCCTCGGGAGAGCAGTACGCGGCCGAGGTCACCAACGACGATCCGGCGCTGGACCTGGCCGAGATCCACGTCTGGAACTACCGCGAGCAGCCCCTGCCGCTCTCGACCATGCTGCCTCCGCTGGGCGAGCCGGTGGTGGTCCTGGCGGCCCAGGGGGCTACCGGGCACGCCCCGGTCACCGACTCCAGCGTGAACGGGCTGGACCAGCGGGCCACGGTCAGCGACGCCGCCCCAGGGGAGCTCTCCAGCTACAGCGGGCTCTTGCGCATCCGGGCCAAGATCTTCCCCGGCAACAGCGGAGGCCCGGTCATCTCGCCCAGGGGACAGGTGGTGGGGATCCTGACCTTGGCCGCGGCCAGCGGTACCGGGGCCTTCGCCATCCCCATCGCCAACGTGGACGCAGTGATCCGCAGCTGGCTTGCGGGCTGAGCCGGGGCTGAGAGGCGACGGGGCGGGCTACCTTCGTCGTTGACCGGAAGTCGCCGCCGCTGGCAAGATCAGCGCCGGAAGAACGAGGGGTCTGCCCCACGGGCCCTGGCCTCTGGTCCAGCCCGTCCAGCCCCAGTCCAGGAGGAAGAGCGCCGATGGTCGCCAGGGTGAACGCGAGCGGGCTCAGGGTCTTGGTCCTGGGGGCGGACGGATACATCGGCTGGCCGATGGCGCTCCACCTGAGCCGGCTGGGGCACCGGGTGGTGGCGGTGGACAGCCTGGTGCGGCGGCGTTGGGACCGTGAGGGGGGCACCTGCAGCCTGGTCCCGATCCGCTCCATGCCGAGGCGGATCCGGCGCTGGCGCGAGCTGGGGGGGGCGGAGATTCTCTGGCAAAGGGCCGACCTAACCGACGCCAAGGCGGTGGAGCGGCTCTTCCGCGAGCACCGGCCCGAGGCGGTGATCCACTTCGCCGAGCAGCGCAGCGCCCCGTTCTCGATGATCGACCGCGGGCACGCCGTCATGACCCAGGTCAACAACGTCTCCGGGACTCTGAACCTGCTCTTCGCCATCCGCGACCTGGCCCCCGACTGCCACCTGATCAAGCTCGGGACCATGGGCGAGTACGGGACCCCCAACATCGACATCGAGGAGGGTTACCTGGAGATCGAGCACAACGGGCGCAAGGATCGCCTCCCCTATCCCAAGGTCCCAGGCAGCTTCTACCACCTCTCCAAGTGCCACGACAGCAGCAACATCCACTTCGGCTGCCGGGTCTGGGGGGTGAGGGCGACCGACCTCAACCAGGGGGTTGTCTACGGGGTCGAGACCGAGGACACCCAGCGCCACCCGGACCTCTCGACCCGCTTCGACTTCGACTCGGTCTGGGGCACCGCGCTAAACCGGTTCTGCGTCCAGGCGGCGGTGGGTCAGCCGATCACGGTCTACGGCAAGGGGGGGCAGACGAGGGGCTTCCTCGACATCCGCGACACCATGGCCTGCATCACCCTGGCCCTGGAGAACCCCGCCGAGCGGGGCGAATGCCGGGTGTTCAACCAGTTCACCGAACAGTTCAGCGTCAACCAGCTGGCGGAGCTGGTGCGCCAGGCCCGCCAGCACCACGGGCTGGAGACCGAGATCGAGCACCTCCGCAACCCCAGGGTCGAGGTGGAGGAGCACTACTACAACGCCAAGCACCAGCACCTGCTCGACCTGGGCCTCAAACCACACTTCCTGAGCGACACCCTGATCGACTCGGTCATCGCCAAGGTGGGCCGCTACGCCCGCCGGGTGGACCAGGAGCTGCTGAGCCGTCCCAGCGTCAGCTGGCGCAGCGGGGGCAACGAGGTCTGGCGGCGCCACGCGCGGGGCTCCAAGCCGGCGAGACCCCGGACCCGGTCCGCTGCCACCAGGGTCAAGGCCCCGGCGTAGGGCAACCAGCCAGATCCCCCTCGCCGGCCCGGCAGGGGCCTGGGTTGGGCAGCCTGGCTGAGCGTGCCAGGACTCACTCGTCCCTGCGCGGGTCAGCTCCGCAAGTTGCCGGGCGGCACCAGAGTCCGGCCGCGTTCGGCGGCCACCGGCCGGCACCGGCGCCGCCGCTTGTCCAGGGCCGCGCTACGCCGTGCGGCAGGCAAGGTGAACTCCAGCGCCACGTCGGCGGCGCGTCTGATCTCGCCCATGCGCCCGGCGCTCAGCCTGGCAATGCGCAGGGTGCGGTGCCCCGAACGCGCCCGGTCTTGACGTCCGCCGGGGGCAGCGTTCCTCGCTCCTGTAGTCGGGGCGGCGGCGCCGATGCTTGCCTTGGCGGACTGCCGGGTAAGATCAAATGCGACAGTCGGCGATCTGGACGAGGTGACCCTTGAACGAGCGGCAGTACGAGATCGCCGTCATCGGCGCCGGGCCCGCCGGCCTCACCGCCGCCCTCTACGGTGGCCGGGCCCTCAAGCGAACCCTGGTGATCGAGCAGGGGCTTCCCGGGGGCCAGCTGCTCAACACCGAAGACGTGGAGGACTACCCCGGGTTCGCCAGGGTCAAGGGCCCGGAGCTGGCCCAGACCATGACCGAGCATGCCCTCACCTTCGGTGCGGAGATGGTCACGGCCAGGGTGGAGCGGATCGTCCCCCAGGAAGACGGGCTCAAGCGGATCGAGCTGGAGGAGGGTGAGCCCTACCTGGCCCGGGCGGTGATCATCACCGCCGGGGGCAAGCCCCGCAAGCTGGAGATAGCGGGCGAGCAGGAGTACGCCGGCCGGGGGGTTTCGTACTGCGCCGTCTGCGACGGCGCCTTCTTCAAGGGCCAGCACCTGGCTGTGGTTGGGGGCGGTGACGCCGCCGTCGAGGAGGCGACGTTTCTCACCCGCTACGCCAGCCGGGTGACGCTGATCCACCGCCGGCTGGAGTTCCGGGCCCAGCCGGTGCTGCTGGAACGGGCGCGGCAGAACCCCAAGGTGGACTTTCTCCGGGAGCGCGTGGTCGAGGAGATCGAGGGCGGGGAGGGAGGCAGCGTCACCGGACTGCGGCTGCGCCACCTGCCCAGCGGCAGAGCAGAGGAGCTCGCGGTGGGCGGGGTCTTCATCTTCATCGGCTTTCTCCCCAACACCTCGCTGCTCTCGGTCCATGCGGACCACGACGCCCAGGGCTACTACCGGACCGACTCCTCGATGATGACCTCAGTTGAAGGGGTCTTCGCCGCTGGCGACGTCCGCTCCCAGCTGACCCGCCAGGTGACGACCGCCGTCGGGGACGCCACCACCGCGGCCATCGCCGCGACCAAGCTGGTGGAGGAGGGGTCGGCCGGGCGTGAGGAGGCACCGGCTCCCCGGGCCGCCACGGCCTGAGCCATGGACCCCAAGAGCATCGTCACCAAGGGGGGCGACCGGGGCCAGACCCAGCTCCTCTACGGCGGGCGGGTGGGCAAGGACGATCCCAGGACCGAGGCCTACGGAGCCCTGGACGAGGCCATCTCGGCGATGGGCCTGGCCCGGGCTCTCTGTCACAACGAGGAGGTCCAGCAGAGAATCGTCGAGCTGCAGCGCGAGTGCTTCACGGTCGGTGCCGAGCTGGCCACGGCTCCGGGGTTCCGGGACAAGCTAGAGGCCCACTTCCCGACCTTGGCGGCGGGGGCGGTCGACGCCCTCGAGGCGGACGTGCACCGGCTGGAGCGAGAGGTCGGTCTGCCGCAGGGCTTCGTCATCCCCGGAGGCAGCCCCGGGGCGGCGGCCCTGGATCTGAGCCGCTCCCTGGTGCGCCGGGCCGAGCGGCGGGCGGTGGGCCTGCTGCGCCAGGGCCAGTTGGAGAACTCCGAGGTGGTGCGCTACCTCAACCGTCTCTCGGACCTTCTCTTCATGCTCTCGCGACAGGAGGAGGGGGGCGCGACGCTGCCCAAGTAGGCACGAAGCAGGCACCGGGCTCCGGCACCGTCCGCTACCGCTGCATCGTCGAGGGCCGGGTGCAGATGGTTGGCTTTCGCATCTTCGCCCGCAGCGAGGGCCGCCGACTCGGGCTCCGGGGCTGGGTCAGGAACCTGCCCTCGGGCGAGGTGGAGGTGCTGGCCCAGGGGCCGGCCAAATCGGTGGAGCAGTTCTGCCGCCTGCTGCGGCAGGGACCGACTCCGGCCAGGGTGAGCGGCTGTCACTGCGAGGCCGAGCCGGTTGGCACCGATCTCGGCCCCTTCGGCCAGACCTGAGCCAGACCGGGGCCCACCGGCCCTGGCCGCCCTCACCGGTGGGGACGGCGCCGCCCCGGAGTGAGATCCTGGCCCGGTAGTGGCCCAAGCTTTGGTCCTGTTCAACCCGTCGCGGGTCGGTGAGCCGAGCTCTCTCCGCCAGGCGTTGGGGCAGGCTCTGGATCGTGAGGGGTGGCCGGCGCCGGTCTTCGTCGAGACCGACCCCAATGGCCTGGGCGGAGGCCGGCTCAAGCAGGCTCTGACAGAGGGCGCTGAGCTGGTCTTCGCTTGCGGCGGCGACGGCACTGTGGTGGCCGCCGCCGAAGCCCTGGCCGACACCGGGATACCGCTCGCGGTTCTGCCCAGCGGCACCGGCAACGTCCTGGCACTCAATCTCGGCGTGCCGCGGGACCTGGCGGCGGCGATCCAGGTTGGTCTGCACGGCGCGCGGATGCAAATCGACCTGGGCCAGGAGGGCCAGCGCCTCTTCACCGTCGCCTGCGGGATCGGCTTCGACGCCCGGATGGTGGCCGCCGCTCCGGCCGGGGCCAAGCGCCGCTTCGGCTGGGTCGCCTACGGTCTGGCCGGACTGCGCCATCTCGGTGGTCCCCGGTTCGAGGTCGAGTTGACCCTGGACGGCGGGACACCGATCCGGCGCCGGGTCCAGGGGGTCCTGGTGGCCAACGTGGGTCGTCTCCCGGGCGGGATCAACCTGATGCCCAGGGCGCGCCCCGACGACGGCCTCCTGGACGTCGGGCTGATCGCACCTCGCCACGTCCCCGACTGGCTCCGGCTGCTGGCTCGCGCCTTCGGGGGCCGACCTGAGGGTGTCCTCCCAGAGCACTTCACCGCCAGGAGGGTGGAGGTGGTGGCGGACTCCCCCCAGCCCCGGGAGGCGGACGGGGAGGCGCTGGAACCCTCTCGCCGGCTCTCGGTCGCCATCCGCAGCGGGGCTCTCAGCGTCTGCGTTCCCGCCTGACCCGTCTCGGCGACTGCGTGCCGCTCATGGAACCCTCAGCCTCTTCGTGAGCTGGATACCCCCGGAGTAGGCAGCGCTCCACCTTGGTCTTGGAGCCCGCGCGTCTGGAAGCGTCGACGGAGGGCGACCTCGATGGCGCGAACCGCCGCCCGCAGGAGGGCATCCAGGGCCGGCCCCTCGCACCTGGCCCAGGCCTGCTTGTGTGCGCCACAGTCCAGCGGGCTCTCTGGCGGCTACCATGGGCGACCTTTCGCAGGCACGTGGAGGAACTCCGGCGGCCAAGGTCGAGTCTTCCTCAGAAGCTCCCAGCACCCGGTTCGGCTGGCTCGGCGGCGTGCTCTGCCTGCTGCCGCCCCTGGCGCTGCTTGCCCTTATCCGCCAGTACGGGGTGAACGTTCCCGTCACTGACGACTGGTCGGTGGTGCGGCTGCTGGCCCGGCTGGACCACGGCCATCTCACCCTGGCCTCGCTGTGGGCGCAACACTTCGAGAGCCGGGTCTTCTTTCCCAACCTGGCGCTGGTCGGCCTGGCCAGCGCCAGCCGGGCAGACATGAAGCTCGACATGTACGTCAGCTGGTGCCTTCTGGCCGCCGCCGGCCTGGGGCTGGCGGCGCTGCTGCGACGCGAGGTCGGCCTCAGCTGGTGGTGGCTCCTTCCGGTCTCGCTGCTGCTCTTCAGCCTGCAGCAGTACCGGCCCGCCCTCACCGCGTTCATCCTCGCCCTCTACGTCGTCTTCCCTTGCCTGGTGGGGATGGCGTGGGCGCTCCTCTGGGCACGCCGCAAGCCCCGGGCGCTTCTGCTCGCGCTGCTGCTGGCGGTGGTCGCGAGCTACTCATCGGCCCAGGGGCTGGCGCTCTGGCCGGCGGGCTTGGTGCTGCTGGTCTGCTCAGGCCAGCCGGTTCGCCGTGCAACCCTCTGGGTCGTCGTGGCGGCGGCCACGGTGGTCGTCTACCTGCAGGGCTACTCGTCGGCATCCACCGGGGCCAACCTGGCCTCGCTGGCGGCCCACCCCGTGCGCGCGGTCAAGTTCCTGCTCGAGCTGCTGGGCGGCATCGTTCCGCGCTCGTCCCACCTGGGGGTCGGAAGCGCCGAGCAGGTGGCCCTGGGGGCGGTGCTCCTGGTGGCTTCGCTGGCGCTGATCGGCCTGGCGCTGCGGCGGCGAACCACACCTGCGGGGCTGGCCCTGGCTGCCACCCTGGTCGCCTTCGCGGTCGCGGTCGCGCTCCTGACCACGTCGGGACGGGCCCAGTTCGGGGCCGGCTTTGCCCTGGTGCCGCGCTACGGAATGTTCTCGCTCTGGGATCTGGCAGGCATCTGGCTCGGGCTGGCGGTGCTCTGGCGGGCCGGCGGGGCCGGGGCCGCCTGGGCCAAGGCGGCGCTCATCCTTGCCGCCCTTCTGGTCGCAGTCCAGGTGCCGCTCTCGCTGCACGCGGGTGTGGTCGGGGGCCGCGAGCTGCGGGAGACGCGCCAGACCGCGGTCCAAGTGGTCAGAGACTATCGGCAGGCAAGTCCGGCCCAGGTCACCGAGTACGTCTTCGGCCATGTCGGAGAGTTCCGCGATCGCTCGGCCTTTCTAGCCCGAGAGCGGCTCAGCGTCTTCGCCAATTGACTGCAGGGGTTCCACCAGGCGGTCGGATCGCCCATGGGAGCCGACGGCTTCCAGACCTGGCCACCCGTTTCCCCGATCGCACCGCGGTCACCTACGATCCCCGTGGGGTCGGGCGCAGCCGCCGCCACCCCTGACGAGCACGCCGACGACCTCCACCGGCTGATCGGGGCGCTGGACTCGGGACCGGTCGACCTCTTCGGCAGCGGCGGGGGGGCGGTGAGCGCGCTGACTCTGGTGGCGCAGAACCCGGAGGGGGTGCGGACGCTGGTCGCCCTCGCGCCCCGCCGCCTGGGTCGCTGGGCCGCCGCCTCACCAGACCCCGGGAAGCAGTCGGGCCCTGCCTCTGGCGAACTGGCGGTAGCTGTCGCCCAGCGCGGCCAGGAGCGCTCGCTCCTCGGTCCGAATCCGCACCACCAGGCCAGCGGTGGGCACCACCGCCAGCACCAGCAGCGAGGCCCAGCTGCTGAGCGCCAGGCCCAGTCCCAGGAAGAACACGATCATCCCGGCGTAGGAAGGGTGCCGTACCCAGCGATAGGGGCCGCGCTGGATCACCTCCTGCCCGGGGTGCACCCGGACGTCCGGGGTGAAGTATCTGCCCAGAACCAGCATCGCCCACTGCCGCAGTGCGATCCCCGCCGCCATCAGGACCAGCCCCAATATGAACAGGGGCCAGGTCGCCTCGCCGACCCGGCCCGCGGGCAGCTCGGCCACGCCGAGCCCCCCCAGGAGTCCACCGATCACGCCGACCACCACGGCCAGGAGGCTCCATCGCTCCACCCGGGTGCCGCTTCGATGGCGCAGCTCGTCGCGGGCGCTGCGGAACTGCATGACGTATTCGCCCAGCACGAAGAGGCCGAAGAGGATCCAGAAGGCGATGTTCGACCCCGGCTGCGCCGAGGGGGGCGGCGTCACCGCCGGCGGGCGTTGGCGCCGGCGGCCACAGCGGGCCTGGGAGGGGAGAGGGCGCGGGCGGCCGTCCCCGCCTCCGGGGCCACGCCCGCGAGCCAGGGACTCAAGCCAGTCTCCACCCGGTGCCCTCAGCCCACAGTTCCGCCTCTTCCATGGTGTCGAGGATGAACTCGCTCTTGGCGTCGGTGTAGGCGGCTCGGTCGTCGCGCCAGCGCCGCGACGCTCGGCGCTTGACTCGGGCATAGGCGCGGCAGGCATCCGGGGAGGACCGCAGGTAGTCGCGGAAGAGTAGGTGCTCGCGCTCCCAGCGGCCGCCTCGGTTGCAGACGTGGAGGTGGACCTGCCGCAGTCCCTGTGTCGGGAAGACGCAGAAGCGGTGCTGCGCGTCCCTGGTGTACACCGGCACCAGGACCTCGGCCAGCTCGGGCGCGTAGGCGGGCTCGTCCTCTATGTCGGCGACGCTCAGTTGGATGTCGACCACGGGTTTGGCCGCCAGGCCTGCAACCGCAGTCGAGCCTACGTGCTCCACCGCCAGCGCCCGGTTCCCCAGAGCCGCTCGCAGCCTCGCCTCCCAGTCTTGGTAGGTCCGGGCCCAGCTGGGGTCGTAGGTCTGCAGCCGGATGGGCTCGGGCTCGCGGCGGGGGACGTCGGTGGTGGCGAAGCCGGGCCACTGCAGCCGCAGCATCCGCTGCGCCAGCTCGCCCCTGGTCGACTGGCCCAGTCCGTCAAGATCAGTCCCCTGCGCCAGAGCCGCCAGCCGGTACAGGTGGAGCAGTGTGACCCGGCGGCCGAATCGCTGGTGGAGCTCGGCCCAGAGCTCGAGCGGCCCCGGTTCGTTGGGGGCGCCGCGCCAGCCCTCCCGCCCTGTCTGGCCCAGCCAGCCGCGCAGCTGCGCCTCGCTCTGGTCGGGCCCCGGGGTGGGCGCGCGCCTTCGCTTCATGCGCGGCGATGGTAGAGGCAGGCGCCCTGGGCGCACTTCTCTGCCTGTTGCTTCAGGCGGCCAGGCCGCCGTCGACGACCAGCACCTCCCCGGTGATGAAGGAGGCGGCTGGGCTGCAGAGGAAGGCCACCGCCGCGGCGATCTCCGCCGCCTCGCCCTGGCGCCTGAGCGGGGTCAGCCGGACCAGATCCTGGAGCGCCGCCTCGGGGATGGCGGAGTCGGTCAGCTCGGTGTGCACGTAGCCGGGGGCGACGGCGTTGCAGGTGATGCTGCGGGATCCCAGCTCCTTGGCGACCGACTTGGTCAGGCCCACCAGCCCGGCCTTGGCGGCGGCGTAATTGGCCTGGCCTGGGTTGCCCCCCAGTCCGACGATGGAGCTGATGTTGACGATCCGACCCCAGCGCCGCCGCAGCATCTGGGGCACCGTCGCCCGGATCACGTGGAAGGCGGCCGAGAGATCGGTGCGGAGCACCGAGTCCCAGTCCTCGTCCGACATCCGCAAGATCAGCTGGTCCTTGAGCACCCCGGCGTTGTTGACCACCAGGTCGAAAGGCCCTTGGGCCTTGACCATGGCCTGGACCTGCCCCGCGTCCGAGACATCGGCCTGGTGGAGGGTGGCCCCCGCAAGGGGGGCTGCGGTCGCCTCCGCCGCCGCCCTGTCCCGGCGGTAGTTGATCACCACCTCGGCGCCCATCTGGCTCAGCTCTTTGGCGACCGCCGCCCCGATCCCCTTGCCCCCGCCGGTGACGAGGGCTCGCCGGCCGCCCAGGTCGAGGTCCACCTAGTCGGCCGCGTCCACCAGGAGCTCGTCTGTGTTCCAGGTCGTGACCCCGGGCATGTGCTTGGCGGCGAGGCTGGCCAGGACCCGGCCCGGCCCCAGCTCGACCACGGCTCCCAGTTTGAGCGCCTGCATGGAGCTCATGGTCCTGGCCCAGTGCACCGGACGGAGCAGGTGCTGGCTCAGCTCCGACCGGAGCGAGCGCACCGACAGGATCGAGCGCCCGGTGCCGTTGCCGATGAGAGGGATCTTGGGCGTCTTGAGGGGCAGGCCGCGGACCACCTCGCCCAGCTTGCTGGCGGCGCGTTCCATCAAGGGCGAATGAGCTGCCAGCGGCACCTTCAGCAGGAGTACCCGGCGGGCGCCGGCCTCGGCGGCCAGCCGCCTGGCCAGGGCCACGGCGCCGCTCTCACCGCTGAGGATGAACTGGTCGGGGGCGTTGAGGTTGGCGAGCCAGATGCCGCCCCTGTGGGCGGCGGTCTGGCGGATCCGCTCCACCTGGAGCTCGCTCAGGCCCACGATCGCCAGCATCTGCCCGGGGGTGGTCAGCGCCGCCTGGGCCATGAGCCGGCCCCGCTCCCGGACCAGGAGCAGCGCCTCCTCCCAGGAGATGGCCTCGGCGGCGGCGCAGGCGGCGATCTCACCCATGCTGTGGCCGGCGACCACCTCCACCCCTTCCAGCCCGAAGCGCTCCTTGTAGGCCTCGAAGGCGGACCAGGAGACTGCCATCAGGCAGGGCTGCAGGTTCTCCGTCTTGCGCAGCTCCTGGTCCGGGCCCTCGAAGCAGAGACGCCTGACCGGCATGTCCAGCACCTCCTGGGCCCGGGTCATAATCCGGTCCGCCGCCCGGGAGACGGCGGTCAGGCGCTTCCCCATGCCCGCCCGCTGCACCCCCTGGCCGGGGAAGAGGAGCCCCACCGGGGGGAGCAGGGTGATTGCCGCGCTGATGGTGGCGGCGCTCACACCCCGGCCCGCCGGGAGTTGGCCAAGAGGAAGTTCCAGAGGTCGCCCACCTTCTTCATCCCCTCCAGCTGCTCGTCCGGCAGCGACACCTGGTAGCGGTCCTCGACCGCCATGATCAGCTCGACCGTGTCCAGGGAGTCGGCGGCCAGGTCCCGGGCCAGGCTGACATCGGGCTGGACCCGCTCCGGGTCCAGCCCCAGGATCTCGCCCGCCAGCTCCTGCAGCTCCTTGAAGTCCAGCGGGGCCGGCGCCGATCCCGGGGCCGGCGTGCGCTCGCCGTCCGTCGTCGTCATCTCAGGCCGCCACCCGGCCCAGGGCCAGGCAGGCGTTGTGGCCGCCGAAGCCGAAGGAATTGCTGAGTGCCACGTCGATCCTCTGCTCCCGGGCCAAGTTGGGCACGTAGTCGAGATCGCACTCGGGATCCGGGGACTCGAGGTTGATGGTGGGCGGGACCAGGCCGCGGTCGATCGCCAGGACGCAGGCCGCCGCCTCCAGCGCCCCCGCCGCCCCGAGGAGGTGTCCCGTGGTCGACTTGGTCGAGCTGACCGGGATCTGCTGCGCCCGCTCGCCCAGCGCCTGCTTGATCGCCAGGGTCTCGGCCACGTCCCCGAGCGAGGTCGAGGTGCCGTGGGCGTTGACGTAGTCGACGTCGCCGGCCGCGATTCCGGCCCGGCGCATCACCTTCTGCATCGCCCGGGCGGCGCCGCCCCCCTGGGGGTCGGGGGCGGTGAAGTGGTGCATGTCCGAGGTGGAGCCGCAGCCGAGGAGCTCGGCCCAGATCCGCGCCCCGCGCGAGCGGGCGTGGTCCATCTCCTCCAGCACCATGATCACCGCGCCTTCTCCCATGACGAAGCCGTCCCGGTCCAGGTCAAAGGGCCTCGACGAGCCCGCGGGGTCGTGGTTGCGCCGGCTCATGGCTCCCAGCTGACAGAAGGCGCCCATCATCAGCGGGGTTATGGCCGCCTCGGCCCCTCCCGCCAGCATCGCCACCGCGTCTCCCCGGTGGATGACCTCGTAGGCGTCACCCAAGGCGTGGCCCGAGGAGGCGCAGGCGCTGACCACGGCGTAGTTGGGCCCCCCGCAGCGGAGCTCGATCGCGATTAGGCCGCTGGCGATGTCGGTGATCATCATCGGCAGCATGAAGGGGCTGATCCGGCGGATCCCCCGGTCCATCAGCACCTGGTGGCCGGCCTCGATCTCCTCCATCCCCCCGGCCCCGGAGCTGACCACCACCCCGACGTCGTCGGGCCCCATGGTCTCCGGGCGCAGGCCCGAGTCCTCCAGCGCCATCCGGGCCGCCGCCAGCCCCAGCCGGCAGTAGCGGGCGACGTGGCGGGCGGTCTTGCGGTCCATGTAATGGGTGGGGTCGAAGTCCTTGACCTCGGCCGCGATCCGGGTGGGGTAGTCGGAGGCGTCGAAGTGGGTGATCTGACCGATGCCCGCCCGCCCCTCGACCAGGCTCTGCCAGACCTGCTCGACTCCGGTGCCGATGGGGGTGACCAGGCCGAGGCCGGTTATGGCCACCCGCAACCGCGGCTCGAGGCTGCGACTCACTGAGACCATAGTAGGGACAAGATGTGGGGGAAACATCGGCCCCGTCGAATGACAGGCATCTCGGGCTCTGCTACAAATTGTCCTATTCCCGCGCCACTTCGTGCCGATGCCTGGAGGCGTTGCTCACGTCTCTTGGCGCCCGGGACCGTGGTCCAGCGGGTGCCTCTCGGTGTGGCGCTCCACCTGATCATGAACGGGATGTCGGAGCGGCGTCGCCAGCGACCTGGCGCCCGTTGAGCCCATCTCCCGATCCCCGTCCGCCGGGCCGCGAGCCGAGGAGCACCGAACGGGGACCGGGCCACGCCAGCTGGCTAGACCCGCCGCGGGAAGTGAGCCCAAGTACGCTGACGTTCTATGCCCAACGGCGCGCAGCATCCGCAGGCGAACCCGCTCCCCCAAGCGGGAGAGCCGGGGCGGCTGCTCCTGGGGGACAACCTCGAGATCCTGCGGCGCCTCCCTGACGAGGTGGTTGACCTCGTCTACCTCGACCCTCCCTTCGGAGCTGGGGGGACGAGACGACTGGACGTCATCCGCACCGGGCAGGGGACGGGTCGGCGCCGGGGCTTCGGCGGCCGTGAGTACCGCTTCCAGGTGGTGTCTCGCCAGGGCTTCCCCGACGGCCGCGATCCCGATCAGCAGGTGGAGTTCCTTCGGCCCAGGCTCGAGGAGGTCAGGCGGGTGCTCCGGCCCACGGGCTCGCTCTACCTCCACCTTGACTTCCACCTCAGCGCCCACGCCCGCCTCCTCTTGGACCAGGTCTTCGGTCGCGACCGCTTTCTCAACGAGATCATCTGGGCCTACGACTACGGCGGCCGGGCCCGTGACCGCTGGCCCCGCAAGCACGACAACATCCTCTGGTACGCCAAGTCGGATCGCTGGACCTTCAATCGGGACGAGATCGAGCGGATCCCCTACATGTCACCCTCCTTGGTAGGAGCGGACAAGGCCAGGCGGGGCAAGCTCCCGACCGACACCTGGTGGCTGACCGTGGTCCCCACCGCAGGCAAGGAGCGCTGCGGCTATCCGACTCAGAAGCCCCTTGCCCTGCTGGAGCGGATAATCCGCGCCTCCAGCAACTCCGGGGAGTTGGTCGCCGACTTCTTCTGCGGCAGCGGCACCACCGGCGTGGCCGCCCAACGCCTCGGGCGCCGCTACCTGCTGGTGGACGAGAGCCCGGTGGCCCTAGCCATCGCGCAGCGGCGTCTGGCCAGCGAACTCTCCCGCGGATAGCCAGCTTGCTCACCTCGCGAAGGACCCCCAGGCTCGAAACTGACGACGACGAAGGGTGCCCAGATCGGGCCCGCAGCACGGAACGGGCTCGAGGCCGGAGGTCTGCGTGACCCGCTTTCAGGTCCCCTCAAGCCGGCTGTCGGGAGCGGAAGATCTGGTGCGTTCCGATCCTGCGCCGGGCGACATCGCGCTGGCGGCCTGCACTCCGACCCCAGCTGCCAATCAGCCCGCCCGTCTGGCGAGACGGTCACCTCCATGATGTGGGCAATGCCTTCAACTGCCTCGGCTCGGAGCCCCGGCCGGAGTGGCCTGCACCAGCCTCGTGGTCCTCGAGCAACCGAGCGAGGGCCGCCCCAAACCACCTTCGCTGTCCTGGATCAGCGAGCCTGGGTCCTGGTCAAATCGGGCCAGGCGGGCAACCTACTCCAGCGACTGGCGGATGGAATCCCCGCCGTGGAGTGCGGTGCCGTCGCCGGCGGAGGGCGGTTCGGTTGCCTCCCTCTCCCCAGCGTGCCAGGCATCGGCCCGGAACCAGCCCTGGTGGGCTGGGATTGGCTTGCGGCCAGTCGCGGTCGCTTGACCGGCCTTGACGGCGAAGGCCGCGCCATCACTTTCGACTAAGTGCAGAGCCTTTCGGCAGTCGTACTTTCAGAGACTCATACCGGCCACCTCGGTTGGACGCGCTAGATGTAGCCGGTGTCGTCGGCTCAGCGCCCAGCGTCCGCAGCCTCTTCCTCCATTTGGCGAGACCAGCCCGAGAGGTCGAAGTCCGGGTCCTGAAGCTGGTCCTGGTCGACGTCAGTCCGGGTTCGGATCAGGCGCCTGGCCGCCGCAAGGTCGGGGAAGCGGTTGACGGCGAGGCACGCCTGAACCCGATCTTCCTCGGTCAGGAACACGCTGAAGCGACCGCTCTCGGGCTCGCCCCGAACACAGGTCGTCGCCCCGCCGAGGTCAACTCCGGCCACCTGGACCATGGCCCCGGGCTGCTCGGTCCAGAAGTAGGGGAGGGGGTCGTGGGCATCGGTGCCGCCCAACATGGCTGTGGCGACGTAGAGGCCCTGCTGCTGTGCGTTGTCGTAGTGCTCCAGGCGCAGCCGACGCTGCCAGTGGGGGCTCCACCAGGAGGCGACATCGCCCGCGGCGAACACGTTGGGGTGGGAGCTGCGGCAGTGCTCGTCGACCAGGATTCCCTCAGCGCAGGCGATCCCGGCCCGCTGGGCCAGCTCGATCCGGGGTGTGGCCCCAACGCAGACCAGGACCAGGTCGCAGTCGATCCGGCTGCCGTCGGCGAGCTCGGCCGCCTCAACGCGGGATCGCCCCAGCAGCGACGCCACCCGGGCTTGGAGCCGGATCCCGACGCCGCTCTCAATCTGCAGCCGGGTGCAGTGCTCCGCCACCAAATGCCCCAACGGCGCCAGGAGCCGGGGGCCGAGTTCCAAGACGGTGACCTCGCAGTCGCGCCGCCTGGCGGCGGCGGCCAGCTCGGTGCCCAGGAAGCCGCCTCCCACCACTACCAGGCGCGGCCGCTCCGCGAGCTTCTGGATTAGCCCGTCGGCGTCGGACAGATCGCGGTAGGTGAAGACCCCGTCGAGATCAGAGCCCGGGACCGACAGCTGCGCCGGTCTGGAGCCGGTTGCCAGCAGCACCTGGTCGCCCCGGACCTCCTCGCCGTCGCTCAGCTTGAGAGACAGCGGCTCGAGCTCCAAGGCGGTGACGCTGACTCCGGGGCGCCATTCGACTCCCTGGTCGCGGTAGAACGTCTCAGAGCGAAGGAAGACCCGGGACCGCTCCAGTTCGCCGTTTAGGTAGGCCTTGGAGAGCGGCGGGCGCTCGTACGGCGGCTCCGCCTCATCTCCCAGCAGCAGCAGGCGCCCGTCGAAGCCCAGGTGGCGCAGGGACTCGGCCGCCCGGCCGCCCGCCATTCCCGCCCCCACGATGCAGAAGGTGCTGCGCGCCACTTGGGTCCAGAGTACCCGCCGCCGCCTATCCTTCCCCCCATGCCCCGACTGGGAGCCGCGGTCGCGGTGGTGGGCCGCGGCGCGGGGCGGGAGCAGGTGCTGGTGCTGCCCCGCGCACGGGCCTTGCCCGGGGGAGCCTGGCAGGGGCTCCGGCTGGGGGGGGTGGCCGCGCTGCTGGAGGCGGTCACCAGTCACGGCCAGTTCCGCTCCCGGGCCGAGGTCGAGTCCGATCGCGAGTGGCAGCAGATAATCCCGCATCTCATCGTGCGGGAGGGCCCGCGGGTCCTGACCATGCGCCGCCTCCGCAAGGGCAGCGAGCGCCGGCTGCGGGGCCAGGTCACCTTGGGGGTCGGGGGCCACGTCAACCAGGGAGACGGCGACCCCGGCTCCGCCTGGCTGCGGGGCTGTGCCCGGGAGTGGTCCGAGGAGGTGGTCTGCGGCAAGGAGCTGACGGCGAGGGGCGTGGGCCTGCTCAAGGACGAGGCCGGCCCCGTTGGTCAGGTCCACCTGGGGGTCCTGCTCCTGGTCGAGGCGGAGGGCGCGGAGGTGACGGTGCGGGAGCGCGACAAGCTCGAGGGCCGGATGGTCCCGCTCGAGGAGTTGGGGGTCTACTACCTGGAGATGGAGACCTGGTCCCAGTTCGTCTACGACGCTCTGCTCCAGGGCCTGCTGGAAGGAGCTTCAGGCCCGGGGCTGGCTCTGCCCCCGTCCCCGCCCCTGGTCGGGTAGACTCCCGGCAGTGAGCTACCAGCCAGCGCCTGCGACAGGGCGCGACACTCCCCCCCTTTGGGTGACCACTGGCATCAGCTTCGACGGCTACAAGGTGGTCCGCCAGCTGGGCGTGGTGCGAGGGCTGATGATCCGCTCCCGCTCGGTTGTGGGCAACGTCGGCGCCGGGCTGCAGCAGCTGGTGGGTGGCCGGCAGACGGTCTTCATGAAGATGAGCGACCACGCGCGCCAGGAGGCCTACGAGCTCATGATCGAGCACGCGGCCGCGGTCGGGGGCAATGCCGTCATCTCCATGCGCTACGACTCCAACGAGCTGGCGAGCGGGGTGAGCGAGATCCTGGCCTACGGCACGGCTGTGGTCATCGTGCCGGTGGACCAGGAGGTGGCGGCGGCGACGCCACCGGCGCCGCCGGCAGGGCCGCCGCCGGGCCCTTCCGCGGCCGACTGAGCCAGCCCGACCCCTCCCTATACTGCAGTTGGTGAAGCTTCTAGCAGTGATCGCATGAGCGTGCGCGTGCGGGTCCCGAGCCCCCTCCGCCAGCTGACCCAGGGCGCGGCCGAGGTGGAGGTCGACGGCACCACCGTGGCGGAGGCGCTCCACGACCTGGAGCGGCGCTTTCCCGGCTTCCAGCCTCGGATCTTCGAACCCGGGGGCGGCCTTCGCCACTTCGTCAACGTCTACCGCAACGACGACGACATCCGGACCTCGGGGGGACTGGAGGCAGCCCTGACTCCGGGTGACCAGCTCAGCATTGTCCCTGCGGTAGCGGGTGGTGCCTAGCCCCGCCACAACGACCCCTGCCGAGCTGGCGGCCCGGCTCGGCGGCGATCTTCTTTGGGACCAGCGCTTCTGGCTCGGGCGCGCTCTCCCGAGGGGAGCCGTGCTGGCGGTGGCCATGAGCGGGGGCGTGGACAGTTCGGTCGCGGCCGCCCTGGCTGTCGCCTCGGGCGTGGAGACCCTGGGGGTGACCATGCGCCTTTGGGGCGCCGACGATATGGAGCGGGGTGAGGGCGGCTGCTGCTCGGTGGACGCGGTCGAGGACGCCAGGCGGGTCTGCAACCGCCTCGGCATCCCCCACTACGTGCTCAACCTGGCCCAGCACTTTCGCCAGACGGTGGTAGAGGACTTCCTGCTTGAGTACTCCCAGGGCCGCACCCCAAACCCCTGCGTTCGCTGCAACGAGCAGGTGAAGTTCTCCGAGCTCCTGCGCCGGGTCGAGGCCCTGGGGGCGACCCACATCGCCAGCGGCCACTACGCCCGGGTGCGGCAACTGGAGGATGGGCGTTTCGCCCTCTTTCGAGGCCAGGACGGGGCCAAGGACCAGTCGTACACCCTGTACCGCAGCGACCAGGGGCTGCTCGCCAAGCTGGTGCTGCCTCTTGGCGAGCGCCTCAAGCCTGAGGTCCGCCAGCTGGCCCGGCGGCTGGAGCTGGCGGTGGCGGCCAAGCCGGACTCCCAGGAGCTCTGCTTCGTGGGCGGCGGCGACCACCGGCGGCTCTTGGAGGCGGAGCTGCGTGGCGGCTACTGGCCCGGTCCGATCCAGGATCTCCAGGGGCAGGAGCTGGGCCGACACCGCGGCCTGCCCTTCTACACCGTGGGCCAGCGCCAGGGGCTGGGCCTCAGAGTGCACGACCCCCTGGCGCCGCCCCGGTACGTCCTCCGCCTGGACCAAGACCGCAACGCCCTGGTGGTGGGACCCTGGCGGGACCTGCTCCGCCCCGACTGCCGGGTCCGCAACTGCCACGTCCTGGACGGCGGGGAGGTCGGACGGTGGCGCCGGGGGTTGGCCCAGCTCCGGGCCCACGGCCGCCCTGCAGCTGCCGTCTGGAGCGGGGCCGAGGGAGGCGCGCGGGTGCGCTTCGACGAGCCCCAGGTGGGCTTAGCGGCGGGCCAGTCGCTGGTTCTCTACGATGGGGATCGAGTCTTGGTGGGCGGCGAGATGGCGCCCGAGCTGCAACCGGAGGTCGCCTGATGGCCTGGCCGATCGTCGCTCTGCTGCTCTTGGCCTTCTTCGTCTGCTGCTGGGTGGTCTGCGCGGCCGCCCTCAGCGGCTGGCGCCAGCGCAGCTGGCCGCTGCTGCTGGTGGCAGCTGCCGGGATCTCCAGCCTCTTCGCCGAGGTGGCGGCCCTCAACGGCTCGGCCCTGGGGGGGAGCGTCGGGGGCATCGGCATCGCCGCCGTCTTCGCCGCCGGCATCGCCATCGCCGCCTTCGCCTACTACCTGGTCACGCCGGTGCCGGAGGAGCCCGACGAGGACCCGCCGGCCCGCCGCGGCCCGGCCCTCTATCCCGACAGCGAGGCCTGATGGACCTGGCAGCGATCGTCGTCGGAGCGGTGCTGGCCCTGGTGGTCGGCGCCGGCTTGGCCCTGGCTCCCCGGGTCCCGGGCCTGGCGGCGCCGCTGGTCCGGGCGGGACGGGGCTCCCGGCGCTGGGCGGTGCTGGCTCTGATGGTGGCGATCATGGTCTGGGTCGGGGTTGCGAGCGGCGCCGGTGGGAGCGCCTCCTCGGCCCTGGTCCTGCTCCTGGTCCTCCTGCCCCTTGTGGCCCTGGCCCTGGCGGTGGGCTGGGCCTGGGCCCGGCGCCTAACTTGACCAGCTCCCCCGCCTATCTGGACCTGGAGCGACTGGGGCGCGACCTGGACGGCCCTCAGGCGGCGCAGAGCCGCACCGTCGCCGTGGTCGCGGGGCTACGCTGGGGCCAGGCCCCTCCCGGGTCGCGCTCGCCCTTGGGCCTCGCCGCCCGCTTCACTCTGCGAGCGGCTGGTGGAGCCGGCCCCGGCCGCGAGGGGGCCCGGGCCGTGCACGTGGCCGCCGCCGCCGAGCTGACGGAGCGTGCCCTGCAGTGGCACCGGGCCGCCGCCCTGGACCAGGAGCCGCTGGGGCTGGCAGTGCTGGCCGGCGACTACTGCCTGGCCCAGGCGGCCCAGGCTCTGGCCCGGTTCGCCGGTCCAGAGGTCGAGGCTCAGTTCGCCGACGGGCTGGCGGCCGCCGGGGCGGAGCTGGCCCGTGATGGCGATGCCGACCGTGCCGCCCGCCAGATCCTGCCCGCCTGCGGCCTGGCCGGCGCCAGCGCAGCCCGCCTGCCCGCCGCCCGCCAGGCCCGCTGGTGGCGCCTGGGGCGGCGCCTGGCCGGCGCCGGGGTAGACGGGAGCACTGACGGCGGTGGCTGGTCTTTGCCGCCGCCCAGGCCGGGGCTGGACCCGGTCGAGCGCCGGCTGCACCAGGTGCTGGCGCTCGATCCCTGGCGGGTGGCCGAGCCCATGGCCCGGATGCAGGGCGCCGGGGGCAAGCGCATACGGGCCCAGCTGGTGCTGCTGGCGGCGGAGGTGGGGCCTGAGTTCGCGCCCGACGCCGCCGTGGCTGCCGCCGCCGCCATGGAGCTGCTGCACGCCGCCACCCTCTGCCACGACGACCTGGTCGACGGGGCCGCCTCCCGCCGGGGCGCCCCGACGGTGGCAGCGGTGTCGGGGCCGCTGGCGGCTCTCGGGGTCGGTGATCACTACCTGGGCCGGGCGGCGGGTCTGATTGCGCGGCTGGGTGACCCCGGCATCTCCCGGAGCGTCGCCGAGGCCCTGGTGGAGATCGCCAACGGCCAGCTCCGAGAGCTGGACCGACGCTCGGTCTGGTCGGGCGAGCTGGCCCCCTACGTGCGGGTCGCCCAGGGCAAGACCGGCGCGCTGCTGGCCGCCTGCGCCGCCACCGGCGCGCGCCTCGGCCGGGTGCCCGGACCCCAGAGACGGGCCCTGGTCCGCTTCGCCCGCAAGCTCGGCCTGGCCTTCCAGGGGGTCGACGACTGCCTCGACTTCAGCGATCCCGCCCGCACCGGGAAGCCGGTCGGGACCGATCTGCTCCAGGGCGTCTGCTCTTTGCCGGTCCTCTGTGCCCTCCGCGGGCCCAGGCGGCAAGAGGCGCGGCGGCTGCTGGAGGAGCTGAACCAGGCGAGCTGGCCAGAGACCCTGGGCCTCCGGGACCGCGTGGTTCAGCTGGTGCGCGAGAGCGGAGCCCTGGCCAGCGCCCGCAGCCTGGCAGATCGCTGGAACCTGGAGGCGGTCCAATCCCTGGAGGCGCTGCCCCGGCGGGAGCGGCCCCGGCTGGCCCGCTTTGCCGACCGGCTCACCCTCAGGGATAGCTGAGGCCTGGAGGTGGGGGGCGCCGAAGCGGCTCCCATAAAATGTCCCGCCGTGGCTCTGCGCTTGCGGTCCGGGCGTTGGAGCGACTGGCTCCGGCGCGGGGCTGAGCTCGGCTCCCCCGGGGGACGATGCTCGGCGTAGCCGCCTGCTGCGGGATCGCGGTGGGAGCGGGGCTGGGGCTGGTGATCCGGCGTGACCGGGGTTTTCAGCTGCTGGCGCTGGGGCTGCTCTCGCTGGCTCTGGCGGTGGCGTTCCTCATCGCCGGAGCCGCGCTGCCGGCGCTGGGGGCGTTGCTCACCGGAGTCGTGGCGGAGCTGTTCCTGCTGGCGCCGACAGTCGGGGAGCAGGGGCCGGAACCGACTCCCCTGCGAGCGCGGGGAGCCTGGCACCTAGGGGCGGCGGCGCTGGCTGGGCTGGCGGCCCTGGCGGCGGTTGGCGTTCTCCTGGGGGCTGGCTTCGCCAGCCGGGGCCAGCTGCTCTCGGGGTTGGCGGCGGCGCCCTCCGTGGGCCAGGTGGGCAACCAGCTGGTGATGGGCACCGGCGTCGCGCTGCTGGCGGTGGCGGTGCTGGCGGCGGCGACCGTGGTCGGAGGCGCGGCCATCTCCCAGAGAGACCAGAGGGAAGCGGCCGAGGAGCGGGCGCAGCAGTCCCGCGGTCAGCGGATGGAGGCCCAGCAGCGGCGGCGCCAGCAGCGTGAAGCCGCCCGGCGGGCGGCCCGGGCGGCGAGGCGCGGACGGTGAGCCAGATCGGCGCCACCCTGCTGGTGAGCTCGACCGCACTCTTCGGACTGGCGGTCTTCGCCTGGCTCCACCGGCGTGACGCCCTGGGCGCAGCCCTGGCGCTGGCTTTGGGCTTCGATGCCGCCGCCGCCGCCCTGGTCGGATTCGCCGAGCTGGTCCAGACCGCCTCCCGCGCGGCCCAGCTCCAGGCTTTCGCGGTGGTGGTGGAGCTGCTGGGGGTTCTGTTCGTGGCCGGGGCCGCGGCCTTGGCCCAGTTGCTCCGGCGCCGCGGCCACTCGGGGGATCTGCTGGAGCTGTGGTCCCTCCCCGCCGCGGCGACGGTGGTGGCGGCGCCGGCCGAGTCCGAACCCGCCGAAGTCGGTGCTGTCGACGCCGGGGCCGCCGAGCTCGAAGACGAGCGTGAGCCCGGCCCGACCCCGGAGGCGGCCTCCGAAGACCCCGGGGAGGGGGGCTGACCTTGGATCGGGTTGCGGTCGCCGTCATCCTGCTGCCCTTGGCCGGGATTCTGCTCAGCTACATGGCCGAGTCCCGCCGGGGGATCTCCCAGGTGATCCTGTTCTGCGCCTGGCTGGACCTGCTGGCATGCCTGGTGCTGCTGGGGGACGTGGTCGCCGGCGCCCACGCCACCCACTCGCAGAGCGTCACCTTCTGGTCCTTCGCCGTGACCCAGACCCCCTACGGGGCGGCGCCTCGGACCTCGCTCTCGGAGCTCTTCCAGGTGGGCCTGGGCTTCAACGCCAACCCCACCACCTCGGTCCTGGCGGTGGTGGCGGTCCTGGCCTCCCTGCTGGCCCAGCTCCAGACGGCGAGCCAGTTCCGACGCGACCAGACGTTGGGCCGGCTGATGCGACTCTCAGCGCTGCTGGTGCTGGGGGTCTTGCTCCTCCTGCTGGCGCAGGGGCTCTTCCAGGTCCTGATCGGCTTCGGCGTCTGCGGCCTGGCCGCCGGCCTCCTGGTGGGCTCGGCCCGCGGTGGCCGGGCCGGGGGCGCCGCCCGCAGCGCCTACCTGCTCTGGCGAACCGGGGCCCTGGCCCTGCTGCTGGCGGTCGCCTTTCTCTATGTCAAGTTCTCGGGGCCGGTGGCACAGGCCGCCAGCGCCGCCCAGGCGGCGGTCAAGCACGGGCCTAAGCCGGCCTCGCCCGATGTCCTCAACCTGGTGGCCCTGGACCATCTCCTGGCCACAGTCGGCCGGGGTGCGGTCCACGGAGTGGGTGGGCGCTCGCTGGCCCTGGCCGCGGCCCTGGTGCTGGTTGCTGTGGTCTGCGCCGTGGGGTTGGTGCCCTGGCACAGCCAGGCCCAGAACCAGACCAGGGCACCCGGGGCCGCTGGAGGGCTGGTACTGGCCGTGGCCGGGGGCCTGATGGGTGTCGGGCTCCTCTTTCAGGCCTTCCCCCTGTTGCGCTGGGCGCCCGGGGCCCTGCCCGCCCTGGTGGTGCTGGCGGCCCTGACCGCGGCGTTGTCCGCCGCCCTGGCCTGCCGGGAGACCCGACTCCGTCGCCTTGCCGCCTGGCTGGGGCTCAGCCAGATCTCGCTGGCGCTGCTGGCCCTCGGACTGGGCTCGCCCCCGGCGGCTTTGGCCATGGTCATCTCGGCGACGCTGTCCACGGTCGCGCTCCTGGGGGTGGTCAGCTCCCTCTCTCTGAATCAGCGCGTCGACCGGGTCTCGCAGCTGGGCGCCGCCTGGAGCCTGGCCCGGCCCGCGGTCCTGGTCTTGCTGGCGGCCCTGGCGGCGGTCACCGGGGTGGTGGGCCTGGGCACCTTCTTCGGCCATCTGGCGGTGCTGGCGGCCGCCTTCGGCAGCTCGACCCCCGGGGCACCGGCGCTTCCTCGCCTCTTCTCCGGCATCGGCGCCGCCGGGGCGATCGTGGCCCTGGTCCTGGTGGCGCTGGCGACGGCCAGGGTGGCGCTGCAGGCGCTGGGAGGCGAGCTGCCCGCGGATCCCCGCCAGGCGCGTCAGGTCCGACGCCAGCTGACCCGGGAGCAGGGGTTGGGACCGCTGTGGCCCAGCCTGGCGGCGACGGTGCTGGCGCTGCTGAGCGGCCTTGTCAGCCTGCCCGGGGTGGGCTTCGAACTCGGCGCCTTCCTGGTCCAGCGGAGGGGGATGACCGGCCTGCCTCTCCAGGGGGAGGCACTCCTCGTGGTCTTGATCCTGCCCCTCCTGGCCCTGCTGGCCATGGGGCTGGCGCGGCACCGGGTCGGAGGTGGTCAGGCGGAGACCGACCCCGGATGGCGCGGTTGGCTGGATGGGACCCTGATCGCGGTGGCGGTGGACCGAGTGGGGCCCGGCCTTGTGGGCCGCGGAGCGCAGCTGGTGCAGCTCCGCGTGCTCCAGTTCGTGGCCGACCTGGGCGGCCAGGGACTGCGCAGCGGGGCGGCGGTCGAGGTTCCAAGAGAGGTGGGTGGTGGATTTCGCTGGCAGTGGGGCAGCGGCGTCTTGGCCCTGGCTGCACTGGGCCTGGTTATTGCAATCGTGGTCTGGGCCTCGGGACACCCCGGGGCTGGGGGCCCCTGAGTGCCCACCGACCTGACCCTCAGCGTCATCGTCTTCGCCCCCCTGGCAGGGGGACTGGTGATCCTGGGCATGCCGCTGCGCACCGACCTGGAGCGCTTCCGGGTTCGGACCATGGCTCTCTTCGCCACCGTGGTCTCCTTTGTGGTGGCGGTTTTCGATCTCCTGGGGCAGGTGGGTAATGTCGGACAGGGGTCGATCCCGGACCCGGTCATCGACGCCCCCTGGTTCAGGGGTTACTTCTTCCAGCTCGATTACCACCTGGGGACGGACGGCCTCAACCTGCTCTTGCTCTTCGCCGCCACGGCGGTCTTCATGGCCCTGGTGCTGGCCAGCTGGCGCCAGCGCGACCACTACCGCACCCACTTCTTCCTGCTGCTGGTCTGCGAGGTCGGGGTGCTGGGGGCGCTGGCGACCCAGGACCTGGGCCTGTTCATCATCTTTTTCGGCGCCCCGGCGCTGCCACTCGCCCTCCTGGTGGCGCTGCACGGCGGCGGCCGGGCCCGTCAGGCGGCGAGGCGGCTGCTGCTGCTGCAGTCGCTGTCGCTGGCGGCCCTGATCGCCGGCACTTTGCTTCTGCTGCTCCGCACCGGCGACACCAGCCTCAACTTCACCACCCTGACGACGGTCAAGGACCTCAGCGGTGGCCCCGGGCTGGTGGTGGCGACCCTGTTCCTGGTGGCGTTCCTGCTCCGCATGGGCGCTTTCCCCTTCCATCGCTGGTTCCTGGAGGGGATCGCCGAGGCCCCGACCCCGGTGGGCATGCTGCTGGCGGTGAGCTCGCTGCCAATAGGTGCCTACGGGCTGGTGCGCGTCCTCCTGGCGATGGAGCCCGACGGGGCCCTGGCGCTGCTGACCCCGATCTTGGTGCTGGCTCTTTTGAGCCTCTTCTGGGGCGCGCTCGGGGCCCGGGCGGCGACGGAGTTGCGCCGGGTTGGCGCCCACTCCCTGCTCGCGGTCACGGGGCTGGTCCTGCTGGGCGCGGCCCTCGTCTCGGAGACCTCGATCAGCGGCTCGCTCTACATGGTCTTCGCCTACCTCTTCGCCGCCCCGCTCTTGCTCCTGGTCCTGGGGGCGATCTGCGAGCGGACCCAGCTGCTGAGCCTGGGGCCGCTTCGGGGCGCGGCCTTCCAATCCCACCGGCTGCTGCTCTTCTTCACCCTGGCCGCCGCCACCCTGACCGGGGTGCCGCTTCTGGTCGGGTTCCCCGCCCTCTTCGAGATCGTCGCCTCGGGGCTCGCCACCCGTCGCCTCTTCACCGCCTTCGCCGTGCTCGGGCTTCTGGTCCTGACCTCGGCCTGGTGGCGGCTGGGGCACCGGGTCTTCAGCGCCGGGCCCGAGGGCAGTGAGCCCCCCGCTCTCAGCGACGCTCAGGGCTCGGAGCTCTACTCCGGCTGGGTGCTGGGGGCGGCGGTGATCCTCTTTGGCGTTTTCGCCGGCTACTTTTTGCCGTACACGATCCAGGGGACCTCCTTGGTCTCGGCCCGGATCGCCACCGTCGCCCCCGCGACTCACCCGAAGGCCAAGTGAGCGGGCTCTCCTTCCTCCAGGACTTCTCTCCCGAGGCCCTGCTGCTCCTGGGGGCGGCGGTCTGCGCCGGACGCGATCTGGGCTCAGCCCGTGGCCGGCGCCTGCCCCAGGGCCGCTTCATCGCCCTGGCGGCGCTGGTCCTGGCCTTCCTCGCCAGCGTCGGTTTCTGGCACTCGTCCTTCGGGGCTAGGCCGCCCGACATCGAGCACGGCAGCCTGGTGGTCGACCGCTTCGCCCTCTTTTTCTACGCCACCACCCTGGCCGCGGCGGGGGCGCTGCTGCTCTGCGGCGCCGACGCCGAACCTGAGCTGGAGCCCCACCTGGGCGTGTTCCAGGCGCTGCTGCTGGTGGCCTGCGCCGGGGTCCTGATCACCGCTTCCAGCACCGACCTGGTCACCCTCGGAGCGGGCCTGGCCCTGACCGGTCTGCCCCTGGCACTGGCCGGCGGGCTGCGCAAGACGGACGCTGCCGCGCTCAGGGTCGCGGCCCGCTCTTTGTCCCTGGGCGGCCTGGCGCTGGTGCTCTTCCTCCTGGGGGCGGCCGCCCTGGCGGGGCTCTCCGGCGCCACCGGGCTGCGCCCGCTCGCCGGTGGCCTGCACCACCTCGACCCCCTGCTGATCCTGGCCGCATTGTTGGTGCTGCTGGGCGGGCTGGCCCAGCTGGGCGCCTTCCCCTACGTCTGGTGGCGGGAGCGGCAGGCGCGGGAGCTGCCCGGCTTGCCGCTCCTGGCGGCCGTGCTGCTGGGAGCACTGGCCGGTGGAGCGGCTCTGCTGCGGGTGCTTCCGGGGGCTCTGGGAGCCTGGCCTCAGAGCTGGGCCCTGGCGGCGGCGGTCATGGCC
Source organism: Candidatus Dormibacteria bacterium (assembly GCA_050734425.1). Lineage (GTDB taxonomy): Bacteria > Chloroflexota > Dormibacteria > Aeolococcales > Bog-877 > Bog-877. The sequence goes on from JBOHUL010000039.1 coordinate 30,887, forward strand.
GCCCTGACCCTGGTGGTGGCGCCCTGGCTGGCCTGGCGCAGCCGCCAGCTAGGGCTGGTGGCGCTCTTGCTCGTCATCGGCCAGCTGGCATTGGTGCCCGCCACCCTGCCGCAGATCTCACAGCGGGGAACGGCTGCCATCCTCTACCTGCTCCTCTGCACCGTGCCCCTGGCCGCGGGGCTCCTGGGGCTGATGGCCGGGCTTGCCACCCGGGGGGTGACCACCTCGCTGGTGGGACTGAGGGGGATCTGGCAGCGCTCACCCCTGCTCGCCGCGGGGCTGTGCCTGCTCCTGGCAGGGCTGGCCGGCCTTCCCCCCTTGGCGGGTTTCATGGCCCGGCTCGTGGTGGTGGACTCGGCTCTGCACGCCGGCTACGGCTGGCTGGCCTGGCTGGAGCTGCTCTCGGCCGTGGCCTCGGCGCTGGTTGCCCTCCGCTGGCTGCTGGTCATCTTTGATCTGCGCACTGAGGGGCCCGAGCTGGCCCCGCCCCAGCCCAGCGTCCGTGTCGGGGTGCTGCTCTGCGCCGGCGCCGTCTGCGGGTTCGGTATTCTGGTGGGGCCGCTCTTCGCCATCGCCAGCAGGGCGGGGTTGGCGCCCTTGATCGGTCCCTGACGCAGGCGCGGTCGGGAGGGCGATCGCCCTCTATCGCCGGGAGCTGCTACTCACGCCACCTGTTCCGAGTTGTCTTCCAAGCGCTTTCCGATCGCTCCTCTCGGTTGAGCTTCGCTGCCCTGGGCTTCCCACCGTTCTTGACCCCAGCCTCGCCAACTCGACGGCATCCGGGTTCCTCGCAGGCTTCGAGAACCTACTTGCTGGGCAGACAAGTGATACAAATGGCGCCGTGGTTGGACTGCCCTCCTGGTCATGGAGGGGGTAGCTGTGCTTTGGAAAGAGGGCCTGCCTACTTCGGGGCACATGAGCGATCTACCCTCGAAGTACCGGGGCGGGTGCGCGCTTACCCTACCTTTCGCGCCAGCAGGACCTGGGTCACGTCTCTCGATGTTCGGGACCCCGGCATTCGCCATATGCGAGCAGGGGGCACTGTTCAGTATTACTGGAACATTGACTCCACCAACGGAAGCGGTGACGCCTACGCGATAATGACGTGTACGGTGGCGTGAGTCCACAAGTCAGGAAGGTAGCGCTCGCTCGTACCCTGTGGCTGGTTTCCCTTGAAGCGGACGAAGTCGGATTACGACTGAACTATAGGATAGATCCGCCATTTCCCGAGCGCCGGCCCGGGTCCACGCCGCCAGAACGGTTCCGTGAGGTGGTGGAGTGGGCGTACGAGGTAGAAGATGACGCCGGGACGCTGTACCGGCAGGCGGGTGGGGCACATGGGCTCACCGAAGGTGTGAGGACCGTGGTTCCGCCGCCTCCGGCGTCGGTTACCCGCATCACCGTGAGACTTCACGCATACGCGCACCCGCGACCCGCGTATACGTTCAGGATCACTCCACCAGGGGAACCTCCCTGGAAGCTCCATTTGGACGATGTTCTGGGGGAGGGAGAGCTCCAACCATCTGACTATTGATTCGCGCTCCTCCGGCACACGCCTTCCCGGGCAGCCTATTGGGATCAGTGGAGACTCGGTCAAGAGGGTCCAGGTGACCACGAGGAGGATTTGGACCTGGAAACCGGGCGGGGACGTCAACTCCAGACTGCCGCGGGCCAGGGCCAGCAGTTGCTCTATGTGGCTCGGATGATCTTCCCAGTTATCGGCTGGACCGTCGACCTGCACGTGGCCGGTGTTTACCTGGGGGAGCAAACACCCTCCCTGGTTCCCCGCAGCCGATCATCGCCCCACTTGGGAGGAATCCCTTGAGTCAGGGCGTCCTCATCTGGAGCGGTCTCGGCCGTTTCTGGACCTTCGCAAGTCACGAGTAAGCGCAGCCAATCTCGGATTGGTCAGATGCAAACTGCCCCCACCATCGCCAACGTGGTGGACTTGACACCTCGTCCTGACTCAGTCGGTTGCCGCGCCGCCCAGCGTCCCGAGGCTGTTTGCCGTGGGGCTAGACCTCGTGGAGCATCCAGATGTTGGGTTCCCAGTAGTCCCCCACCGCGGCGGCCACGGTCAGCGGGGCCAGCCCACCAGGAAAGACGTACTGCCCGTCCTCGGGGTACGCCATCTTGGTCCACGTCTCCCAGTCGGCCACGGCAGCATTTATGTGCAACGAGCGAGGCTCGACGCGCAGCATGGTGCCGCCGACTCGCTCGTGGACTCGCATCCAGGGATCCAACGGCAGCCCGTCACTCCGTCTCCATTTCGCGTACCGCTCGATTGGGACCAATGGGTAGCGATCCTTCCAGGACGGCCTGATGGGGGCGACCAAGGGGCTGAGGCCGGATTCGTGGGCGACGGAGGTCATCGCACGTATGAGCAGCCCGCTCAGGCCCAAGCCCTGGTAGTCGAGGGTGACCTCGGCGGCGAGGGCGGACAGCGCCGTTGGCCGAGCCGGGTCGTCTACGCCGCGCAGGCCAACGGCGTCGATGCCTGCGGGAAGGGCCTCCAGCGTGCCATCCCAGCGAAACGGGATTGTCCGCCCCCGGGCCACCATCCTCAGTGATCGTCGGTCTACGAAGAGGATCTGGAGGTGAGCGTGCCTAGGCACCAGGGCTCCGAAGTATCTGGGAGTCAGGTTCCCGTGGTGGTTGTATTCCGGCCAGAGGCCGCGGAACGGCTGATCAGTCCGGGCGGTGTCCCAGAGGTCTGGGCGCTCGGATGCCGTGAATGCCTCCAGCCACGGCGGGGCCTCGGCAGGCACGCGCATCGCGTGATGCTAGCAGGGGCCGACGCAGTGGCCCGGCCCCGGGGCGGCACCCCAACCGCAGCTCTCCCGGACACCGTCGATGGCGGTGCGTGAGAGCCAGAGATCGCCTTCGAGGCGGGAGCCGCGGCTGGGTCGCCTGGTGTGCGCGCCGCTGCTCCAGATCGCCGGCCGCAGGAGCTGCGGCGCACCGCTCATCCGAACGGGTCTCGGACCTCGATGTCGCGAAACCGGTGAATGGAACGGTCGGGGGTCTGGGTCGCCGCCACCGTGTCCTGGCGCAGCAGCGTCGCCACCTGCGCCCTGGGGACGTCATTGCCCCGCGCGGTAGCCACTTGTTGCCAAAAAGAGATCCCGGAAGCCAGGGGGCGCGCGGTTGTGTCGGGACCAACCCCTGCGATGGTCTCAGATCGGTGCTCAGGGAACTGGTGCAGCGCTCCTTGCCGCTTTGCCGCCACTCGGCGGCCCGCCCGCCGCAGATCCCCGAACCAACAGGGTCAGGGTCGGACCCCGTACCTCTCGAGCACCTCGTGCACCTTGCGGCTCATGGCCAGGGCCTCGTCCATGGGCCGCTGCCACATGTTGCGGCCGAAGATGAACCCGGTACCTCCCGCCGCCATGCAGTCGTCGATGCGGCCGAGCAACTCGTGGTCCTCGAGCTTGCTGCCGCCGGCGAAGATGACCAGCGCCTTTCCCGCCGAGCGGATGATCCGCTCCAGCATCTCGCGGCGGTCCTCCTTCAGGGTGTCGTAGGGCTTGGGCGAGGCCGAGTCAGCCTCCGAGTGGTCGCGGGGGATGTTGAGCTTGATCACGTCGGCACCCATCTCGTGGGCGACCCGGGCGGCGTAGTCGATGGCGTAGAGGCTCTCCTGGCCGCCCCTCTTGGCGATGGCGGAGCCGCGGGGATAAGCCCAGCAGATGAGCGGCATGCCGTAGCGCTCGCACTCCCGGCGGACCTCGTTCATCTGACGCAGGTCCCGGTCCTGGGCCGGCGAGCCAACGTAGCAGGTGTAGCCCACCGCCGCGGCACCCAGCCGGACCGCGTCCTCGACCGATGACGTCAGCGGGGAGAAGGCCTCGTCGGAGCTGGGGGGGTTGGTCTTGCCATTGACCTTGAGCACCAGGGGCAGCCGGCCCGACTCCTTGGTCAGGTAGCGCTGGGCCAGTCCGATCTGGAGCGCGATCCCGGAGAAGCCACCCTCCAGCGCCAGGTGGACTTGGAATGAGGGGTCCTTGGCCGGCGGGTTGACGAAGAAGTCGACCGGACCGTGCTCCAGGCCCTGGTCCAGCGGCAGCAGTAGGAGGGTGCCGTTGGCGGGGCCGTGGTCGAACAGGAGGGTGTGCAGCCTGGCCCGTTTGCCCTGGGGAAGCTCCAGGTCGTCGAGGCGGACCCTGGGCGGGGCCTTGGTGCCCTTGGCGGGGGCGGCGACGCTCACACGCCGAGGGTACAACGTCGGCAGGCCCGGAGGCGGTGAGCAAAACCGGCCCCCTCCGGCTCTTGGCGGGGTGGGGCCGGTCCAGCAGACGCGGTCCCTGGCCCAAGTCGCTCCGTACACTCCCACGACATGCCCGCGAGCTTTCGAAGGGTCCTCTTCTCCGCCGCCGGTGGCTACCTGCTGGGCGCCATCCCCACCGGGGTGATCGTGGGCCGGCTGGCGGCCGGGATCGACGTCCGCCAGTACGGCAGCCGGGTCAGCGGTGCCACCAACGTGCTCCGCTCCGCCGGTCCTGGGGCCGCTGCGGCCACCTTTTTCGGTGACACCGCCAAGGGCTATGTAGCGGCCCGGTTCGGGTCGCGGCTGCAGGGCGACTGGGGTGCGGTGGCGGCCTCGACGGGGGCGGCGGTGGGGCACAGCTGGCCGGCTTTCGCCGGCTTCCAGGGGGGGCGGTCGGTGCTCAGCTGCTGGGGATCGCTGCTGGCTTTGGACGCTCCCTCGGCCGTGGCCGCCGCGGCCGGGGGCGGCCTGACCGTGGCCAGCACCAGGTACGTTTCCCTCGGGGCCCTGACCGGGGTGACGGTGGCGGCGGTGGGAGCGGCCCTGCGAGCTCGGGACCGTTCGCCCAGGGGGGCGGTCTTCGCCTCCTTTGCCTTGGGCTTCCTCGTGCTGCGCCACCGGGACAACCTGGAGCGGCTGCGCCGGGGTGAGGAGCACCGCCTGGGCGAGCGGGTGGAGGCTTCCGCTAGCAATGGCGCCACGTTCTGATCCGCAGGCTAGAATCTGCGTGATCGCGCTAGACGGGGAGTTAGCGGTGCCCTGCACCCGCAATCCGCTACAGCGGGGTCGAACTCCCCTCCGAGGGGAGGTGTCGTCGGGTCAGCCGCTGTCCCCCGGGCGTTGACATCCGGGTCCGGCGCAACCAAAGGCCGCCAACCCCGCCAGGTCCGGAAGGAAGCAGCGGTACGCGGAGCCCCTGGAGTGCCGTCGGGCTCCCCGGGTCGAGTTTGGGGCCAGCTGAGCGCCGGGGATGCCTTCTCGACGAGGGGTGCGCGATCATCGGGGGGGAGGTGAGCAGTCGCAACCCGGTCCGCCAGACCCTCTACCTCAAGTACCGCCCTCAGCGCTTCGCCGAGCTGGTGGGCCAGGAGGTCATCGCCCGGACCCTGCGCAACGCCGTCAGGGAGGGCCGACTGGGCCATGCCTACCTCTTCACCGGCATTCGCGGCACCGGAAAGACCAGCGCCGCCCGGATCCTGGCCCGGGCCTACAACTGCCTGGAGCCCGAGGACGGCGAGCCCTGCGGCCGCTGCCAGGCCTGCACCGAGATCCAAGAGCAGCGCAGCCTGGATGTGATCGAGATCGACGCCGCCACCAACCGCGGCATCGACGAGATCCGCGAGCTGCGGGAGCGAGCCCAGTTCCTGCCTAGCCAGCTCCGCTGCAAGGTCTACATCATCGACGAGGCCCACATGCTGACCAAGGACGCCAGCAACGCCTTCCTCAAGACGCTCGAGGAGCCTCCCGAGCACGCCTGCTTCATCCTGGCGACTACCGAGCCCCACAACCTGGTCGACACCATCCTCTCCCGGTGCCAGCGTTACGACTTCCGGCTCATATCGGAGCCGGCGGTGGAGCAGCACCTGGCCAGGATCTGCGAGCAGGAGGGGGTCCGGGCGACGGGCGAGGCGCTGGCGCTCGTGGCGGACGCCGCCCGGGGTTCCTTGCGCGACGCCCTCTCCCTGCTGGACCGGCTCATCGGGCTGGGAGGCCCGGAGCTGAATCTGGAGGCGGCCCAGGCGGGGCTGGGGCTGGCGGATCCCACCCGGCTGGCGGCCCTGGCCCAGAACCTGGTCCGGGGCGACCTGGGGCAGGCCTGGCGGGAGCTGGCGCAGCTGCAGGCGGCGGGGGTGGAGCCACGGCAGCTCGCCCGCTCCCTGGGGGCCCTCGCCAAGGAGCGTCTCTGGGCCGAACTGGGGACGGGTGGGGTGCCCAGCCCCGAGAGCGGGTTCTGGTTGCAGCTGATGGCTCTGGCCAGCCAGGCGGGTGGTGAGCTCCGCCGTGCGGACGACCCCTGGATGACCCTGGAGGCGAGCCTGCTCAGCTTGGCCCAGCTCCAACCCGAGGGCGGGTCCGGGCCACTTCCGTTGCCCTCCGCCGATGCGCGCTCGGAGCCCGCTCGGGCGCTGGCCCAGGCGGCTCCGGGGAGCCAGGTGAAGGGGGATCCTCTCTCCCCTGGCCACCCTCGACAGGGGGAGGAGGGTCCGGCCGCTGGCGGCCCGGGAGTGCGCCGCTGGGCCGAGATCCTGGCCTGGGTCGCGAGCGAGGACATCCCGGTCCATGCCCTCCTCCGTGACGGCAGCGCCGCCAGCCACGAGAACGGGGTCCTTACGGTTGAGTTCGACTCCAGCCGCAGCTTTCTCCTCCAGCGGATGCAGCAGCCGCGGCCGCGGGAGGTGTTGCGCCTGGCCTGCCAGGCGGTCCTGGGCGAGGAGGTGACCCTCGTCCTCCGGGCGGCCGAGGCCAAAGCGCCCGGGGAGGCGCCGAATCGGCCGGCGGCCGAGACCGAGCCCCCCGACCCCGGGGTGGCCAAGGCGCTCCAGATCTTCCCCGGCAGCCGCGTCATCAAGGACAACCAGGGCTAGGGCCCAAGCCGCCAGGCGCGCAACTCCGATCCACGCTCTCGCGGGTGCCAGAGCCCCGCTGGGTGGAGCCTAGAATGGCCCCACCCACTCAGAGGACCACAGACCAGTGCCCCAACCCAACGCCAAGCAACTGCGGCAGTTGCAGCAGAACATGCTGCGGCAGCTGGAGGCGGCCCAGGGCGACCTCGCCAACCAGACCGTGGAGGGCAGCGCCGGCGGCGGCGCGGTCAAGGCCCGGGCGAACGGACAGCAGAAGCTGACCGAGGTAACCATCGAGGCCGAGGTGCTGGAGGAGGGGCCGGAGCTGGTGGGGGACCTTGTGGTGGCGGCGGTCAACGACGCCTTGGACCGATCTCGGGAGCTGGCGGCCAAGTCGATGGAGTCACTGCTGCCGCCGGGGCTGCTGCCCCCCGGACTGCGCTAGAGAGGGAGCGGGTCCGGCACCGGTGGGGTTGCTGCCGCCACCGCTGGAGCGTTTGGCCGAGGAGTTCTCCCGGTTCCCCGGGATCGGGTCCAAGACGGCGCAGCGGCTGGCCTTCCACACGGTCCGGCTGGCACCGGCCCAGGCCCAGGCCCTGGCAGGAGCCGTCCGCGAGGTGGCGGAGACCGTCGCTCCCTGCCCCACCTGCTACTTCCTCGCCGCCAAGGGCGAGCTCTGCTCGGTCTGCTCCCAGACGGGCCGCGATCGCTCGCTGATCTGCGTCGTCGAGGAGGTGGGCGACGTTCTGGCGATCGAGCGCAGCGGTGAGTATCGCGGCCTCTACCACGTCCTCGGCGCCGCCCTCTCGCCCCTGGATGGGGTAGGGCCGCAGGACATCCACGCCGAGGAGCTGCTGCGGCGGCTGGGTCCGGGTGAGGTGGTGGAGGTGATCCTGGCGACCGACTCCGACGTCGAGGGCGAGGCCACCGCCAGCTATCTCGCCCGTCGGCTGGAGGCCGCCGGGGTCACGGTGACCCGGCTCGCCCACGGCCTGCCGGTTGGGGGGGAGCTGGCCTACGCCGACGAGCGGACCCTGGCCCGGGCGTTTGCCGGCCGCCAGCGGGCCTGAGTCGCTGCGCCGGAGGGCCTGGCCTCCGGCCCCTCAGGCGGGAGGGTGAGCCGGGACCAGCAGGCTCCGATCCAACTCGGCCAGGCTCCGCCGGCCGCAGAGCACCAGAGTCAGCTCCAGCTCCGCCAGGAGGCAGCGCAGGACGTGCTCCACCCCCCGCTGCCCGGCCAGGGCCAGCCCGTAGACGAAGGGGCGGCCCAGAAGCGCCGCCCTGGCGCCCAGGGCCAGGGCCTTGAGGACGTCTGGGCCGCAGCGGACGCCGGAGTCGAAGAGGACCGGCAGCCCCCCGGCTGCGGCCACCACCTCGGGCAGGCAGTCAAGTGCGGCCCGGGCCCCGTCGACCTGGCGTCCACCGTGGTTGGAGACGATCAGCCCGTCCACCCCGAGCGCACCCGCCTGCCGGGCGTCGTCGGGATGACAGATCCCCTTCAGCAAGATCGGCAGGGTGGTCAGCTGCCGCAGCCAGGCCAGGTCCTTCCAGCTGAGGGCGGGGTGGCTGAAGATGTCCCCCCAGTATCCGACCGCAGCAGCTGGATCCGCCTCGGGGGGCTCTGCCAGGCGCGAGCGGAAGACTGGGTCTGAGAAGTAGTTGGCCAGCCCCTCGGCGTGATGGAATGGAAGGTAGGCATTGCCCAGATCCCGCGGCCTCCAGGCCAGGGTGAAGGTGTCAACCGTGACCACCAGGGCCTGGTAGCCGGCGGCCTGCGCCCGCCGCACCAGGCTCTCGGCGATCTCCCGGTCGGTCGGCCAGTAGAGCTGGAACCAGGCGGGCGCGGCATCTGCCGCCGCCACCTCCGCACCCGTGTGACCCAGCTCCTGGGCGACCTCCTCCAGGGTGGTGCTGGAGAGGGTGGAGAGGACCAGTGGCAGCCCCAAGGCCCGTACCGCCCTGGCCGCCTCCAGCTCGGCCCCCTCCCTGACCGCCCCCAGGGCGCCGATGGGGGCCAAGAGGACCGGCCCCGCCAGGTGGCTGTCCCAGAGGTCGAGCGAGAGGTCACGGGTGGTTATCCCCCGGAGGTGCCGCGGCACCAGGGCCCAGGCGTCGAAGGCGCGGCGGTTGGCTCGGGCCGTCGCCTCCGAGCCGGCCGAACCGGCGACGTAGCCGTAGACCTCGGGGGCCATCACCCGCGAGGCGGCCAGTTCCAGCTCGTCGGCTCCAAGCGGGAGGGCGGGCCGCTCGCCGTCGAGCCCGGCCCTGTAGATCTGGGACTGGAAGTCGGCGAAGCCTCCCACATCGCGATCGTAACCACCGGGGCGGCGCGAGCTGCGATCCTGGACTGGTGGAGGAGATGCTGCCAGCCGGGATCGAGGTGGGCGGCCGCCGAGCCTTCGCCTGGGCCTGGGACTGGCCCGGCTGGTGCCGGTCGGGTAAGGCAGAGGCCGAGAGCCTGGCCTCGCTCGCCGAGTACCTGCCCCGCTACCGCCAGACGCTGGCCCAGGCCGGCGTGTCCCTCCCCGGTCCCACGCCGCCCGTATTCCAGGTTGTGGAGCGCATATCTGGGTCGGTCAGCACCGACTTCGGCACTCCGGGCTCCATCGGCGACCGCGACCGGCTCCCCCTGTCGCTGGAGGAGGCGCAGCGGCAGGTGGGGCTGCTGGATGCCGGCTGGCGCCGGTTCGAGGAGGTCGCAGCGGGGGCGTCGGCCGAGTTGCGCAAGGGGCCGCGTGGGGGCGGGCGAGATCGTGACCAAGTCGTCGCTCACGTCCGCGGAGCCGACTTCGCCTACGCCAGCCGGGTCGGTATCCGGATTCGTGAGCAGACCCAGGACCTGGCGGTCGTCGAGCAGCTTCGCACCGCCATCCACCAGCTGGTGCTGCACCCGGACAGCTACCAGCAGGCTGCCAAGGGCTGGCCCCTGGCCTACTTCCTGAGGCGCGCCCTCTGGCACGTCCTGGACCACCTCTGGGAGATCGAGGACAAGAGGTCCACCACCGTCTGAGGCGGTCGCCAGGACAATCGTGGCGGTGGTCCGCGCCCGGGCCCGCGCCGCGTCCCCCTGGGGCCGGTCCCGCGGCCGGGTCACGAACGGGTAACCCGGCCGCCGCAGGGCGGTTCCCTGGGACTCGATCTGCCGGCCTCGACCTAAGGTTGCCCTGTGATCACCAGAAGGGGGCGGGATCTCCCGCCCTGGTTGCGCGCCCGGCCGGCTGTGGCCGGGTCGCCAACGACGACAGAGCATGGCCCGGCGGAGCGGTGCTCTAGTCGCTGAGCTGCCGCAGGCCGTGGCGGCGGTGGACGTGGAGAACCGGGCGGCAGAGCGGGAGCGGCGGCTGTTGCGTGGCCTGTTGGAGGCGAGCGCCAGCATGCATGAGACCCTTGGCCTGGACGAGGTTCTGGGCCGGATCGCCGGCATCCTGGCTGACGCCGGGGGCTTCGCCGGGGTCGCGGTCTACATTCTGGACCGCAGCACCGGCCTGCTCCAGGTGCGGGCCTCGGCCGGGGTCAGCGACGCGGATCTGGCCCGGATGCACTCTCACCCCATTTCGATGGAGCAGATGCTGCCCCTGATGTTGCCCGAGATGCAGATCAGCCGCTCCTATCTCTTCGACCACCGGCGCCACCAGATGCCCGAGAACTCCATCCTCGACACGGCCCTCAGCGTGCCCGAGCTCGATCCCAGCTGGCGACCCGGCATGTGGCATCCGCTGGACTCGCTGACCATCCCCCTCGACGACGGCAACACCCGACTGGGCCTGCTCTCCCTGGACGAGCCGGTGGACCGGCGCTACCCCGACCTGGCGACGGTCCAGGCGCTGGAGCTGTTCGCGGACCAGTGCGCCGCCGCTATCTCCCGAGCCCAGCTCCACCAGCGGCTGGAGCAGCTGGCAATGACCGATTCCCTGACCGGGCTTCACAACCGCCACGTGCTCCAGGATGCCCTCGACCGGGAGCTCGCCCAGACCGAGCGCACCGGCCGGCCCTGCACCTTGCTCTTCTGCGATCTGGACCACTTCAAAGAGATCAACGACCGCTGCGACCACGCCACCGGGGACCAGATCCTTCAGCAGGTGGCGGCGGTGATCCGGCAGCGGCTCCGGCGGGGCGACCTGGCGGCCCGCTACGGCGGCGACGAGTTCGTCATGCTCCTGCCCAACACCGACGTGGAGACCGCTGCCTTGGTGGCAGCCGACCTGCGTCAGCGCATCGGACGGGCGCCCGCGCCGTGCCCGGTGACGGTCTCGATCGGGGTCGCTGGCTCCGATGGGTCTCCCGGCTCTCCGAAGGACGGACCCGAGTTCCTGGCCATGGCCGACGCCGCCATGTACCGGGCCAAGCAGGCGGGGCGCGACCGGGTGCGCAAAGCGGCTCGGCGCCGACCCAGGAGGGCGCGGACCACCGCACTCTCCGGCTGAGTTCCGGCGCCAATCCCTCGGCCCCTGGCAGCGCACGACCTCTGCCAACCCGGCGTGTAACGCCTGCGCAGGCGCGACGCTAAAGCAGGAAGAAGGCGCCTCGGGGCGTCCGCCAGCCGCTCTCCGGGGACATCAGGTCCCAGGTCACGGAGGAGGGTTCCCCTTGATCATCATCGGAATCATTTGCCTGATCGTTGGCTTCTTCCTGGCGCTTCCCCTGCTGTGGTCCATCGGCATCATCCTGATCCTGATTGGCCTGGCCCTCTGGATCCTGGGCTCCGTCGGACACGCCATCGGCGGCCATCGCCACTACTACTGACCGCGAGGTCCGAGTCAGCCGGCCCGGCCCTCGGAAGGGCGGGTCGGCCCTGCGCGCGAGGCAGCTCACTGGCAGCGCGGTGGGAGGGATGGGGGGCCGTGCCCCGGGGTGCCGCCCCTGGGCTGTTCGGCTGAACCGTTGGCCTGGACCCAACCGTGGCCCTGCGTACGGAGTCCAGGGCGCCTGGGCCAGCGATCGCCGTGGGGGGTCGCGGCGCAGTCCCCTGACGGCCGGAGTTCCGGCGCGACTTGCGATTGCCGGTCTCACCGCTGGTCTTGCTCCAAACCGATCCTGGGGGAGCCATGAAGTACTTGATGCTGAACTACCAGGGCGATGCCCTCGAGCGGCAGGCGGCCCTCTCCGAGGAGGAGCAGGCGCGGGTCCGCGCCGCCTACCAAGCGCTCAATCAGACTCCGGGGGTTAAGCCGGGGCTGCCGATGGGTCTGCCTCAGAAGGCGACAACCGTGCGCGTGGTGGGCGGAGAGACTCTGGCCAACGACGGCCCGTTCGTGGGCGTGAAGGAGGCCATCGGGGGAATGTTCACCCTGGAGGCTGACGACCGCGATGCGGCTATCGAGATGGCCGCCCGGGTCCCTGCCGCCCGCCACGGTGGCGCGGTCGAGATCCGACCCTCCGAGGTGTATTGGTAGCGACCCGGCCCTGGCGCAGGTACCCGAGGCAGTCGGGCAGCCGTGGCCCGCTGGCTGAGTCCCAACTGGGTTGAGTCCTGTGGCTCCTGGCCCGGAGCGTGGGTACGCTCAAGAGGCGCGGCGGCGCACCTGGTGCTTCGGCCCGTCGCTCCCCGCCGCCGCCCGGCGCCGGGAGGGCGCCCCACCGCGGCGGTCCCTGGTCTCCGCCACCGCCTGCTTCAGAGTCGCCATCAGGTCGACCACGTTGTCGTTGCGGGGCGGGGCGGCCCTGCGGGGCAAGCGCCGCTTCTCCTGCTTGGCCTCCACCACCTCGAGAAGGGCCTGGCGGTAGTCGTCCTGATAGCGTCCGGGGTCGAAGCTGGTGGTGAGATTGTCGAGCAGGCTGATCGCCATCGACAGCTCCCGCTTGCCCACCTCTGGGCCCGTCTCGGGCAGGCGAAGGCCCTGTGGGCTGCGGATCTCTTCAGGCCAGTGCAGGGTGTTGAGGAGCAGCAGCTCCTCTCGCGGGGCCACCTGGCAGAGGTGCTCGCGCTGGCGCAGGGTGATCTTCCCCAGGGCGCTCCGCCCAGTCTGCCGGAGCGCCTCCAGGAGGAGCGAGTAAGGGCGACGCCCGGCCGCTTCGGGTTCCAGGTAGTAGGCCTGATCCAAGTAGAGGGCGGTATCGACTTCGGCTTCCGGGACCACGTCTAGGACCTCAATGGTGTCGGTGGTGGGCAAGGGCAGGTGCTCCAGGTCCTCGTCGCTGATCTCGATGAACTCGCCGCTACTGACCTCGAAGCCCCGGCGCACGGCGTTCCACTCGATCAGGCGCTCCTCCTCGGGGCACCAGCGCCGGTTCTGGATCGGGGTCCCGCAGCTGGCGCAGATCATCCGGAACGAGACCCCCTGGGAGTCGGTGGCGCGGTACATCCGCACCGGCACCGACACCAATCCGAAGCTGACCGCTCCTCTCCAGGTCGCACCGGGCATCACTTCCTCCTGGGGGCGCCACGGCGGCGGACCCCTGCACTCGTGGGTGGGGCCAGCCGGGGCAGCCGCTGGTGCTGCTGCAGCACCGGCTGGAACAGGTCTCCTCGCCGCCCCACCCGCGCGGGGACGGTGGCCAGCGTGAACTGACGCGGATCCACCCGCTCCAGTTCGTCCCAGGCGATGGGGGTCGAGATGGGGCCGCCGGGCCCGGGCCGAGGTGAGTAGACCGCGGCCAGGGTCTTGCCCACGACGTTCTGGGTGAAGTCGATGCGGACCTTGCCCCTGCGCCCCTTGACCGCCCAGGTCTCGGTGACCAGCTCGGGGGCTGTCTGGGCGATGACGTGGGACAGCTGGCCCACCCAGTCCCTGACCTCGGCTTGGTCGGGTCCGCGCCGGAGAGGCACGAAGATGTGCAGCCCTGTCTGCCCAGTGGTCTTGAGGTGGCCCACCATCTGGAGCTGGTCCAGGGCACCCTTGACCAGCTTTGCCACCTCGACCGCCTCCTCCCACCCTGCGTCGGGCCCGGGGTCGAGATCGAAGACGGCCCAATCCGGCTGGGTCGGTCTGTCGCGGCGCGAGTGCCAGGGGTGGACCTCGATGGCGCCCAGGTTGGCCAGCCAGACGAGTCCCGCCGCCTCCTCGATCAAGGGGCAGATGGTGGGTTCGCCCGGATGCGCCCGCCAGGTCCTGATCCAGGGAGGGGCGCCTCGGGGAAGAGCCCGGCGCCAGAACCCCGGCCTTCCGACCCCGTCGGGGAAGACCTGCGTGACGACGGCCCGCCCCTTGAGGTGGGGCAGAAGCCAGGGAGCCATGCGGAGGTGGTACGCGATGAGGTCCCGCTTGCGGATTCCCCCTTCCGGCCAGAGGACCTTGTCCAGATGCGTGAGGCGGAGCTGCCGGCGGCCCACCTTGAGCGTGCCCCCCCGGGCGGGCAGCCGGGCCAGCTCGGCCAGGGCCTGCGGCTCTTCGCGGGCGGCCGGCGGCGGATCCGAGACCGAAGTCGCGTCCTCCCCCCTGGGCCCAGGGGGGGCGACCGCCTCCTGGCGGGGCACCTCGGAGGCGCGGATGCAGGCTCCAGGGGGCACGTCCGGTCTGAGCGTCTTGAATGAGGGCTGGCGCAGTCGCCCGCCCCCAGTCCAGCCCGCGTGCTCGACCTCGCAGACCAGCTCAGGCCGGGTGAAGACGGTGTTCCGGGCTGCGCTGGCCGGCGTCGCGAATGGCGGGCCAACCTGGCGGATCCGCTCCAGGCGCCGGCGGAGGTCCTGTAGCAAGGCCTCGGCGAACCCGGTCCCGACCTTGCCGGCAAACACCAACTTCCCCTCCTGGTAGACGCCGAGGAGCAGGGCCCCCAACTCCCGGCGCCGCCCCTGGCCCGGCTGGAAGCCGCAGATGACGCAGTCCTGGCTCTGACGGGCCTTGATCTTGAGCCAATCCCGAGAGCGGCGCCCCGAGGCGTAGATGGAGCTGGTCCGCTTGGCCATGACCCCTTCCAGGCCCAGCTTCCGCACCTTTGCGAAGAGGGCCTCGCCCTCCGTGTCAACTTCGTCCGCGTAGCGGATCCGCTGGCCCGGCCCAACGATCCTCCGCAGCGCCTGCTTACGCACGGCGAGCGGCAGCCGGCGCAGGTCACGCCCCTCTGCGAAGAGCAGGTCGAAGGCCATGAAGGTGACCGGTTGGGCTCTTGCGGCGGCCCGCGCCCGCTCCCCGATCTGCTGGATCCGGCGCTGGAGGCGGGCGAAGGAGGGGGTGCCCTCCTGGTCCAGGGCCACCACCTCTCCGTCGATCAGGCAGTCAGAGCTGCCAATCTCGCCCACCGCCTCCTGGAGCTCAGGGTAGCGTCCGGTCTCGTCCCGCCCCGAGCGGCCTTGGAGACGGAGGCTCCGGCCCTCGCGCCGGAGCAGGCACCGCACCCCGTCGTATTTGAGTTCATAGATCCAGCCGGGAGCGCTGAAGGGGCTGTCCACCAAGGTGGCCAGCATGGGCTTGAGGCTGGAGGGCGGTTTGGCCTCGGGCGCATCTCGGAGCAGGCCGCCGAGATCCGGTCCTGGCCGGCGCCGGGGGGCTCGGTGCTTGGGCTGGGGCGGAGCTCCCTGGGCCACCTGGTCCAGGGTCCGCCCGGTCTTGACCGAGGTGACCTCGGGACCGGGCTGGGTCGGCCCTTGCGGGTCCGGTTCCGGGTCCCGGCGCTTGAACAGCAGCCACGAGGGCTTGTCGCCTTTTGATCCACGGTCCATCCGGACCAGGCTGAAGGCCCCCCGGAGTCGCTCTCCCCGCAGCCTGAAGTCGAGGTGACCCAGCTCCAGCCCTCGCACGACGTCGCCCTTCGGACCGCTGTCGAAGTCCAGCCGGCCCATGTCCCAGATCAGCACCGTGCCGGCGCCATAGCCGCTGGGGATGACGTCCTCGAAATCTCCGTACTCCAGTGGATGGTCCTCCACCTGAACCGCCAGCCGTCGCAGGCCGGGCTCCATGGACGGGCCCTTCGGCACCGCCCACGAGAGGAGTGCCCCCCGGTGCTCCAGCCGCAGGTCGTAGTGCAGCCGGCTGGCGCGGTGGAGCTGGACGCAGAAGCGGTG
>JBOHUL010000040.1:0-14309 GCA_050734425.1 Candidatus Dormibacteria bacterium
GAAGTCTAATGCCACAACCCCGGCTCGGCCAATGCAGCGTCGCCACCTGACGGATCCGTGACACATACGAACTCGGGCGAACTCAGCCGGGAGTCCGTTCCAGCCGGGCCCTGAGTCCTCGCGCTAGGCCCCACCCTCTGTTGCCCAGAGGGCGGCGGTGCAGCCGTTTGGCCTCAGCTTGAGTGCTTCTTCCTGCGTCGGGACCTATCGGTTGGGCTGGCGGCACCCCGTTTGCGGTACCAGGCTCTATGAGAGTTCCGGGTTGCTGAGAGCCGCGGCGTAGGCGGCGGGGGTTTGCAGCCGCAGGGAGCGATGCGGCCGGTGGTGATTTTAGTCGTGACACCAGTCGGCGAAGAGGACCTTGGCCTCCAAGATGGAGGTGAAGATCTCCCTGGCGAAGAGCTCGTCGCGGGCCTTGCTGTTGAAGCTCTCCACGTAGGGGTTCTGCCAGGGTGAGCCTGGGTCGATGTAGCTGGTTCCGGTATGGCTCAGGCGGCACCAGTCCCTGATTGCCTGGGCGATGAATTCGGGTCCGTTGTCGCAGCGGATGAGGGTTGGGGCGCCACGGCTGACCACGGCTCGATCCAGGACTGAGGCCACCTGGTCGGCGGTGATGGAACGGGCGACGGCGTTGCCCACGCTCTCCCTGGTGAACTCGTCGCAGACGGCAAGCACCTTGAAGGGCCTGCCGTCGGCTGTGGTGTCGAACATGAAGTCCAAGGCCCAGACGTGGTTCGGTCGCTCGGCTCGAAGCCGCTGGCAGGGAATGGTGCTCTGGCCCAGGCGGTGGCGCTTGGGCTGCCGTGGTGGTACCCGAAGCCCTTCTTCTCGCCAGAGCCGCTGCACCCGCTTGTGGTTCACCTTCCATCCCTCCTCCCGCAAGACAGCTCCAGCTCGCCGGAAGCCCCGGCGAGGGCGCTTCTGGGAGATCTCATGCAGGCGCTGCCGCAGCAATGCCTCAGGCGCCCGCACCGGCTTTGGCGGGCGCCTCTGTGTCGTTCTGGGCTGGCCCACAGCCCGACACGCCTGCCGCTGGCTCACCTGGAACTTGTCCACCAAGTGCAGCACCGCGACCCGCCGGCGAACCGGGCTCAGAATTTTCCCCGGGCCACCTCTTTGAGCATCTCGATCTGCAGCTCGCGGTCCGCCACCATCCGCTTCAGCCGCCCGTTCTCATCTCGGAGGTGGCGCAGCTCCTTGGCGTCTTCAGCCTTCATCCCGCCGTACTGGTTGCGCCAGCGGTGGAAGGTGGCCTCGCTGATCTCCAGCTGCTTGGCCACCTCGGCCAAGCCCTGGCCCTCACCGAGGAGCCGATCCGCTTCTCTGAGCTTGCGGACGATCTGCTCCGGACTGTGCTTCCTTCCTTTCATTTGAGTTCCTCCTGCCCCTCCCGGGGCGATGCGGAACTCTCATACCACCTGGACCAGCTTCAGGGGGTCCGGCCACGACGACCTCGCCGGCGTGCGACCCGCGGAGGAGGAGGGCAGGCGCGCGCTGCTATCGACTCTGTCCTGGCATCGTGTTGACACCGAGACCGCAGAGGAGACGAGTGCCCTCGCACGGCCCTGGCGGCCCACGCACCACGCCGTCCACGGCGCCGATCTCGCGATCAATGCCACCACCGTTCGCAGCGGCAGCGTCCCACTGACCCGCAAAGTCCAGCACTTCCCGATGTTCTCCAACCTCAGCGCCCCCTACTGAGACACTCCCCTCGCCGCACGGGGCACGGACGGCGTCTATCCCTTGGAACCAGGGACCAAGCCCCTCCAGTGCCTCGCGCGACGATCCCCGTATCTCATCGGGGACGTGCCGGGGGACGAGCAAGTTCTAAGCACGGCCAACCAGGACGGCTGGGTGGGCGCGACCGACTGGCCCAGATCGACGCCAGCCTCTCCGCGGTGACCCATGACGCCGAGGTCGCGGCGATGCACAACCACGAGGACTACTTGGTTCGCCACCTGCCGCGGCAGACCTACCCGCGCGGCCCGTCCGCCAGAGATGTACAAGTTCGACATCAAGGGCCTCGCCCGCAGTCCGATTCGCCGGACTACTCGAGTGCAGGACTACCAGGAGGGCCAGTGACGCAGGCGTGCGGTCGAAACCCGCCGGCATCTGGATACCCTTGCCTGCTATGGCCGCCGGCCCCGGTACCGCCCCAGCCGCAGAGCCTGCCGCGCTGCGCCTGCCGCACCGGCTGCGGGAGCTGCGCCACGCGCGAGTGGACCTGGTGGGGGTCGCCAGCGTCGAGGCGGGGGAGATGGCGCGCTACCTGCTCGCCGCCGGTTTCGCCCACCTGGTGGGCCACGACCTGCAGCCGGACCTGGAGAGCCTGAGGCGTTCGCACCGCCTGGCCCACGCCGGACTCCGGCCAGAGGAGCGGCGCGAGCACCTCGACGGGCTCCTGCAAGGCCTGCAGCGCCTCCACCTGGGGACGGAGTACCTGCAGGGGATCGAACGCTCTCAGCTGATCATCGCCACCCAGGGCTGGTTCCTCTCCCCGGCCAACAGCGGCCTGCAGCACCTTCGAGCCCAAGGTCACCCCTTCTACTCCTTGATCCAGGCCTACCTGGATCTCGCCTTGGGCCAAGTCGTCGGCATCACCGGGAGCCACGGCAAGTCCACCACCAGCGCCCTGGCCGCAGCGCTGCTTCGCCAGAGCGGCCGCTACCAGAGCGTCTGGCTGGCGGGCAACGACCGCCACGACCGCCAGGCGCTGCTGGAGGTGGCCTCGGATTCGGGCCAGGGGTGCCTGGTTTTGGAGATCAGCAACCGCCAGCTGCTGCAGCTGGACCGAGCGCCGGAGCTGGCCTGCCTCACCAACATCACCCCCAACCACCTGGAGGAACACGGGGGCCTGCGCGGCTACATCCGCGCCAAGCGGCGAATATTCCAGCTTCCGGGCTGCCGGACCGTGGTCCGCAACGGCGACGACCGCCTCAGCTTCGCCGGCGGCCGCCTGCCCCCGGGGCTGCGGGAGGTGCGATTCGCCAGGGAGGAGTTGTGGCTGGCGGGCAGAGACGGTGCCTTCGAGGCTGAGGGCTGGTTGCAGCTGAGGCGGGGAGGAGAGTCCCGGCCGGTCCTGCCGACATCCCAGATTCCGCTCATGGGGGAGCACAACCTGGCCAACGCCCGGGCGGCCCTGGCGATCCTCGCCTCCTTGGGCCCCGGCCCCCAAGACGAGAGGGAAAGAGCAGCTAGGGCCCTGCACAACTTCCACGGCCTGGTCCACCGCACCCAGCTGGTGCGCCGCCACCAAGGGGTTGACTACGTCGACGACCTCTCCAGCACCACCCCCCAGTCGACCGTGGCTGCGGTCCTGGCCCTGGGCAGGGCCTGCACCCTCATCGCCGGGGGCGAGGACAAGGGGATCGACTTCCAGCACCTGGCCAAGCTGGTGGGAGGCCCGGTGCGGACGCTGGTGCTGCTGCCCGGGGCTGGCTCGGACCGGCTGGAGCAGGCGGTCCGGGAGGAGGGCGGAGGGGAACTGATCCACCGGTGCAAGGACCTCCACGGCGCGGTCGACCTGGCTGCCTCGCTGGCCCGGTCAGGCGAGGCGGTGCTGCTCTCCCCCGCCTGCCCGGGGTTCTTCAGCGCCCACTACCGCCAGGGAGGGTTCCGCCAGGCGGTGCGCTCGGCTACTTCTCCTCGTCCTCGAACGGGTCCAGGCTGAGGGGGGCGAGATTGGTGACCTCGAAGGCGGCGCCGCAGTTGGGACAGTCGACCAGGTCGCCGACCTCGGCGACATCGGTCAGATCGAGGTCGGCACCACAGTCGGGGCAGTGCCCCGTCTCGCCGGCGACGACGGCCAAGGGAATCCTCCGTGGGTGAGTGGCACGGCCCCCGGTCCCACCAGGCGGGAGCAGAGGGCCAATGGGTCCACGCCGCTCTCTTCGGCCTGAGTCTAGCGGCGGCCGCCAGGCTCAGCCTGGGGGAGGGCAACACCCCTCTGGAGCCGGCACCGGAGCTGGCTCGGGCCTTGGGGGTCCGCGAGCTGCTGCTGAAGCGGGAGGATCGCAACCCCACCGGCTCGCACAAGGCCCGCAGCCTGGGACTGCTCCTGAGCCAGATGGTGGACCGGGGGCAGGACCAGGCGGTGATCTCCTCCTCCGGCAACGCGGGGGTGGCCGCGGCAGCCTACGCCGCGCCCAGCGGCATCCGGCTCTTGACCCTGGTCTCCCCTTCCACCCCCCGGGTCAAGCTGGAACGGCTGCGCGCCCAAGGCGGGGTTGTGGTCGTGAGCCGGCACCCGGTGGCCCTCCTTCATCACGCCAGGGAGCGCTGGGGGCTCTGCGATCTGCGGGGCTCCACCAACCCCCTGGCACCGGTCGCCTACCGGGGGATCGCCGCCGAGCTGGCCACCCGCGGGCCGGTGGGCGCGGTCTTCCTCTTCGCCAGCAGCGGCGCCACGGCCCTGGGGCTGGCCCAGGGATACGAGCAGCTGAGCCCCCATCCGAGGCCGGAGCTGCATCCGGTGGAGACGCTGCCCGGCGGGGAGCTCACCCGCCCCTGGTACCCGGGGCCGCCCGAGGCCCCGAGCGGGGGCCCCGCGGCCGGCGAGTTCGGGACCAGACGCTCGAGGTTGGCCCCCGCGGTGAGGCGTGCCGTCCGGCAGAGCGGAGGCCGTGGCTGGCGCGTCCCCCCCGGAGCGCTGCCAGAGCTACGCCAGCTGGCGGAGTCCCGGGGGGTCTTCACCTCCTGGGAGGGGCTGGCAGCGCTGGCCGCAGTGCGCCAGGCCGCGCTGGGCGGCGCCGTCAGCCACCCCGGACCCTGGGTTGCGGTCCTGACCGGCGACCAGGCCCAGCTCGATCTCCGCCCCGCCGCCGAGGGCACCATGCCCGCCGCCGAGGACCAGCGCCAGCTCGACCGGCTGCTTCAGGTGGCCGGCTTCGCGAGGGAGGTGGGATGAGGGCCGGGGCGGCGGTGGTTTTCGTGGGACCAAACCCGCTGCCGGCAATGGCCAGCGGCCTGCCCGCGATCTGCCAGGGCGGATGCGGCCTGAGCCACGACGGGCGCCAGCCCTGGTCCGCCTTTCCGCAGCCTCGGGGCAGGTCGACCCGGGAGCTGCTCCGTCACCCCGAAGTCCAGGCCCGGCTGCGCCAGTCGTTCGAGGGGCTGCTGACCTGGAAGAGCTCGGCCGAGATCGAGGCGATAGCCCACTGGCTGGGGCTGGCACTGGCCAACAGCCCGGCGCGGCTGGCCCGGCGGATCGAGAACAAGGCCTTCTTCGCTGAGAGCGCGCCCGCCGCGGGACTGCCGCTCCCGCCTACCCGCGCCGGCCGCGCCGGGGACGAGCTGGTCAAAGCCTGCCGGGAGCTCAAGCCGCCGCTGGTGTTCCAGCTCGCTCACGGCTTCTCCGGCGCCAGCACCTGGCGAGCGAGGGAGTGGGAAGAGCTGATGTCGCTGATGGAGGCGCACCGGGGACGCTCCTGCCGGGTGAGCCAGGAGGTGTTTGGGGTGCCCGTGACCGTGACCGGAGTGGTCCAACGGGAGCGGACCCTGGTCGGGGCCCCCTCGCTGCAGCTGACCGGGATCCCCGCTCTGACCCCCCATCCGCTCGGCTCCTGCGGCAACGACCACCTGGCCCCCGTGCCGGAGCAGGCGGCGGTGGCGGCGCTGGCCGAGCGCTGCGGGGACTGGCTCCGCCAGCTCGGTCACCTAGGCGTATTTGGCCTGGACCTGGTCGTGGACGCGGGTCAGATCTGGTGCATCGAGGTCAACCCGAGGCTGGTGGCATCGGTGCCCCTCTTCAGCTTGAGTGCCAGCGCCCGGTCGCTGCCGGGGCTCCTCGACCACCACCTGGCCAGCTTCGGGTTGGGCCGGTCCAAGGGGGACATCCCTCCCTGCGACTGGTCCCAACTGATCCTCTACGCTCGAGCCGAGCGCGCTTTCAGCGGCGAGGTTGAGGCGCGGACCGGGCGGCTGACGAGGGTGGGCCGGTTCCAGGCGGAGGGGCGCTTGAACCTGGATGGCCCACGACCGGGTCAGACCGGGATCGTGGTCCAGGCTCAGTCCCGGCCCGGGCAGGAGCTGGCCCGGGTCTTCCACCAGGGCCGGGTCACGGGCGAGGACGGGGCCCTGCTGCCGGCGCTGGAGCAGCTCTGTCACCAACTCCGGGCGGAGCTGGAGCCGGAGGGCGTTTCGCCTGCCTGAGCGAGGCGGTAACTTGACGCTGTGGAGTTCCGTGACTACTACGCCACCCTGGGCCTGCCCCGGGGGGCCAGCGACAAGGAGATCCGGACCCGCTATCGCAAGCTGGCCCGGGAGCTGCACCCCGACGTCAACAAGGATCCCAAGGCCACCGAGCGCTTCAAGCGGGTGAACGAGGCCTACGAGGTCCTCAAGGACCCTGAGAAGCGCTCCAAGTACGACCGCCTGGGGGCCGACTGGGAGCAGATCGAGCGAGCCCAGGCCTACCGCCGCGAGCATGCCCAGCCTTTCCCCGGACGCGCTACCAGAGAGTCGGCGAACCGCGCCGCCGGGCGGGCCGGTACCCGTTTCGGCGGCTTCAGTGACTTCTTCGAGACCTTCTTCGGGACCCACCAGGCCGAGCCCCAGGACGACTCCTGGGTCGATGCTCAGATGGAGAAGCTGCGCCGCGAGAGCGGCCAGGCCAGCAAGGGCGCCGACACCGAGGACCAGCTCGAGGTGACCTTGGACGAGGCCATGACCGGCGGCGAGCGCACGATGCAGGTCTCGATCGTCGAACCATGCCCCAACTGCGGCGGGTCGGGCCGGGTGGCCGAGCCCAGTGGCCCCGGATCCAGCGCCCAGATCGAGATCCATCCCTGCCTGATCTGTTCCGGCAGCGGGCGCCAGTACCGCCGCAAGACCCTGAGGGTCACCGTGCCCAAGGGGGTCACCCAGGGCTCCAAGATCCGGGTCGCGGGCGAGGGGCCCAGCGGCTCCAAGGGTGGCCGCGCCGGCGACCTCTACCTCAAGGTCAACCTCAAACTGGACCCAGGGACCGAGGTCAAGGGACGCAACGTCTACCGCGAGCTCCCAGTCCGTGACTACCGCGCCGCCCTGGGGGGGAAGGTGGTCGCCCAGGGTCCCGGGAGGGTGCGCCTGGAGCTGACCATCCCCGAGAACTGCCCTCCGGGACGGCTTTTGCGGATTCCGGGCCGGGGCATACCGCCGCTGCGGGCCTCAGGCGAAGCTGGGGATCTCTTTCTTCGGGTCCGGGTCGCCGCCGCCGACCACGGGCCCCTGAGCCGGGCGGAGCGAGCCGCCTACCAGGAGCTGGCGGTGGCGGACGGGGCCCCCGGCTGACCGGGACCGGTGGAGCGTTCCCGGCCCACCGGTCGAGGCTGGGAAGGGGGCGAACCAGGGTGGTGAGCTCCCACGGGGTGGCGCTCGCTAGAGTGGCCGGGTGAGCCCAAAGGACCCCAAGGCCGGCCTCCAAGACGACCTCCAAGAGGGTCGCCAGGCTCTGGTCTGGAAGCTCGAGGGCCTGTCGGAGTACGACGCCCGCCGCCCCCTGGTCCCAACCGGGACCAACCTCCTCGGGCTGATCAAGCACTGCGCCACCTGCGAGGCCGGTTACTTCGGGGACACCTTCGGGCGGCCCTTCCCCCAGAAGCTCCCCTGGTGGTCCGACGACGCCGAGCCCAACGCCGACCTGTGGGCCACAGCCGACGAGTCCCGGGAGGAAATTGTGGGTTTGTACCGGCGCGTCTGGGCCCACTCCGACGCCACCATCCGGGACCTGGGCCTGGAGGCGGTGGGGCACGTCCCCTGGTGGGGGCCGCCGGGGAACGAGGTGACGCTGTTGCGGATCCTCGTCTACATGATTGCCGAGACCCACCGCCACGCTGGCCACGCCGACGTCGTCCGTGAGCTGATAGACGGCAGCACCGGCTGGAGGGCGGACGACAGGGGTCTGCCCGAGTTCGATGAGAGCTGGTGGCGGACCTACCGCGAGCGATTGGAGAGCGCCGCCCAAAGGGCGGAGGCCGCGGCCCGGGACGCGAGCCCCTAGTCCCGAACCACCGGGCCCTTACCGGCCCCGAGCCGGAGCAAGGTCGCGTCGGTATCATGGCCCCGACGCGACCTTGAAGCCGGTCCAGCGAGGCCGGTAAGGGACGCAGCGGTGTGCTGCTGCGGATGCCTGCCGGCCCCACGCCCGGAAGGGAGGGTGCCTCGGCAGTGACTGTTCGGTTGGAGACGACCAGGGGCGCCCTGGCCCACGTGATCGCCGCCCAGCAGTTCGACCGGGACCGCCTCCGGCAGCTCTTCGAGCGCACCGACGAGATGGAGCAGCTCCGCCTCCAGGGCGGCGGCCAAGTCCTTCCCGACAAGATCATGGCGACCCTGTTCTACGAGCCCAGCACCCGGACCCGGCTCAGCTTCGAGGCGGCCATGCTCCGGCTCGGGGGCCAGGTGATCAGCACCGAGAACGCCAGGGACTTCTCCTCCGCCGTCAAGGGCGAGACCCTGGAGGACACGGTCCGGATCGTCGGCGCGTATGCCGACTGCATCGTGCTTCGCCACTACGAGGAGGGCGCGGCCGCGCGGGCGGCCTTGGTCTCACCGGTGCCGATCGTCAACGCCGGAGACGGCCCGGGGCAGCATCCGACCCAGGCGCTCTTGGACCTGTACACGATCCAGGCCGAACTGGGGCGCCTGGACCAGCTCCACGTGGTGATGGTGGGGGACCTGGCCTACGGCCGGACGGTGCACTCCCTGGCCTACCTGCTCGCTCTCTTCCAGGGGCTGCGGGTCACCCTGGTGGCGCCGGCCCAGATCCGCATGCGCCAGGGGGTGGTCGACCATCTCAAAAGCCACGGCGCCCGGGTGTGCGAGCGCGACGACCTGCTCCAGGGCGTGGCGGACGCGGACGTGGTCTACCAGACCCGGATCCAGAAGGAGCGCCTCCCGCCGTCCATCGAGGAGACCGACGACGAGCGAAGGCGCTTTCGGATCACCGAGGAGGTGATGGCGGCGCTGCCCCAGCACGCCATCGTCATGCACCCGCTGCCCCGGGTCGGGGAGATCGACCCGGCGGTGGACCCAGATCCCCGCTCAGCCTACTTCCGCCAGGCCCGCAACGGGGTCGCGGTGCGGATGGCCCTGCTCCAGCTCCTGCTCCGGGGATGAGGGTGGAGCCCGCCACTGCCCTTCGCCCGCGCCGGCTGCTGCAGCCGGACGAGTTCCGCCGCACCCTTTGGCGACTGGCCTCCGAGCTGAGGGAGCGGCACCCTGAGGGTGACCCGCTCCTGTGCGGCATCCTCACCCGGGGCGCCTTCCTGGCTCAGCGCCTCCTCGGGCTCACGGTGGAGCAGGGTCACCGTGGCTGGGAAGCGGCCAGCCTCGACGTCGGTCCCTATCGCGACGACGCCCCGCGCCTCCGGCCCCAGGGTTCCCTGCCGCCGCCGTTGCCCTTCGCCACCAAGGAGGCGGTGGCTGACCGTGACGTGATCCTGGTCGACGACGTGCTCTTCCACGGCCGCACCGCCCGGGCCGCCCTGGCCGCAGTGGCGGAGCTGGGCCGGCCCCGGGCGGTCGAGCTCCTGGTCATGGTCGACCGGGGCCACCGGGAGCTGCCGCTCAGGGCGACCTACGTGGGTCGCAACCTGCCCACCTCAGAGGCGGAGCGGGTCCTGGTCCAGCTGCAGGAGTGCGACGGACATGACCAGGTTCTGCTGCGGCCCGACCGGGAGGCCCGGCCCTGAGCCGCTTCCTGCTCAAAGAGGTACGTCTCATCGACCCTGTGGCATCGGTGGATCAGGAGGGTTGCGACCTGCTCCTGGACCAGGGCCTGGTCCGGGAGCTGGGGCCGCAGCTGGAGTCCCCCCCCGGGGCCATCCCGGTCCACCGGCCCGGCTCGGTGGTCGCCCCCTGCTTTTTGGATCTGCACTGCCATCTGCGCGAGCCCGGCGAACCCTGGAAAGAACGAATCTCCCGGGCCACCGCCGCCGCCGCCGCGGGGGGCTTCGGGGCCGTCTGTGCCATGGCCAATCTGGTGCCCCCGGTGGACACCAAGGAGCGGCTGGAGGAGAGCGTCAGAGCGCAGCAAGACTGGTCCCAGATGCCAATTTTGCAGTTCGCCAGTTGCTCTGAGGGCCTGCGGGGGAAGCGTCTCACGGACTTCGCCGCCCTGGCCCGGGCCGGGGCCGCCGCCTTCTCCGACGACGGCCGCAACGGTTTGAGCGGTGAGCAGCTGAGCCGGGCCCTGGCCCTTGCCGGCGAGCTGGACCGGATGGTGGCGGTCCACCCCGAGGACGAGGAGGTCCTGGCCTGGGCCAACCAGGGCCGAGAGGACCCCGCCAGCTGGCGGGTGCGCCCGGCCGAAGCCGAGGAGGGCGCGGTGGCCCACGCGATCGGCGCCCTGAGAGCGGCTCCAGGCGGCCGCCTCCACCTCCAGCACGTCACCACAGCGGCGGCGCTGGAGCGCATCCGCATGGCCAAGGCGGATGGGCTCCGGGTTACGGCCGAGGCCACCCCCCACCACCTGTCACTGTCCACGGAGGGTACCGACCCCCGGTGGCGTTGCAACCCCCCGTTGCGGGCCGAGGCGGACCGGGCCGCCCTCTGGCAGGGACTCCTGGACGGCACCATCGACGCCGTCGCCAGCGACCATGCGCCCCACGGGACCGAGCCCGCCGCCTCCCGCCCCCCCGGTTTCAGCGGAACCCAGCTGGTGCTGTCGGCGCTCCTGAGCCGGGCGGCGCCAGCCCAGCTCCCCAGGATCCTGGCCGCCCTCACCCAAGCCCCCCGACGGATCCTGGGCCAGCAGGCAGAGCAGCTGCCAGGCGGGGCGATCCAATGTGGGCTGCCCGCCTCGCTGGTCTGGTTCGACCCGGGCGCCAGCTGGGTGCCAGGGCCGGGCAACTGGCTCTCCCTGGGAAGCAACACGCCCCTCTGGGATCGGCCGCTGCGGGGACTGGTCCTCATGACCCTGGCCGGGGGCCGGCTGCTGCACTTGGACCGGCGGCAGGTTCCGGAGCTGGCGCTTGGCTGAACTGGAGGCCCCGGCCGAGCCGGAGCTGGAGGGGCTCCTGGTCCTGGAGTCCGGGGCGGCCTTCAGTGGTCGCTGGTTCGGGGCCCGGCCGGAGGGTCAGGAGCTGCACTTCGGTGAGGCGGTCTTCAACACCTGCATGAGCGGCTACCAGGAGGTGTGCACCGACCCCTCGTACGCCGGCCAGCTCCTGATCTTCACCCAGCCTTTGATCGGCAACGTGGGGGCGGCCCAAGTCGACATGGAGTCGGAGCGGGCCTGGTGCCGGGGAGTGGTCGTCGCCGAGTGCAGCCCGAGCGCGCCTCACTGGCAGGCGGAGTCGACCTTCGACGCCTGGCTTAAAGGGCAGGGCGTGCCCGGGCTGGAGCAGGTGGACACCCGCGCTTTGACGCGGCATCTGCGCCAGCGCGGCACCTTGAAGGCGGTGCTGGCGCCGAGGGACGGCCGGCCCCTGGAGGAGCTGGTGCAGCTGGCGCGGCGGTCCAAGTCGGTGTCGGAGCAGGACCTGGTCCCCGAGGTCTCCTGCCACCAGGCGCGGAAGTGGGAGGAACCCCTGCACCCGGCGCTCAGGCGGGGGGCCGGCCTCGCCCCGGCGAGCCCCGGCACCGGCCGCGGGCTGCGGATCGCGGTGGTGGACATGGGGGTCAAGCGCAACACCCTGCGCTCTCTGGTCAGCCGCGGAGCCGAGGTGCATCTGCTCCCCTACTCCACCACCCTGGAGGAGATCGAGCAGCTTGGCCCGCAGGGGGTCGTCTTGGGCAACGGGCCGGGGGATCCCAAGAACCTCCAACCACAGGTCGAGCTGGCCCGGGCGCTGGTCGGCCGCTATCCCCTGCTGGCGATCTGCCTCGGGCACCAGTTGGTGGGCCTGGCCGCCGGGGGCAGCACCAGCCGCCTGCCCTTCGGCCACCACGGCGGCAACCACCCGGTGGTGGACCTGGTCACGGGGCGGGTCTTCGTCACCCCCCAGAACCACGAGTTCCAGGTGGACCAGGACAGCCTGGGGAGGGACGGCGGAGGCTGGTTCATCTCCGAGCGCAACCTCAACGACGGCTCGGTGGAGGGCCTGCGCCACCGCAGCCTGCCGGTGATCTCGGTGCAGTACCACCCCGAAGGCAGCCCCGGCCCCCAGGACCGCCAGCATCTCTTCGACGAGTTCCTGGAGCTCTGCCGCGGCCCCGCCGGCGCCGGCGCCGCGCCGGCGGCGGCAGACGCCCCCGAGCTGCGCCGGGTCCTGGTCCTGGGCTCGGGACCGATCGTGATCGGCCAGGCGGCGGAGTTCGACTACGCGGGCACCCAGGCCTGCCACGCCCTCCGGGAGGAGGGCCTGGAAGTGGTGCTGGTCAACAGCAACCCGGCCACGATCATGACCGACGAGGAGGTGGCCGACCGGGTCTATTTGGAGCCGCTGACGGTGGCGTCGGTGAGCCGGATCATCGAGCGGGAACGGCCCGAGGGCCTGATCGCCGGGCTGGGGGGCCAGACGGCGCTGAATTTGGCGGTGGCGCTGGACGAGGCGGGGGTGCTGGAGCGCAACCGGGTCCGGGTCCTGGGCACCCCCTTGGAGGCGGTCCGGGACGCCGAGGACCGGGATCGATTCAAGCGGCGGATGCTGGCCTTGGGCGAGCCGGTGCCCCCCTCCCGCACGGTGAACACGGTCAAGGAGGCGCTGGCGTTCCAGGAGGAGATCGGTCTGCCGCTGGTGGTCCGCCCCGCCTTCACTTTGGGCGGCAGCGGCGGGGGCCTGGTGCGCTCACTCTCCGAGCTGGAGCAGGTGGTGGAGCGGGGGCTGCAGATGAGCCCCATCACCCAGGTGCTGGTGGAGCAGGCCTTGATCGGCTGGCGCGAGCTGGAATACGAGGTGATGCGGGACCGGGACGACACCTGCATCTGCGTCTGCAACATGGAGAACCTGGACCCGATGGGGGTCCACACCGGCGACTCGCTGGTGGTGGCCCCGAGCCAGACCCTGACCGACAAGGAGCACCAGCAGCTGCGCTCGGCGGCGCTCCGGATCATCCGGGCATTGGGGATCGAGGGGGGCTGCAACGTCCAGTTCGCCCTGGCCCCCGACTCCGCCAGCTACTTCGTGATCGAGGTCAACCCCAGGGTCAGCCGCTCCTCGGCTCTGGCCTCCAAGGCGACCGGGTATCCCATCGCCCGGGTGGCGGCCAAGATCGCGGTCGGGCGCAAGCTCAGAGAGATCCGCAATCAGGTCACCGGCCGCACCTGCGCCGCCTTCGAGCCCAGCCTCGACTACTGCGTCGTCAAGACCCCCCGCTGGCCCTTCGACAAGTTCCCCCACGGGGACCGCCGCCTTGGGACCCAGATGAAGTCCACCGGGGAGGCGATGGCCATCGGGCGCAACTTCCAGGCGGCGGTCAGCAAGGCGCTGCGCTCGCTGGAGCAGCCGGCGCCGGACCAACTCTCCCTGCGCCGGGCGGCAGAGCGGCTCGAGGAGCCGACAGACCTCAGGCTGCAGGTGGTGCTGGCGGCGCTGCGCCAGGGCGCCGACCCCACCTCGGTCGCCCACCGCACCGGCTACCCCCCCTGGTTCTGTCATCGCCTGGCGGAGCTGGCCCAGCTGGAACTGGAGCTGGGCCAGCTGGGAGAAGGGCCACTGCCGGCAGCGCTCCTGCGCTTGGCAAAGCGCTACGGGCTCAGCGACCAGCGCCTCGCCCGGCTCACCGGTCGGCTCCAGGGCGAGGTCGAAGCGCGGCGCCAGGAGCTCGGCATCGTCCCCACCTACAAGTGCGTCGATACCTGCGCCGCCGAGTTCGACGCCACCACCCCCTACTTCTACTCCAGCTTCGAAGAGGAGGACGAACAGCGGGGCCGGGCGGGGTCGGCGGTGGTCCTGGGCTCGGGCCCGATCCGGATCGGGCAGGGAATCGAGTTCGACTACTGCTCGGTGCAGGCGGCGGCGGCCCTGCGCCGGCGCGGCCTCGAGGCGGTGATGATCAACAGCAACCCGGAGACCGTCTCCACGGACTTCGACTGCAGCTCCCGACTCTACTTCGAGCCGCTCGACCAGGAGTCGGTGATGGCGGTCTGCCGGGTGGAGCTCCCCCGCGGGGTGATGGTCCAGTTCGGGGGCCAGACCGCGATCAACCTGGCCCTGGAACTGCACCGGCTGGGCGTCCCACTGCTGGGCTCGGCCGCCGACTCGATCGAGATCGCCGAGGACCGGGGTCAGTTCGACGCCCTCCTCCGGCGCCTAAAGATCGCCCGCCCCATGGGGGCGGTGACCCGGGACCCCGAGGAGGCCGAGCGGATCGCGGCCCGGGTGGGCTACCCGGTGTTGGTCCGGCCCTCGTTCGTTTTGGGCGGGCGGGCGATGGAGGTCGTCCAC
>JBOHUL010000041.1:0-2923 GCA_050734425.1 Candidatus Dormibacteria bacterium
CTCGGCTACGACGGCAAGGGACAGCGGCTGGTGGAGTCCCCCTCCGAGCTGGACTTGGCCTGGGAGGAGCTGGGCCGGGTCCCCGCGATCCTGGAGCGCCAGGTGCCCTTTCAGCGCGAGCTCTCGATCCTGAGCGTCCGGGGCCGAGATGGGGAGACCGCCGTCTACCCACTGGTCGAGAACCACCACGAGCAGGGGATCCTGCGCCTGACCCTGGCGCCGGCCCCGGGACTCACCAAGGAGCTGGAGCTGGCCGCCGCCGCCCTGTCCGCTTTGGTCCTGGAGGAGTTGGAGTACGTCGGGGTGCTGGCGGTGGAGCTCTTCCAGGTCGAGGGGCGGCTCCTGGCCAACGAGATCGCCCCCCGGGTGCACAACTCCGGCCATTGGAGCATCGACGGGGCCCACTGCAGCCAGTTTGAGAACCATCTCCGGGCCGGCCTGGGCTGGCCCCTGGGCCCGACCTCGGCCGTGGGCTACACCGCCATGCTCAACCTGCTGGGGGAGCTGCCGGAGCCGGAAGAGGTGCTGGCCCTGCCCGGCGCCCACCTGCACCTCTATGCCAAGGAGCTCCGGCCGGGGCGCAAGCTGGGCCATGTCAACGTGACCGGTGATGACCCCGCTCAGGTGACGAGCCAGGTGCTGGCGCTGGCAAGGTCTCTGAGGGTGAATCTGGAACAGCCGCAGGCGTCTGACGCGGGGGACTCCTACTGGGGCCAGGGGCAGCCGGCCGACTGACCGGCGTCGAAGGCGGATGACCAGTCTCCGGCCGGCTCAGGGATCGACGAACCGCAGCCCTGGCACGGGGCCAGGAGTCGCTGGAAGTCAGAGTCGATGGTCAAGAGCGTCGAGCTGGCCTCGACCGTGGCCACGGCTGTGCCGCGCCCAAGTAGCCGTGCTGCCACTCGCCGCCGCGCTGCCCCTGAACGCGCCCCACAACCACCCAGGGCGAACCGGCATGCCATTCCCCGGACCAGGCGCGGGGCGGAATGTCACCGACTCTCGACAACCGGACCTGCCGACGGACCTGGGGGCTCCACTTGCTAGCTTTGGCGTCGGTGTCCAGTCAGTCCCGCCCCGTCGTCGCCACCCCGCCCGGCGCCGGGCTCGGGGGGGTCGTCGGGCACCTGCCCCAGCTGGTCGGCCTCAAGGGCCAGCTGCAGCAGGGCCGGCTGGCCCCCGCCTACTTCGTCTCCGGCCCCGACCAGGTGGGCAAGACGGCCCTGGCGCTGGCCCTGGCCCAGGACTTCCTCGCTGCCGGCAGCTGGCCCGGGGGCCTGGCGGGCCACCCTGATTTGTGGCTCGAGGACTCGGGCAGCACGTCGATCGGCATCGACCGGATCCGGATGGAGGGTCAGCCCCAGGACGCGCTGGCCGGACCCAGCCTGCAGCACTTCCTGAGCCTCACTCCCTACGCCGGCTTGGGCAAGTTCGCGGTCCTCGCCAACTGCGAGCGCCTCAGCCTTCCGGCCGCCAACAGCCTGCTCCGGCTGCTGGAGGAGCCGCCGCCGCGCACCGTGATCTGGCTCTGCACCTCAAGGCCGGAGTCGGAGCACCTCCCGCCGACGCTCCGGAGCCGCTGCCAACCACTCAGCCTGGGGCCGGTGGATCCGGGCCTGATCGTCAGTTGGCTGGAGTCGACCCATGGCGTCGCCCCCGAGGCGGCGCGGGTGGCGACGGCTCTCTGCCAGGGCCGTCCCGGCCTGGCCCTGGAGTTGGCCCGGGATCCCGAGCTGACCCTCCGGGCCAATGCCACCCTGGAGCGCTTCCTCGGCGCCCGGCGGGGCTCTCCCGCCCAGCTGCTGGAGCTGAGCCGGGAGCTGGGCGAGCGGGCCTCGGACCGAGGGGCGGCCCGGGACGCGCTGCGGGTCCTCGCCAGCTTTCTCCGCGACTGCTGCTGCCGGGCCCTGGACCTGCCCGAGCTCTGCCGCTGGCCCGACCAGGCCGCCGCCTCCAAGGCCTGGGCCGCGGACCTGGGACTGGCGGAGTGCTCGCGGAGGTACGATCTGGCCCTGGAGGCGCTGGGTCGGCTCGGCGAGATGGCGACTCCCCGCCTGGTGCTGGACCGGTTGCTGCTCCTGGGCTTCGATTCCCGCCCCTCCCAAGAGGGGATGCCGGGAAGGGAAGGACGGGGCGGCCGATGAGGAGGTGAACCGATGCCGCTGGCGCTGGGGGTGAAGTTCCGACACCACGGCCCTCTCAACTACTACGCCCCCCTCGAGGAGGAGGAGCTGCTGCCGGGGGTCAGGGTGGTGGTGGCCATGGCCCGGGGCGAGGAGATCGCCGAGGTGGTGATGGAGGCGACGGAGATGGACCAGCGGATGGTGCCCAGCCCCCTGCCTCCCGTGGTCCGCCGCGCCAGCGCCGAGGACCTGGAGCAGAGGGCCCGGGTCGACAGCCGCCTGCCCGAGGTGATGCGCCAGGCCCGGGAACTGGTGGATCGGCACCAGCTCCAGGTCAAGGTCTCCCGCGCCGAGATCAGTTTCGACGAGACCCGCATTCTCTTCGACTTCACCTCCGACCGACCCACGGACTTCCAGAACATGGCCAAGGAGCTGGCCTCGCACTTGCGCTGCCGGGTCGAGCTGCGGCGGATCGGGGCCCGAGACGAGGCCAAGGAGAAGGACGGCTATGGTCCCTGCGGCCGCCGCCTCTGCTGCTCCTCCTGGCTCAAGGAGTTCGTCCCCGTCACGATCAAGATGGCCAAGGAGCAGGGGCTGCCGCTAAATCCCAGCCGGCTCAATGGCATGTGTGGCAAGCTCAAGTGCTGTCTCCAGTACGAAAACGAGCAGTACGTCGATCTCAAGCGGAGGCTGCCGCTACCCGGGAGCGCCCTCCAGGTCGAGGGCCAGGACGCCACCGTCACCGAGATCAGCGTCGCCCGAGAGCAGGTGCTGGTAACCCTGACTGAGTCCGGCACCGTCCT
>JBOHUL010000042.1:0-1896 GCA_050734425.1 Candidatus Dormibacteria bacterium
CCTGGGCCAGCCGGCGCACGATCTGAAGGCGGGTGGGATTGGCCAGTCCGACGAAGTGAGCCGCCAGATCACCTGCGGGCGGGTTGGCCAGGGCCAGGGGCAGGACCCGGCGGTGGGGCAGCCGACCGCTGCTCACGGGAGTCCGATAAACGATGCTTTCATAAAGGTGCGGTTATGTATTCTAGGCAGCACCAGAGACCGTGTCAAGGAAGAGCGGTGGGCGGTATTGGGTCAGTTTCAATTTCCCCGATCTAAGAACGGCTGTACACGAGAGGCATGCCCAAGCGCGCCTCACCTAGCCAGGGCCGTCGGCCGGCGTTAGGGTGGCCCGGTGATTGGGCCCCAGCGGCAGCCTGGGGAGGGGGGGGCAGGGACGGCAATGGCTCAGCCGGGTTCCGAACTGCCCTCGCGGTAGCAGCGGGGGTGGTCCTGCTCGGCCTCCCGGCACTGCTGGTCGCAGGCTGCGGCGGCCGATCCACGATCAGCCTTACCTGCAAGGTCCCCCTGGAGGCGGTGCCTAGCCGCGGCTCGCCGATCCCGATCGGGCGCTGCGACGGTCTGCTCGGGGGCGGAGTGGCGCACGTCACCCTCTCCCCCAACCAGACCGTGACCATCAGCCTCCTCCAGCGGGAAGGCTTCGGCAACGTGACCCTCAGCAACAGCGACCCCGAGGCGCTTCGGCCCATCGCCGGTGACGAGGGCTATACGCTCGCCACGTACGCAGGCGCCCACCCTGGCTTCGCCAAGATCACCGCCCTATCGCTCGCCTGTCCGGCGGGGCAAGCCTCCGGCCACCCCAGCCGCTGCCTCATCGCAACCGTGCGGGTCAAGTAGCCGAGACCCGGGCCGGCGCGGTGAGGCGGGAACGCCGCGCTCGGCGGCGGTCGGCTCGGCCACCCGCGCCAGCCAGGTCGGGCACCCAAGACGCTCGAAAATCTCCCGGGCCCGCGCTCGGAACGGCCTCGTGCACCAAGCCAGTGAGGCGTCGCTGACCAACTGTCAGCGGACCCACCCCGGCGATCCGGCACCTGCTACACCGGGGGACCACGCCCCAGCGCCGTGCGAGCAGGGCCTCGACGCTGTCCGATCCGCTGGCCGGCTGCAGCTCCGCTGCCCACCGCCCGTCACAAAACGCAAGGGCGCTGGAACCCCGCGACCTAGAAGGGCCTGGAGGGCAGTCGTCTCAGTTGGCGCCGCTGAGCACGCGACGCAACTCCCCGGCGAAGGGCTCCGGCTTCCCGGCGTAGGGGGTGTCACCACCGACAAACCCGCCGTGGTGGCTGGGGAAGACGGCAGCCTTTTGCCCAAGTCGTGCGGCGGTGGCCAGTGAAGTGCGGCCGGTGAAGGTCCCCGCGGATTCTTCTCCAACCCCGATCACGATCCGGGTCGAGGCCTTGGCCAGTGCCGCGAAGTCGGGACGGTAGTCGGTGACGGCGCGCGAGCGCTCGGAGAGCAGTGGGTCGTCGCGGGAGCCGTCGTCCTCGCCGGGCATGCCGAACTGCGCCGGATCCGGGAGGGGCAGCGCGAAGTAAGCCGCGGTGAACTCGCCCCGCCACGACGTCATGGCTATGAATGCGGCCATACCCGCGCCTTGGCCGCTCCGCAGGTACGCGCCCCGCACGTTGGCCAGAGCGCGCCCAGCAGCCTCGGCGTCAGGGAGAACTGACACCAAAGGCGGCTCGTGCGCAACCAGGACCGTTAGGTCCTCGGGATGAGCGGCCACCAGTGCCAGCGCCGTGATGGCACCGCCGCTGCTGGCGAACATCTCGACAGGCCCGGCGCCGAGCGCGGTGATCAAGGCGTGCAGATCCTCCGCCTGCCCCTCCGGCACGTGGTCGACACGCCCGTCGCTGCGGGCACTGCGCCCCAACCCGCGCGGGTCGTAGGTGACAACCG
>JBOHUL010000043.1:0-5082 GCA_050734425.1 Candidatus Dormibacteria bacterium
CGTCCTGGGGCTGACCCTCCATCCGGATCCGGTCGATGCCGATCGACGTGCTGCCCGAGTCCTCGAGCCACAAATCGGGGTGGCCCGCCAGGCCCCCGGGCCAGCTGCCGGCGGCGAGGAAGTCCTGGGCCAGGGCCAGTGCCAGGGCGGTCTTGCCCACCCGGTCGGGGCCGGAGACGAAGTAGGCGGGGGCCAGCCGGCCCTGCTGCAGCTGGCGCTTTAGGCCGATCAGCTGGGGCAGGTGCCCGACGACCCCCCCGAGCCCGGCGCCGGGCGGGGTGGCGAGGACGGGTCGGGACTGGGTGGACAACGCCGCCAAAGCTAGCAAGTGGAGCCCCCGGGTCCGTCGGCAGGTCCGGTTGTCGAGAGTCAGCGACATTCCGTCCCGCGCCTAGGCCGGGGAATGGCGTACCGGTTCGCCCTGGGTGGGTGGACGCGCGTTCGGGGCGGCGCGGCGGCGAGGTGGCAGCTACCCGCGCGCGGTACAACCGTCGCCACAACCGACATCGAGATCGGCGTGGCCACGGTCGAGGCCAGCTCAAACCTCTTGACCAGCGACTCCGACCTCCAGCGACTTCGTGGCCCCGTGCCAGGGCTCTGGTTCGTCGATCCGTGAGCCGGCCGGAGATTGGTCATCCGCCTTCGGCGCGAGTCAGCCGGCCTGCTGCCCCCGGCCCCAGTAGGAGTCCCCGGTGTCAGACGCCTGCGGCTGCTCCAGCTCGACCCTGAGGGACCTTGCCAGCGCCCGCACCTGGCTCGTCACCTGAGCGGGATCATCGCCGGTCACGTTGACGTGGCCCAGCTTGCGCCCCGGCCGGCGCTCCTTGGCATACAGGTGCAGGTGGGCGCCCGGCAGGGCCAGCACCTCCTCCGGCTCCGGCAGCTCCCCCAGCAGGTTGAGCATGGCGGTGTAGCCCACGGCCGAGGTCGGGCCCAGGGGCCAGCCCAGGCCGGCCCGGAGATGGTTTTCGAACTGGCTGCAGTGGGCCCCGTCGATGCTCCAGTGGCCGGAGTTGTGCACCCGGGGGGCGATCTCGTTGGCCAGGAGCCGCCCCTGGACCTGGAAGAGCTCCACCGCCAGCACCCCGACGTACTCCAACTCCTCCAGGACCAAAGCGGACAGGGCGGCGGCGGCCAGCTCCAGCTCCTTGGTCAGTCCCGGGGCCGGCGCCAGGGTCAGGCGGAGGATCCCCTGCTCGTGGTGGTTCTCGACCAGTGGGTAGACGGCGGTCTCCCCATCTCGGCCCCGGACGCTCAGGATCGACAGCTCGCGCTGAAAGGGCACCTGGCGCTCCAGGATCGCGGGGACCCGGCCCAGCTCCTCCCAGGCCAAGTCCAGCTCGGAGGGGGACTCCACCAGCCGCTGTCCCTTGCCGTCGTAGCCGAGACGGCGGGTCTTGAGCCGGGCGGGGAAGCCCAGCTCCCGGGCCTCGCCCAGGTCCTCCGCGGTCGCGATCGGGCAGAAGGCGGCGGTCTCGATCCCCAGCGCCGAGAAGAGCTGCTTCTCCAAGAGTCGATCCTGGCCCACCCGGAGCGCCTTGGCCGAGGGGAAGACGACGCCCGACTCCGAGAGGAGCTGGGCCGAGCTGGCCGGGACCGACTCGAACTCGAAGGTGACCAGGTCCGACTCCTCTCTGAGCCGCCGCAGCAGGCGGGGATCGTCGTAGGCCCCTAGGAGCTGTAGGCCCAGATCCGAGGCGGGGGCCGTCGGCGCCGGCTCCAAGAAGGCAAAGCGCAGGCCGAGGGGCAACCCGGCCAGGGCCAGCATCCGCCCCAACTGGCCGCCCCCGAGGCAGCCGACCCGGATCGCCACCTACGGCTGGACGGGGTCGGGGTGGCTCAGGACCGCGTCGGTCTGGCGGGAGCGGTAGGTGAGCAGGGCCGCCCGCACCAGGGAGTCGTTGAGCCCTAGGATCGCAGCCGCCAGCAGAGCGGCGTTGACGGCGCCTCCCTTGCCGATCGCCAGGGTCCCCACCGGCACCCCTGCCGGCATCTGGGCAATCGAGAGCAAGGAGTCCATCCCGGAGAGCGCCTGGCTCTGGACCGGGACTCCCAGGACCGGGAGGTGGGTCTTGGCCGCCACCATCCCCGGCAGATGGGCGGCGCCCCCCGCCCCGGCGATGATGACCTTGAGGCCGCGACCCTCGGCCGAGGCGGCGTACTCGAAGAGCAGATCCGGGGTCCGGTGAGCGGAGACCACCTTGGTCTCGTGGGCCACACCCAGCTCGGTGAGGGTCTCGGCACAGTGCCGCAGCGTCTCCCAATCAGAGCGCGAGCCCATCACCAGACCCACGGCCGGGCGGGAGGGGCTGGTCTGCCCGACCTCGGCCGTGGCCGTCGCCAGCCGCGGTCCCGCCTCGCCTTGTCCCCTCACTTCCACCGCCAGATCCTAGGTCAACTGGGGGCGGCGTCCCGCCGGGGCTTGGCCTTCGGCGACCGCTGCGGCTCCTGCGGCTCCACGACCGGTGCCGCAGGTGGTGCCGGTACCCTCTCCGCCCGCAGCCGGTCGCGGTGCTGGCGGAAGACCAGGTAGATCCGCTGGAAGGCGGTGAAGTTGGTCAGGACCGCCAGGATCCAGAGGGCCACGGTCAGCACCCCCATGGTCAGCGGGGCGAAGACCAGGCCCAGGGCGGTGACCACCACCCGCTCCGGTCGGGCGAACCAGCCCCCCTCGCACTCGAAGCCGAGCGACTGGGCCCGGGCCCGGACGTAGCTGACCAGGAGCGATCCCAGGAGCGAGGCCACCACCAGGAAGACCAGGGGGGTGTCGTGGAGCCGGACCAGGAACAGGTACAGCAGCCCGAAGTAGATCGCCCCCTCGCCGTAGCGGTCGGCGGTGCTGTCGAGGAAGGCGCCGAAGCGGTCGGCCCTGTTGCCGGCCCGGGCGACGGCCCCGTCCAGGATGTCCATCGAGCCCGCCAGGAGCAGCACCAGGCCCGCGGGCAGGAGCAGGTCGAGGGCCACGAGCACTGCCGCGACCACCGTCAGCAGGAGCCCGGTCAGGGTGACCGCGTTGGGGCTGAGCCGGCTCAGGCGGAGCCAGGTGGCGAGCCGCTGGGCGGTGCGTCTAACGGACGCTTGCAGGAGACGGCTGAACAAGACGGTTGACCTCGGGTTGTGCCCGCGCCCTGAGCGCGGCTTGGTAGACGGAGAGAACGCGCCGTGCGACCAGCGGCCAGGCGTAGGCCTCGGCGGCGAGGCGGCCGCGCTCGCCCAGGCGCTGGCACAGCTCCGGTCGGTCCAGGAGCTCCGCCAGGACGGCCGCCATCCGGGCTTCGTCCCGGGGGGGCGTGAGCAGCCCCTGCTCGCCGTCACGGACCACCTGGCGGAAGCCGTCGATGGCGGTCGCCACCACCGGCCGCCCGCAGGCCATGGCCTCGAGCAGGATCACCCCGAAGGACTCCTTGCCGATGTTGGGGGCGCAGTAGATGTCGGCGGCGGTGAAGCATCCCGCCTTGTGCTTCTCGGCCACGAATCCGAGGAAGCGGACGTCGGGGATGCCCTCCTCCTCCACCCGGCGCTGGTAGCCGCGGCGCAGCGGCCCGTCGCCCACCACCACCAGCTGGCAGTCGGCGCGCACCTGGCGCAGGAGGGAGTAGGCGTCGAGAAGGGTCCCCAGCCCCTTGCGCTCCTCGAGCCGTCCCAAAAAGAGGATGGTGCGCCGCCCCTGGGACGCGACACCCTCGGCCTTGGGGACCGCCGGGTGGAAGACCTCGGCGTCGACCCCGTTGGGGATGACGGTGTACTCGGCGGGGAAGTAGCGGGCGACGAAGGTCCGGGCCGGCTCGGAGACAGCGATGCAGGAGTCGAGCTTGCGGAACAGGGGCCGGAGCACCCGCCGACCGTAGTAGTAACCCAGGTTCTGCCGGGCGTAGGCGTGGAAGGTGCCGACGTTGACCGGCCCCTGGCTCTGGCGCAGCACCGTGATCGGCAGAGCCGGCATCAGGGGCTCGTGCAGGTGGATGACGTCGAACCGCTCCTGGGCCAACACCTGGCGAATGGTGCGGGCCAGGTGGAAGGAGAGGGAGATCCGCGCAATCGAGCCGTTGGCGGGGATGGGGAAGGGCCTTCCAAGGGGGTAGAGGCCCTCCACCTGGGCCTTGGGCTTGCCCGCCGACGGCGCCAGCACCCGCACCTCCTGGCCCTGGCGCCGGAGCTCCTGGGCCAGGTGGCGGACATGCTCCCCGACCCCGCCCGGCCGACCGTAGTCGTAGGGGGAGACGAGGGCCACCTTCACGAGGCCACCTCGGTGGTTCGGGGCGGCTTCTCCGCCAGGGGCTCCAAGTCGGGCATCGGCTCCCCGAAGATCGGATTCATCACGTGCCACTGGTCTGGGTTCTCGGTCAGGTTGGGCTCGAGCACCCGCAGCACCTGGAGGGCGATTTGTCGCAGCTCCTGGCGGGAGTGTTCGCCCGGGGCGATCCGGATCGGCGCGTAGGCCCGGCCGACGTAGTTGTCGTTCGCCTCCCGCAGCAGACAGACGGGGAGGATCGCGGCTCCGGTCCGGGCCGCGATCTCGACCGCCCCCATCGGGATCGAGACGCGGCGGCCGCAAAACGGCAAGGGGATCCCGGTCTGGAGCAGGTCCCGGTCGACGGCGATGACCACCACCCCGTCGGCGGCCAGCACCCGGTAGATCTGCCGCGCCGCCGCCGCCCCTGAGCGCCGCACGGCCTCGGAGTCGCCGGAGCGGACGGCGTCGACGTTGAGGGGGATCACTTGACAGCCCACCTTCTGCCGCGCCCGGACCAGCCAGTTGAAGCAGCGGATGGGTCGCACCTGCTCCGCCAGGAGGCTAAGCCCGGTGGCGAAGTCGAAATGCTCTCGCAGGGTGGCGATGGCCGCCTCCCAGGAGCCCAGATGCAGGCTGACGATCACGACCCCGCGGCCACCCTGGTGGGCCTCGTCCAAATGGTGGCCGTCCTGGAAGCGGATCAGATCCTGCCAGTAGCCCAAGGGCCGGTGGGACATCTGCAGCAAGTCGATCCACGCCTTGAGGAAGTTGTTGACGTTGCGGCGCAGTAGCCGCCGCATCTGGGAGCGGCTGAGACCGGGGCTGATCACCTCGAGATTGGCGCGGAG
>JBOHUL010000044.1:0-19866 GCA_050734425.1 Candidatus Dormibacteria bacterium
GTGGCCCGCTTCGGTGCCCGGGCCACCGTGCTCTCCGGCCTGGCCCTGGTGCTGGTCTCCCTGCTGCTCTTGGCCCGGGTGCCGGTCCACGCTGACTATGCGGTCGACGTCCTGCCCGCGATGCTGCTGATGGGGACCGGGGCCGGTCTGTTCTTCATGCCCAGTGTGACCCTGGCGGTCACGGACACCAAGCCCGAGGACTCCGGGCTGGCATCGGGCCTGGCCAACGTCACCCAGCAGGTCGGAGGCGCCCTGGGGGTCGCCCTGGTGGCGGGCATCTCCAGCGACACCACCCTGCACCTGCTGTCCCGGGGCCAGGGAATGGCTCAGGCGCTGATGGGTGGCTATCACCTCGCCTTCCTGGTGGCGGCGGCGGCAATGGCCGTGTCGCTGCTGGTGGCGGCTCTGGTGCTGCCGCGGCAGCCCCGCCTGCGGTTGGCGGCCAGGCCTCAGGTCGCACGGTACGAGCCGCAACGCCTAGAGAACCAGGCGGAGGTCGACGAGCCCGAACCGGCCAGGGTGGCGTAGCCAAGGCCCTGGTAAGGGCTGCCCGCCCGCTCGGCCCGGGCCGAGCGGGCGCCTTGGGGACGGGACTGCTTCGGGACGCGTTCCGCCGTCGGGGACCAGCAGCGGTCGAGTCGACGCTCGAGTTCGATCTCGTCGTGGGCTGGAATCGCACGGTCGCCCACCAGCGGGATCTGCGATTACAGCTGCCAGGACTCGTCGACGGCCCCGCGGTGGACGGCGACCAGTCGAAGCCCGCGACTCTGGTAGAAGCCGATGGCGTCGAGGTTGTTGTTGCTGGTTGTGAGCCACAACCTTCTGCACCCGCGCCCGATGGCCGCGCGGGTCACTGCCTCCATCAGGGCGGCGCCAATCCCCCTGCCGCTCACCGGGGCGTTGTGGGTCACCAGCTCCGTCTCGGTCCCATCGCCACGGTATGTGGCCAGTCCGAGGCGCTCCCCGCCGATCTCGGCCACCAACGCGGTCACGCGGGGCGCGTCGTGAGGCGGGCCCCGGCCGACAGCGGTCGTGGCCCCCCGGTTCTGGGTCAAAACCT
The DNA here is from genome assembly GCA_050734425.1 of Candidatus Dormibacteria bacterium. Classification (GTDB taxonomy): domain Bacteria; phylum Chloroflexota; class Dormibacteria; order Aeolococcales; family Bog-877; genus Bog-877. Next base: position 1,061 of record JBOHUL010000044.1, read on the forward strand.
TCGACCACCCAGTCCCGGTCGGCGTGCTGAGCCGGTCGCACCCGCGGTAGTTCTGCGGCGAGTGGCGCCTCCCGGTCAAACGGTGGGCAGAGGCGACCGCGATGAGAGACAGATGGGCCTGGACCTGAGAGAGAGCGAGAACTGCCGGCAGGTCGCCCCTCGATAGGGCGGATGGTCACCATCTGCCGATGGTCACGCGCCGACCCGCCCCGGTTGTGGCCGCGGCTCAGACCTTGGAGTAGGTGGGCTTCCAGCTTCCGTCAGGCTGACGCTCAAAGTCCTGGAAGACGTCGGCGGATTCCAGCTTCATGATCTCGCCGATCCGGCCGAAGATAAGGCGCAACTCCTCTTCCGCGGCGGGATCGGTGCGCATCTCCACCACGTGACGGAGCGTGCGGAGGTTCATGGTCATGATCAGATCGGTGGACAGGCCGATCGGCGCCAGGCGGCGCAGGGCCGAGGTCACCTCCTTCTTGACGTGGAAGGGGACGCCGCCCTCGTCGAGTCTCAGGGACTTGGCTGCCGAGACCTGGAACTCCTCGAGGCGCTCCACCAGCTCGACGCACTGGCGCCGCAGCGGCTCCAGCGCCGGGGGCACCCGGAAGCCCACATCGACCAGGCGGACGTAGCGCAGGCTCTCCTGGCTGTAGGCGGAGCCGGCGCGGTGCCGGACTATCTCGTGGGTGGCGACCCGGCTGACGTCGTGGAGGGCGAAGGTGTAGTTGGCGTGCTCCAGGACGCTGCCGTGGGCGCTCTTCAGGATGTTCTCCAGATAGGCTCTGGGATCGGAGCGCACCCGGCTGACGTTGGCGTTGAGCCCCGGTTCCCAGCTGCGGTAGCAGGCCCGGCCGCAGAACTCGGTCAGGAGCTGGCCCTGGTCCAGGGCCTCGCCCCCCTGGGCCAGGCGCCGCTCGAGCCAGCCCCCTCCGCCGACCCGCTCCAGGTAGGCGCCCATGGCGGCGACGTCGACCTGGGGGCGGGCGACGAGGAAGATCTCGGGCTCGGTCTCATGCATCTGCCTTGGCTCCCCCAGCCCAGGCTTGCCACCCTCTCCCGCGGGCCGGCCCCAGCCTCAGCCCAGCGACTCCAGCATCTTGTTGACCTCGGAGCGGACGCAGGTGAAGCTGGGCACGTCCCGCTGGGTGTAGGCCGAGGCCTCGGCGTCGCGCAGCCGCTGGACGCAGTCCAGGAACTCGGCGGCGGTGTCGGACTCGAAGGCGACCACGAACTCCTGGTCGTCGAGGCCGAAGGAGTAGGTGGTGTTGATCTTGACCTGGGGGAACTGGTGTCCGATGTGGATGTGCTCCTCCATCAGGCGCTGGCGCTCCTCTGGGTCCAACGTCCACCAGGCGCGGGTCTTGACGAAGGGGTAGACGAAGAGGAAGCGCCGGCTCCCCGGGGCCAGCACCAGCCGCTCCCGACCCGGCCCCTGGTTGGGATGGTCGGCGTCGACGTAGATCGAGCGCTTGGTCATGGCGGTGTAGCTGTGGCGGCATTGGAGGTAGCCCGCCAGCGCCGTCTGGTTGATCTCGGAGAAGAGCCGCTGCAGCACCTCCACCTCCTCGCTCACCGCCCAGAGCATGAAGTCAACGTCCCCGCGGGTCCCGACCAGGCTGTAGGTGCGCAGCAGAAGCTCCGGGGGATGCCCCAGAAGCACCTGGGCCAGCTCCCGGCGCTGGCCCGCCCGGAGCTTCCGGTCGAGCCGGCGCCACTCCGGCATGACCTGGTAGAAGGCGAAGCGCACCAACTGCCGCTGCAGCGGCCTCGTCGCGTCCCGCACCCGAAGTGTGCCCACCTGGGAGCGGGGGCGGGTCCGGCGGGTCAGGGTCTCGGTCATCGGGCTGGCTCCTTGGGACGGCTAGCGGATCCCCGCGCTGGAGGCGGGCACCGTGTGGCCGCAGTCGCCGCAGACGTAGACCCGGCCCCGGCGGATGATCTCTCGTCCTCCCTTGAGGACCAGCTTCTGCTCGGCCCCATCCACCAGGGTCCAGGTACTCGTTCTCTGCCGACAATGATCGCAAATGTCGGGGGGCGGGTTGTAGAGCACCTCTAGGCCACCGCCCGGGCGCCCAGGTGGAGCAGGGCGGCCCGGGCCATGACCTCTGCCCCCAGAGGCAGGCACTCCTCGGCGATGTCGAACTCGGGGTGGTGATGGGGAGCGACCATTCCCCGCGAAGGGTCCCCGGCCCCCACCAGGAAGTAGCAGCCGGGCACCACCTCCAGGAAGCGGGCCACGTCGTCCCCGACCGTGAGCGGCTCCGGCGCCACCAACCGGGCCTGGGGACACTCCCTCACCGCCCGTCGGACCAGATCCGCCATGGCCGGGTCACTCACCACCGGAGGACAGCCCGCAGCCAGCTCCATGGTCGCGCTGGCGGTGAACGCCCCGGCGATTCCCTGGGCCACCTGCTCGATCCGACCCAAGAGGCGCTGGCGGGACTCCTCGCTGAAGCAACGCAGGGTGCCGCTGAGTCGGGCCGACTCGGGGATGATGTTGAATGCCTGGCCGGCCTGGAACTGGCCGATGGTGACCACCGCTGAATCCAGCGGGGAGGTCTCGCGCGAGACCAGGGTCTGCAGCGCCAGCACCACCAGGCTGGCGATGGGGACCGGGTCCAGGGCCTGGTGGGGCAGCGCCCCATGGCCGCCCCGGCCGAGGACGGTCAGGTGGAACTCGTCGGCCGAGGCGAAGATGGCACCGTCCCTGACCCCGACGTGCCCCACCGGCTCGCCGCTCCACAGGTGCAGACCCAGGGCGGCGCCGACATGGGGCGACTCGAGAACCCCGGCCGCGATCATCTTGGCGGCGCCGCTGGCGTTCTCCTCGCCCGGTTGAAATGCCAGGCGGACCGTCCCCGAGAACGAGTCGCGATGGTCCCGCAGCAGCCGGGCAACCCCCAGGAGGATGGCGGTGTGGCCGTCGTGGCCGCAGGCGTGCATCACTCCCGCCACCTCGGAGAGGTAGTCCCGGCCCTCTCCCCGCTCCTGGATCGGCAGGGCGTCGATGTCGGCCCGGAGCAGGAGCGCCCCAGCCTGCTGGTCACGGCCCTCGATGTCGGCCACCACTGCCGTGCCCTCGAGCAGCTCCCGGGGCTCAAGGCCCAGCCTCCCCAGCTCCGCTCCGATGAAGCGGCAGGTCTCCCGCTCCTGGCCCGAGAGCTCGGGGTGGCGGTGGAGATGGCGGCGGAGCCGGGTCAGTTCCGGACCCAGGGCCTGAGCCTCCCGGGTCAGGTCGATGGGGCTCATGCGGCGCCCTCCGGATAGGGGGTCAGGCCTCGGCGGCTTTCGGCGAAACGGCGCAGGGTGTGCTGCAGCTGGCTGTTGGCCACGCATCGCCGGGCGCCCCGCCGCCGCGCCTCCGGGCTGAGTCCAGCCATCTGGGCATGCGGGCCGTAGCAGACAACTTCGAGCTTGGGCGCGGCCGAGAGCAGCCCGGTCAGCCGCTGTAACCGCTCCCCCGGGTCCCGGTTGAGATCCACCAGGAGCAGGTCCAGCCCGGGCGGCAGCGGTCCCGGGCCTACCTGCTTCAGCTCCGCCCCTGCCTCCCCGAGGGCAGCGGCCACCCGGGAACGCCACAGGAGATCCGCCCCCAAGATCCCGATCCGCAGCCCTAGGCGCTCAGAGGAGCTCAGCGCCATCCCCCACGGCCACCCGCCCGGGTTGGGCCACCAGGCAGTAGACCCCGACCAGCTCCCGGTGGGCCTGGACCAGGTGGCGCAGAAGCTGGGGCCAGCTGGCCCACGTGTCCGGGTCCCTGGTCGTGATGGCGCAGCGGGGGCAGCCTCGGGCGACCTCCAGCACCGCCTCCCCCACCCGGATCTGGCGTCCCGCCAACTCAGGCTCCCCGTGGGGCGCTATCCCGCCCTCGTCGAGGTAAAGGTTGGCGCGGAAGCGGCGCCTGTCCACCTCCCGCCCCAGTTCGGCGCCCAAAGCCCGGATGGTGTCCAGGTGGACCATGAGGATGGGGAAGGAGTCGAAGGCGCCCTCCGGCACCGCTCGCAACTCCACCGTGCGGCGGCAGCGCCGGTTCAGGGCGGCCCCGACCTGGGCCTCCGCCCAGGGAGTCCACGCAAGCTCGGGTCCCGAGATCTCCGGCCCTGAGCCGTTCAGGCGCGAGCGGAACTGGAGCAGAGGCGAGACGTCGCGGGCGCTGAGCTCCTTGGCCTTGGGGTGGGGAGAGGTCTCGAAGGCGGCGACCCCTCGATCCCCGGGAAGGCCGCGGTCCCCCAGGTCAGACGCGGCCAGCCGCTCCCCCGCCAGCGACTTGACCGGATAGCGCCAGAGATCTGCAAGCTGCATCGAACCAAGGCTACCGGGGCGGGTGCCAGGCGCAGGGCTAGAATCGCCAGGTGAGCCACTCCATCCTTGCCACCCAGGATGCCGTCGAGGAGATCCGGGACTGGAAGCAGAGAGACCGCCGCCCGGGTTCTGTCTTCCGCATCGATGTCCGCCTCGGCGGCTGCCGCGGATTCAAGCTCTTCTTCGACCTGGAGGAGGAGGCGCTCCCCGATGACGTCCAAGCCCACTTCCAGGACGTGGTGGTGGTGGTCCAGCGCGATGGCCTGCCCCTGATCGAGGGGGCGGTACTGGACTTCGAGGACAGTTACCGGGGGCGGGGGTTCCGCCTGGCCAATCCCAACGCCCGCAACGCCTGCGGCTGCGGCACCTCGTTCATGGCCGACTACCCACAGGGCGGGGCGCAGAGCGTGGACGGCGCCGAGGACCTGGTCGTCGCCGAGGCCTGAGCCCAAGCCCCGCCACGAGGTCGCGACGCGGAGCGCCGGTTCGCGGTCCGCGCTCACCGGTCCATAGAATGGCCGCCGACGGGTCGGCGGACCGAGTCCTCCGGGGAGTCCCGGGCGCGCAAGCGTGCGAGGAGAGTCAAGGTGACTGACGATCACGAAGGCGAAGACGCGATGCTGCGCGAGTTTCTGCGCGGTCAGCGCGAATCGGTGTTGGCGATCGTGGACGGGCTGGACGAAGGTGCCTGGCACCGCTCGGTCGTCCCCACCGGCTGGACCCCGGCCGGACTGCTCGAGCATCTGGGCGGTGCCGAGTGGCACTGGTTTCAGGGTGTCGTCGCCGGCAGACAGCCGGAGCTGCCGGCCGACCTCGAGGAGGATCAGGCGCCCTACGATCCACTGACGGTCGTGTTCACAACCGATGCGCCGTCGGCAGAGGTGGTCACGTTCTACAAAGACCAGTGCGCGGACTCGGAAGCGGTGCTGGCGAGGATCCCGCTCTCGGCGGTGCCACTGGGCAGGCATGGCCCGTATGAGCCACCGAATGTCCGTTGGGTGGTGTTGCACATGATCGAGGAGACGGCCCGACATGCCGGGCATCTGGATATCGCACGAGAGCTCCTCGACGGCGCGACCAGGCGGGGTGGCCGCTGAGCCACCAGCCACTGCCTCACGGAGCAATTAACCCGCGCGTCTGAGCCGGCGCCGCAACCAGCCCAGGGCCGCTTCGCCCTGGGCCCGTTGAAAGGCGCGCAATGTGGGCAGGCCTGGGCTGGGTGGACGTCGAGCGCTGTCCACGAAGTAGCCCGCCAGCCCCGCCAGCCCCGCGTTGAGCACTTCGGGCTTCGTCTCGCGCAGAGCGGCGCTCCGGGCGATGAGCGCCTCCGGGTCGGGTCCCCCATAGAGCTCCACGTTGAGGAGCAAGCAGAGGGGGTCTATCCAGGCCGGACCGCGGGCCGCCCAGGGCCAGTCGACCAGGACCGCCGAGCCGTCGGCGCGCAGCAGGATGTTGTCCGCGCGCACATCGAGATGGCACAGCGTCTCTCCGGCCAACGCCTCCACCCCCTGCTCGCCGAGACGGCACAGCTGGTGCAGGTTGGCCGAGGTCCAGGAGTCGAGGTCGGGCGGCGTTTCCGCCGCGACGCGGGTCCAACCGCTGAAGAGGTCAGCCATCGCCTCCCCCGCACTCCGCAGGCCCGGCACCGGAGCCGGAGTACCCCGCTCGGCGAGGGCCCGGAGGGCGTCGAGAACCGCGTGCACCTGCGGCAGCAGCCAGGGAGCCACCGGGTGCTTGCCGTCGACGTCCTCCAGGAGCAGCGCAACCCAGTCGCCGTCGTCATAACCAGCCAGTAGACGTGGTGCGGGGATGCCATCGGGGAGAGACCGCGTCACCCTCATCTCCCGCCGGTGCAGATCCGGCGAGTCGCGGTTTGGCGCCCCGCTGACCGCCTTGACGAAGGCGCGGACGCCGTCAGCCGTAAGCACCCGGTCGGCGGAGCCGGGTGAGAACCCCGCCTGCTGGGACACCGCCTCGACCACCGGCGCCCGCAGCACCTCGGCGACCCAGGTGTGCACCGGCTGGGGGAGGTCCGCCCAGGCGATCCTCGTCCCCTGGGCGGGCGGAAGTCGCTGGCTCACGGACCCACTCCCTTCGTGGGCACCGGCAGCCCGTGCTCAGCCGGCGGCTCCAGCGTTCGCCCGCGCGCCCGCCCGACTTCGTCCGACTCTCGCCGGCAAGGCCAGGTCACGCTACGGCCCGGCAACCCCTTCCTCCTCTGGGCAGGCTACCCGTCAGTCGGACGCGCTGCGGCCAACTGGGTGTCCGAGTCTGCGGCCGCCCTGGCGGCGACTATCGCCGACGTCCCGTCAGCGCCCGCCACGGTCGCAGAAGTCGCTCTCGTGACTCGCGACCCGCCAGGGGCGCACACAGTACTCCCAGGATCACCCCCAGGACCACCCCTCGCCGCAGGCCCCGCAGATAGCGGCGGGCGGGCCGCACCACCTCCTCGTCCAGGGCCACCGCGAAAGCCCGGAACCGTTCTTGGGGTGTCCGCTCCGAGGCAGTCATCACTGGGACTGGTCGAATCCGGGGATGGGGGGTACCGCCTCGGAAGACTGCCGTCGACCGCTCAGCTCCATCAGTCGCTCCGAGGCACCCTGGGCCGCAGGACGAATCGCCTGGGCCATGCCGCCGGCCGCGCGGCTCGCCTTCTCGATCGCCGGCTGGGCCGAGCGCCAGCCCTGCTGCACCTGGCCGCTGAGCCGCTGCGCCCGCTCCTTACCGTTGTTGTATTTGGCGGCGAGGCGGCTGCGGGTCTCGGCACCAGGCCGGGGAGCGATCAGCACCCCGACGGCGAGCCCGATCGCCAGGCCGTGGCTCACGCCCTTGACATATCCCACTTCAGCACCTCCCTAAGCGCCACCACCTCCCCACCGGCATATGAAAGCACGCGGACACCACTGGGGTCCGCCACCTGATCGGTGCGAGCTTGGGAAAGCCCCTGTCAGGGGATGGGACGGCGCCGGTCGTCAGTCTCGACCACACCGGTGCCATGGGTGCAGACCCGGTCGGCCCAGCCCAGATAGTTCTGGACGATCCGCACCGCCGAAGGCACCATTGAGCGCCGCCGAGCCTCGGCGGTGTCGGCGTGGACCGAGAGCGCCGCGTGCACCGCGGCCACATGGCGGTTGAACGCGTCGTGGCCGATGCGAGGGTCGCTCAGGGGCAGCCAGAGCTCCTGGGGGAAGCCCAGCGCGCGCATGGCGCGCTGGGCGTCCCGGACGTCGAAGAGACAGGTCTTACGCCGTCCGTCGTGAAGAAAGCCGCACTGCCAGGGGTCGTAGAGCGAGTTGCGTGCGGCTGGCAGGTCGGGGTGGAGCCGGCGAAAGGGGCGCTGGACCGGCGGCTTGGCGACGGCCTGCGCGACCATCAAGCGACGCGGACTTTCCCTGCGCGCGGGCCTCGGGTGCTGGGTTCGATCTCGAACTCCACCTGGGCTCCCCTTTGCAAAGACTCGAAGGCGCCGCCTTCAACACTGGTGCGGTGGAAGAAGTACTCCACACCGTCCTCCGCCGCCAAGAATCCGAATCCCCGCTCGTTGATCGACTTGATAGTCCCGATCGGCATCTGCAATCTCCCGTGCCGCTGCGCGGCCCTCCTCGCGAGCCAAAACGATCGGCCGGCTCGCGAGGCTAGCGGCGGCGGACGGTCCATCACGAGCGGTGAAGGACCAACCCAGGGTACCACAGGCCGTCACCGCCGCTCCGGAGGCGCTCTGGCGGCCCAGGGCTAGACTCAGGCTCGGGCCCGCCCTCAGAAGCGGGGTCCAGCCGAGACCGCGGTAGCCGAGGAGGGCTGGCGATGGCGGAGGCGGTGATCGTGGCCGCGGGGCGCTCCCCGATCGGGCGCGCAGGCAAGGGATCCCTGGTCAGCCTGCGCCCCGACGACTTGGGGGCAGTCATCTTGAAGCGGGTCCTGGCCCAAGTCCCGGCGCTGGACCCGGCAGAGATAGAGGACGTCATCTGCGGCTGCGGCCTCCCCGGAGGCGAGTCGGGATTCAATCTGGGCCGGGCGATCAGCATCCTCGCCGCGGTCAACAGCCCGGGGACGACTTTGACCCGCTACTGCAGCTCCTCCCTGCAGACGACCAGGATGGCCGCCCACGCCATCTGGGCGGGTGAGGGCGAGGTCTTCGCCTCGGTCGGGGTGGAGATGGTCAGCCGCTACGGCTTTGGCACCTCCGACCCAACGGACGCGCGCAACCCGCGGCTCATGCCCGACAACCAGGAGGGCTTCCCCGACCTCTACATGCCGATGGGGGTGACCGCGGAGCGGGTAGCGGACAAAGAGGGGATCACCAGGCTGGAGATGGACCAGTTCGCCGCCCGCAGCCAGCAGCGAGCGGTGACCGCGCAGGCAGACGGGTTCTTCGCCCGGGAGATCATCCCCGTGACCACCCCCGAGGGGAACCTGGTCGAGCGGGACGACGGACCCCGGCCCAACACCACAGTAGAGGTGCTGGCCACGCTCAAGCCCGTCTTCCAGGAGGACGGCCGGGTGACCGCGGGTAACGCCTGTCCCCTCAACGATGGCGCCGCCGCCCTGGTGGTCATGTCCCAGGACCGGGCCAAAGCGCTCGGCATCCAGCCCCTGGCTCGGATCCACGCCACGGCCCTGGCCGCGGTCGAGCCCCAGTACATGGGCCTCGGACCCATCCCGGCGACCGAGAAGGTTCTGCGCCGGGCCAAGATGTCGCTGGCGGACATCGACATCGTCGAGATCAACGAGGCCTTCGCCGCCCAGGTGATCCCCTCCGCCCGAGGGATCGGGCTCGACCCCATGGGCGACCGCCTCAACCCCTTCGGCGGCTCGATCGCCCTGGGCCACCCCTTCGGGATGACCGGTGCCCGGATCACCTGCACTCTGCTCAATGGGCTGCGCACCCGCGACCAGACGATCGGGCTGGAGACCATGTGCGTCGGCGGCGGCATGGGCATGGCCATGATCCTGGAGCGCCTCTCCTAGTCAGAGGATCCAAGGACCAAGGGGTGAAGGCAGGGCCGGCACCGCCGTGACTGCTAGGAGCGGCGGCGTCGCAAGCGCCAGCCCGCCGCCAGCGCTGCGAAGAGGCATGCCAGCAGCCCGAGGCCCATCGCCAGCAGCTGCACCGTCAGCCGGTCCGCACCCCTGGTCCAGGAGAGAAACACGGCGACGAGAAAGCAGATGGCGCTGAGCACCGCCAGCGCCAACTGGCTGCCGGAGAGCGGCCGCGGCACCAGCCCAGGGTATCTGGTGCGCCGCATGCCAGCAGTCGCGGCCAGCCCGCAGGGGCGGCTGGGCAGGTGTGCTCGGTCTACGTACGAGCGCCCGAGCGCCGAAACCGGCCCGCGACCCGGTCGTTGATCGGGGTAAAGCAGAAGCCAGGGAACTCGTTGAGGAACCCCGATGACCCAGGACCAAGACCAGAAGGTGAATGTGCTGCTGCGCGGCCACGGCACCACCTACGCCGAGGAGGCCGGCATCGACTTCGGCCGCGACACCCCCTCGATCCTCTTCCGGCTCCTCTGAGCTTCGCTGCTCTACGGGGCCCGTATCGCGGCCCAGGTGGCGACCCGGGCCGTCGCTGAAGCGGGCTGGACCACCGCCGCCAAGATGGCGCACAGCAGGTGGGAGGACCGGACCCGGGCCCTCAACCGCAGTGGCCGCGCCAGCTACGACGAGAGCACCTCCCACCGCCTGGCGGCCATGGCGGTGCAACTGACCAAGCACTACCGGGGGACCTGCGCCGGTTGCGCGATGCCACCGGCGCCGAGCCCCAAGCGGAGCGCCGGTTGCTCCGTGCCTTCAAGGGCATGGGGGAGGGCAGCATCGACATCTTCTTCAGAGAGGTGCAGGGGCAATGGCGCGAGCATTACCCGTTCGCCGACCCGCACACCCTCGGGGCGCGCGGCACTTGCGTCTGGGCGACAGCGCTTCGGGCCTCTCGCAACTGGTGAGCCGGCGAGACTTCCCTCGGCTGCTGGCCGCCGTGGTCAGGGTGGACTTGAGCCGCGGCTACGACGCAATCGAGTCGGCTGCCTGACGACCAACTGGACCGCTCGAGGGTGGCGGTCGGGAGCGGAGGTCGGCGATCGCGCTCTGGGTGGCCGCCGCCGGTGCGTCGGTGGGCTTCGCCGCAACTGCGGAGGTGGTGCTTGGAGGAGTCGGGCGCAGGCCGCTCGGCTCAGAGGTGGCCAGATTTACTCACAGAAGCGGGCCGCGCACAGCTGCCGGCGGAAGCGGGAATCCGGCGCCGCGCGTACGATGCGGTCTCCATTGGCTCCCAGCCGAGGTAGCTCAGTCGGTAGAGCACGGGTCTGAAAAACCCGGTGTCGGCGGTTCGATCCCGCCCCTCGGCACCACTGATTCGAGATCAGAGTCAGCGGAGCATCGTCCCGCCCAACAGCCGTGGACCCGCCCGGTACCCTTACCTCGCCGAGGTGCATCGGCGGCGCTTCAAGTGCCCAGAGCAACAACCGTCTCCGAGACCGCAAGGCGAGCAACTCCAAGGCCCTCTTCCGGGGTGCGGCAGGAGCAGCGCGGCCCCTCACTGGCCAACGGGATCCAGCTGATCACGGCGGCCCGGACCCGGAACGTCAGGGCACCGGCGAGTCCGAAGTGGACTTCCTGCTTTCTGCCGCCATGACAGGTGCGGACAACCGCCCCCGGTTGACGCCGAGTGGCCACACTGGTACATTACTCAAGTAATGGACCGAGTAACGGGGCTGGAGGCCGCGTAGGAACAGCCCTTGCTCGATCAAGGCCTGCCGATCTTCACGCAAATCGCAGAGCAGATCTCCGACGAGATCGCCGAAGGCGTCCTTCCCGAGGGCGAGCGCGTTCCGTCCACCAACGAACTCGCCGCGTACTACCGGATCAATCCAGCCACAGCGGCCAAGGGGGTCAACATGCTGATCGATCAGGGACTTCTGGAGAAGCGCCGGGGGGTCGGCATGTTCGTGGCCGCCGGGGCCCGCGGCAGACTTCTCGACGCACGGCGCCAACGCTTCACCGAACGCTTTGTGGAGCCGATGGTGGTCGAGGCTCGCCGCCTCGGAATGGGCGCCGATGCCCTTGTCGCCCTGATCCAGGACGGCCTGTACGCTCGGGAAGGGTCCGAACGATGACGGCCGCGATCTCGCTGGCGGGGCTGACGCGCCGTTACCACGGCCAGCTGGCGCTCGAGGACGTCTCCCTGGATGTTGAGAGAGGGTCGATTACGGGGCTGCTCGGCCGCAATGGTGCGGGGAAGACAACGCTCATGCGCATTATCGCCGGCCAGGAGTTCCCCTCGACCGGCACCGTAGCTGTGTTGGGCGCCAGCCCGGTCAGGGATGAGGTGCTGCGCCGGTTGGTGCTGGTCCGCGAGGATCAAGTGTACCCAGCCTACGGACCCGCCTTCAGGGTCCGCCACGCGCTCCGAGTGGCCTCCTGGTTCTGCCCGAATTGGGATGCGGGGTTGGCCGGGGCCTTGATCAAAGACTTCGATCTGCCGCCGGCCCGGCCGGTCAGGGACCTGTCACGGGGTATGCGGTCCGCCCTGGGGAACGTCATCGGTCTTGCCGCTCGTGCCGAGGTCACCTTGTTCGACGAGCCCTATGCCGGCCTGGACCCCGTGGCGCGCAAGCTGTTCCACGACCGACTGCTGGCGGACTACTCGGAGCATCCGCGGACGCTGCTGCTGTCCACCCATCTGATCGACGAGGCGGCCAGCCTCTTCGAGCGAGTGGTGCTGATCGACCGAGGTCGACTTGTCCTCGATGCCGCTGCTGACGACGTGCGCGGCGCGGCGACCAGCGTCAGCGGGTCGACCGTGGCGGTAGAGGAGTTTGCGGCCGGCCGCAGCGTGTGGGAGAGGCGGCGCGTCGCTTCGCAGGAGTCAGCCATCGTCGCCGGGCCATTGGACGACGCCGACCGCGCAGAGGCCCGACGGCTGCGTCTGAACTTGGAACCTCTGACACTGCAGCAAGTGGTTGTCCAATTGGCTAGCCGGAGCGAGACTGAAGCAGTTGGGGGGACAGCCGTATGACCACATGGATCAAGGTGGCGCGCTACCACTTGGTCGACCGCTTTTCCTACGTGGGGATGCCCTGGGGCATCTTGGCGTTCGATTTCGCGGTCGTCCTCGCCATCCTCGCTGCGTCGACTCCGGCCACCCGCGCTCAGATCCCTTCCGGCGCTGTCTTCTCGATCTACCTGTTCTTCCTCGTCCTCGGCTTCCTCAGCATCTTCCGGTCGTTGCCGTTCGGCCTCGCCCTGGGCGTAAGTCGGCGATCCTACTACGCGGGCACCATTCTTCTCGCGTGCAGCCTCGCATCCGTGTACGGATTGGCGCTGGCCGTGCTCCAAGTCATCGAGCGGGCCACCGACGGCTGGGGGATCACCGTGCACTTCTTCCGGGTGGCGTACATCTTCGACGGTCCCTGGTACCTCACCTGGCTGACATCGTTCGTAGTGCTGAGCTTGATGTTCATCTACGGGACAGTCCTTGGTGTGGTGTTCTGGCGGTGGAACCTGATCGGGTTGCTGGTCTTTGTTGCCGCTCAGATCACCGTGGTCGCAGCCGGCTTGCTCGTTGCGGGTGCGGCCGACGCCTGGCCGGCCATCGGTCGCTTCTTTGCCACTCTCAGCGCGGCCGGACTGACTGGAGTCCTGATCGTGCTCGCTCTGATTCTCTTCGGAGGAGGTCTCGCTTCCATGCGCCACGTGACCGTCTGATGCGGACGAGGCGGGCGTTCGCATTGACGAATTGCTGCAGTGGATGATCCGGGTGGACCAGTGCCACCGGCACCATGATGCGCTTGCCCGTGTGAACGGCCCCACTTGGTTGCCAGGGACATTTGTTGGCCCTCATGCATCAGGCGGCGTACGCCCAGACGTGGTGGCACCGCTGATTCGGACCTGCCGGGGCCAGAGCCGGCGACCACTACGCTGGCAACGACCCCCAAGCTGAGACGGACGATCCCGCGCCCTCGCTCGGGGCTAGCACCCGCGGGCTCGTCTTGTGCGCTGAGCCCTGGTACCACCCATGGCACCATAAGTGCTCTGGTCCTCAGGGAGCACCCGAGGCCCTGTGAGTGGGGCCGTTGGATCTGCCGCTAGCCCCCGGTTCGTTCTCCGCCCGGGGCTATGCTGGCGCACCGCGCTCAAGCCTGTAGAGAGCCCCCACGGGCCGCCAGGGGCGCGCTCCTGCGCCCCAGCTCGGGATCAGAGAACGAAGCTCGGGAGGTTCGAACCCTCTCGCCCATACCATTGCCGTGATGCTGCTGGTTGCGAGCGCCAACGGATCGGTCGGGATGGAGGCCGGGTGGTCGGTGCTGGCTCAAGGTGGATCGGCGCTGGACGCGGTCGAGGCGGCGACCCGCCTGGTGGAGGACAACCCGGAGGACCACTCAGTCGGATTCAGCGGCTACCCAAACCTCGTCGGCGAGGTGGAGCTGGACGCCTCGATCATGGACGGCACCACCCGGCGGGCGGGCACGGTGGGTGCGGTCCACGGCTACCGCCACCCGATCACCATCGCCCGAGCGGTCCTGGAGCGGCTGCCCCACGTGAGCCTGGTGGGTCCGGGGGCGGAGCGGCTGGCGTCGGAGCTGGGCATGCAGCAGGAGGACCTCCTCACCGACGAGATCCGCCAGATCTGGCGCGCCGGGCTGGATGGTCGGCTGGGCGCGGACGACGCCCGTCGGCATCTCCTGGACCGGGTGTCTAGCCTCTTCGCCGACCCGGAGCACGTCACCGGCACCGTCAACTTTCTAGCCGTCGACCGCCTCGGACACATCGCCTCCGCGGTGAGCACCAGTGGCTGGGCCTGGAAGTATCCCGGCCGGATCGGCGACTCCCCGGTCATCGGGGCCGGCAATTACTGCGACGGCCGCTACGGCGCCGCCGCCTGCACCGGATGGGGCGAGCTGGCGATTCGAGGCGCGACCGCCCACAGCGTGGTCTCCGGGCTGGCCTTCGAACTGCCGCTGCCCGAGGCGGCGCGACGGGCCATGGCCGAGCTCCGGGGTCTGGAGGTTCCCGGCGGCGAGCCGATCATGAACCTGGTGGCGCTCGACCGGACTGGTCGACACGTCGGGCTCAGCTCCCGGGCCGGCACCAGCTACCTCGCCTGGGAGGAGGGCGACGACACTTACCAGACGCTGCCCCGGGAGGTGGTTGCTCTGGGCTCCTGACCCAGGGCGGGCTCCAGCCCGCGTCTGTGCGCCAGAGGGCCGCCGGCAGCCCCGGTCATTAGCACCCCGCCGAGTTCCCGGCGGGGAGGGGAACCGAATACCGGGCCGCTCCGCAGCCGGGGCTCAGCCCCCGACCGGGGGACGGAGCCGACGTCGCGACCAGGGCGTCGTCAGCCACCAGGGTCGGGCGGCTCTCCTCCGCCGAAGCCACGTAGACCGCATCGTAGGTGGTGACTGTCCGAGCCACCCAGCCGCCGACGGATTCCCAAGCTGGCGTACCCACGCCAAAGGAGAGAGCGCCCAGGTCAACTGCCATTGCGCCCGTCTATCGACGCCAAAACCGTGGTCACGCCCTGGATACGTCCGAATATCGAGCGTCCTGGGCACCGACCGCCCCATACCGGCTGTCTGGCGACAACTTAGGAATGGGACAGGAGTCGTACAGAGGCCGGATGTCAGGCACCAGCCACGGCCACCACCCCGCCGGTGGTGGGCACCAGGACCAGGCCGCCATCCAGTGTCGGAGTGGTGAAGTGCTCCACCGCGCCGACCGCGATCGTCTGGCGGACCGCCCCCGTGGCCGGGTCGAGCGCCACTAGGTCCCCCAAGGAGGTGTTGACTGAGAAGACAACGCCGCCCCCCAGAACCGGAGGACCGTTGGCCGCCCCGGTCTGCCAGTTGGCGTCAATCGCGCCGCCCGCGGAGACGGTGAGCGACTCCACCCCGTTGGCGCAGGGGAGATAGACCGTGTCACCCGTGTAGGCGGTGCCCCCGAAGACCATCTGCCCCCGGCACACGGTCCCACTGGAGAGCTGGCCGCCCACCCCTCCCAGGTCCCCCTGGCGCAGCACGTAGCCCACGCCGCTCTTGCCGGCGATGAAGACGTAGCCGTCGGGTAGCAGCGTAGGTCCGAGCGAGCCCAGGTCGAGGTCGTGGGCGTTGTCGTAAGCCCACCGCGAGGGGGCGAAACCCGCCAGCAGCTGCAACTGGGGACTCAACTCCAGGACCGAATCGCTGTGGTCCCAGGGCCCCGAGGTGGCAGCACCATTGCCAGTGGCCACGAAGAGGTCGCCGGCCGGGTCCGCCACCGCGCCGGCCGTGGCCCAGATGGCGCCCTCGCGGCTCGTGGGCACCACGTAGTCCAACGTCGGCCCCTGACCACTGGTAGGCACGCCCACGACCGCCCCCCGGTACTGGCCACAGTCGCCGTCGAGGCCGCCGTAGCCGAAGTAGACGTAGCCCCGAGAGACCAGGAGGGCGGTGCGCTGCTGGACGTCGATCGGGTCCTCCGAGGGGATGGAGATGTCCACCCGACGGGACCAGCGCACCTGGCCCGTGCTGGCGTCGACGGCGTACAGCTGGTGCACCGCCCCCGTTTCTTCCGCCACCACGAAGATGGAGCCGGTGGCGGGGTCGTAGGTCGGGGTCCCGGTCATCCCGAGGGGGAAGACGTCGCCACAGGGGAGCGCCGACTCGGGCTCAGGAGCCGCCACGTGGGCTCGCCAGACCACGGACCCATTCCTTGGGTCGAGGGCGTAGAGGCTGTCGTTCTCGGTCGCCACGATCACCAGCCCCCCCACCACCAGGGGCTCGGCCCAGACCGGCCCATCGAGGGATGCCCTCCAGAGAGGCGACAGGGCTCCCAGTTGCGGGGTGGTGGCAGAGCGACCGGTCCGGTCGGGACCGCCGTGGTACCCGGGCCAGCTGGCAGTGGGGCTCGAGGGGGAGGGACTCGCGCCACCTGTGGGACTGAGGGGGCGTGTGGTCCTGGTGCCGAACACGTTCGGCCCCGGGCCGCAGGCGCCGAGGCTGAGGGTCGCCAAGAGCAGCGCCAGCGCCAGCGCCCAGACTCGCTCCCGAGTCGGGAAGCCCAGCTGCCGGCGGCGTCTCACCCGGCCGAGTTTAGGTCGCGGAGAAGGACTGTCAGATGGCCGAGTGGCGGCCGAGCCGGCGCCGGGCCAGGCCGGCCAGGAGTCCGGCGATCACGGCCAACACCGGCACCACAAGGAGCCAGGGCCAGTCCGGCCCCGGGTCTCCGACGGCGGCCGTCGCAGCCGCCGAAGCCACCGGCGGCATGGCACCGGGGAGGTTGCTCACACCCGCGTACGTTGCTTTGGCGCACTTGACCTCCTGCCATTCGGTGGCAGGCGTGGGCGAGGGGCCGTCTGATGCGGCGGACGTGGGATACGCGGACACTGACGTGACTGGCGGCCACGGGGCTGGCGGATTGGTCACTGATCCCGCCCCAGCAGAGCTGGTAGCGGGTGGACTCGGGGCCGCCGAGCGAATTGGCAGCGTCCCAGTGGTCGCGGGGCTGGGCAGGGTCGGGACCGAGGGCTGCGTCACAGACGAGGGGCACGTGAGAGCGCAGAGCGCCTCCGGGGGAGTCGCCAGTGGGGAAGTGGAGCCGATCGGAAGGGGCGCAACCGTCGGGGGACCGGTCATCGGCCCGCTCGTCCGCAACGCCGGCTGCGACACGTTGGATTGGGCCGGTGGAAGCACCGGGACGTGAGCCACGGAGGGGCAGGCGGGCCTGCAGATCGCGTTCACCGGGACCGGAGTCGGCTCAGAGGGAGCGACACACGAGGGGGTCGGCGACGCCGTAGGGGACGGTGTCGCCCCTGGGAGCGGGCCCACCGTGGAGCTGGGCACGACGACCAACGCCACCGGATCGTCGGGAATCCCGCTGGTTAGCGAGGGTTCACCCGCCCCGGCCGGCGGTACGGTGCTGAGGTAGCCGCTGCCGGCCTGGGCACTCCCAACCGCCAGGTAGGCGGTGGACCCGTTGGGAGAGAGAGCCAGGGCAGCCGAGGTGGGGTCGAGTTCCAAGGGCAGGGCCGTCGGGAGCGAATCCGCAGACCAGCTGGCAGTGTCGAGGCTGGCCAGTCCCGACTCTCCCCCAGAGACGTAGAGCTGCGCCCCGTCTTGGCCCAAGGCCATCGTCTGGGGCCTTGGGGTCAGGGTCAAGGCCACAGGCGGGACGAGCGCGGTCCCGGTCCTGGGGTCGAGGACCAGGACTTGGGCCTGGGGCTGGGTTTCGGAGAGGACGTAGAGCCGCTCCTGGTCGGGAGAGAGCGCCAGCGGCCCCGGCATCTGGGCTGGATAGTTGGTCACCTGCCCGGTCGCGGTGTCCACCGCGCTCACGCCGGTCGAGCCGGGGCCGCCGTCGACGAAGAGGTCAGCCCCGTCGGGGCTGAGGGCGAGGTTGGCCGCCCCCGGGACAGAGATCGGCTGGCCCACCGCTGACATCGACGCAGTCGCCACCTCGACCACCCGGGAAGCGCCGCCCTCGCCGACCCAGAGGTCCTGACAGTTGCCGGTCACCGCCACCGCGTCCGGCTCGCTGTCGGCCCCCAGGAAGAGAGGGGCGCCGAGATATGAGTCGCTGGCCGACTCGAACTGAGCTAAGTAGCCGCTGCCGAATGTGACGAAGACGGTCTGCCCCTGCGGTCCGGCGCCCATGGCGGTGATACCGCCGGCGACGGGAGCGGGGATCCCGGACAGGCTCCCGCCGGAGAGGACGGTCAGCTGCCCCGACGCGCCGTCCCCGACGAGTACCGCTGGCGGGGACAGGCTCGCGGCCCGGGCCCCGGCGGTAGCCCCCAGGATCCAGACCACGGCGCCGAGCGCCAGCAGGGCGGGGGCCAGGGGCGGATGAGCGGCACCATGAGCACGGTTTGGTCGTAGCATCTCGGAACCCAGGACGCAGGCAGGGTCGATTCGGTTCCCGAGCGCCGCCAGAACTCTGCAGGCGGTCCGGTGCTGAACCCGAGCGCCGCGCGGCCGCGGGAACCGCGCTGGTCGCGGATGGAGAGTCGAACTCGAGGGAGTACGATTGTTCCGTCGAGACAGACGGAGGCCCGGCAGTGGCAACAGGCGCGAGCGACGACCCCGACGAGGTAGAGGTCGAGTTGTTGCGCCTGGAATGGCTGGCCCTGGTTGGGACCTCCAGGGTGGCTCAGCGCCTCAGCCACACCGAGGTTGCGGCTTGGTGTACCTGGACCCGCTGGCAGACGGCCAAGGAGCAATTGGAGGCCAAGCGCCGCCTGGAGGGCCTCCCCCTGCCTCTTCCTGACCCCTCCCCACTGCAGCACCTCTAGGCCTTCGTCCGGGCCGGCGCCACTATGGGGGTCGCCCAGCTGAACTGAACCAACTCGGGTCGGCCCGAGAGCGCGGACGCGACCCGCGCCGGCTCCCTTACCGTTGGCGGCCGATGCCATCCGCACCGGACCACCAGGCCACCCCCCCTGACCCGCAAGCAACAGAGTCGAAGGGCTGGCTCAACCTGGGCGTCGGCAGCATCGGCGCCACCAGCCTGCTGTCGGACGCCGGCCACGAGATCACAAC
>JBOHUL010000045.1:0-62990 GCA_050734425.1 Candidatus Dormibacteria bacterium
CGCCAGCACGGCGGCCGACGACGGATCACCGGGAACCCGCAGCCGCAGTGGCGCCAGGGGGCCGGGGCGAAGCCGCAGGCGCAGCCCTGGGCCTGACCGGGAGACGGTGAGCTGGGCGCCCATCGCCAGAAGCAGCCGCTCGGTGTGGTCCCGCGTCGGGTTGGGTTCAACCACCGTCGTGACCGAGCCCGCTCCCAGCCCGGCCAGCAGCAGGGCCGACTTGACCTGGGCGCTGGCACGAGGCGGGGTGTAGGTGATGCCCAGCAACCCGCCGCCTGTGACCTCGAGCGGGGCGGTCCCCGTCGGGGACATGGAGATCCGCGCCCCCATGGCCCGGAGGGGGTCAACAACCCGGGCCATGGGCCGGGCCAGGAGCTGGGGATGACCGGTCATGACACAGTTGATGGGCTGCGCCGCCAGCAGCCCCAGGCCGAGGCGCATGGTGGTTCCCGAACGGCCGCAGTCGACGGTGAGCGACCCGTCCGGGGGGGCGGCGCCAGGGGCCAGGCCGGTGACCGCCAGCTCCCCGCCAGGGCGCGTCGCGACGCGACAGCCCAGCTGCCGCACCAGCGCCAGGCTGGCGCGGCAGTCCTCCGCCGGAGAGAATCCCTGGATCCGGGACTTGCCTCCCGCGATGGCGGCCAGCAGCACCGCCCTGTGCGAGATCGACTTGTCGCCCGGAACCGAGAACTCACCCCTCAGGGGTCGGCGCCGCCTGACCGCAGCGCCCGCGCGGCGCGGCGCCCGCCGCTCCGGCTTCCCCGGCTCCGCCGACGCCATCAGGACTTCGGCCCCCGGTGGCCGACCATCTCAGGCGACGTGCCGGCCCACTGCATCTGCGACCTTGCGCACCCTGCCCACCATTTCGGCGAAGGCCGCGGGGTCGAGCGACTGGGCGCCATCCGAGAGAGCCTCGCTGGGACGGGGATGGACTTCGACCAGCAGGCCGTCCGCCCCCGCCGCCACCGCCGCCAGCCCGATCGCGCCGACGTAGTCGTGACGACCGGCGGCATGACTGGGGTCGACCACCACCGGCAGGGAGGTGAGCCGCTTGAGTACCGGAACGGAGGTGATGTCCAAGGTGAAGCGCACCAGGGGTTCGAAGCCGCGAATTCCGCGCTCGCAGAGGGCGACGTGAAGGTTGCCCCCGGCGAGGATGTACTCAGCCGCCTGAAGCCACTCCTCCAGGGTGGCGGAGAGCCCCCGCTTGAGCAGCACTGGCCGGTCGACCTGGGAGCAGGCCTGGAGCAGGCGGTAGTTCTGCATGTTGCGGGCCCCCACCTGAAGCAGGTCGGCGTACTCGGCCACCAGCTCCACGTCCTCTGGGGCCAGCACCTCGGTGACCACCGCCAGCTCCAGGTCGTCGGCGACCTCGCGCAGCATCCTCAGCCCGTCTCGGCCCAGTCCCTGGAAGGCGTAGGGCGAGGTCCGGGGCTTGAACGCCCCCCCCCGCAGCACCTTCACCCCCTGGGCGGCGACCGCCTCGGCCGCACCCTGGAGCTGGCGCCGGCCCTCGACGGCGCAGGGGCCCGCCATCAGGAGCACGCCCTCGCCGCCCAGCTCCACCCCGTGGGGCAGTTGGATCACACGGTTCTCGGGGTGGAAGTCGCGGCTGGCCATGGGGTAGTCGTTGAGCACCCGGACCACCCGTTCCACGCCGTCCATGACCCCCAGCGCCTCGAGGTCGGCGTCGCTCTCGTGACCCTCGAGCCCGACCACCGCGTGCTCGCTCACGTGATTGAGCTGGGCCGTGAGACCGAGCTCTTCGGCGCGCGCCAGGACGGCCTGGAGTTGTTCTGGGGTGGAATGCGCGGCCATGACGATCACAACTGCGCCCGCCGGAGGGAATCCGGCCCGAGGGCCGGCTCCGCCGCCCCATTTCGCGAATGCCGCGGCGCCACTGGTCCCTGCAACTGCGTCTCCCTTTGATCCTCGGGATGCTCCAGCGTACCTACGCCTCCCGGTCCGCGTCAGAGCCCGAGAGCCCTGGCCCCGCGTCGACCCAGCTCCGACCCTGGCGGGGATGATCCGCCATCGTGGAGCTAGGGCCTAGCTCCCGCCGTCCACGGACGCGGCCGCCGCGACCGGCGGAAGGTCGCGATGCACCCCGGGAACCAGCAGGAAGGCGAGGGTGAGCACGGTGGCGACGGCACCGGTCCCGAGGAGCAGCGCCCGCGCCCCCACCACCTGGGCCACGGGCCCGGTGACCGCGTTGGAGAACGGGGTGAGGGCGAAGGAGACGGTCATGTCCAGGCTGGCCACCCGCCCCAGGAGCTGGCCTGGGACCTGGACGCCCATCCGGGCGAACCAAACCAGGTTGCCGAAGCTGACGCCGCCGCTGATGAAGAACGAGCAGGGGATCAGGGCCCAGACGGACCCCGCCAGAGCGGCCGGCACCAAGGCCAAGGTGCCCACCGCCCAGGTGATGAAGATGCAGGCGACCTGGTGTCGGGGGATCCCCCTCCAGGCCACATAGACGGCGACCGAGATGGCGCCCAGCCCGCCGACGGCTCCGAACCAGCCCAGGTCCTGGGCGTCGCCGTGGAGCCGGTACTTGATGAGGAAGGGGACCAGCACTTGGAGCGGACCGGTGAGGGCGACGTTGGCCAGCCCCGCCGCCACCAGCCCCGCCCAGATCCACGGCACCGAACGGACGAAGCGGAGGGCCCGGCCCGCGTCCCGCAGGACGGACCGCTGGCCCACTGCACCCTCCCCCGGTGCCGGGGCTATCCGGGCCCGGCCCATGGCGGCCATGGCGGCCGCGGCCACCGCGAAGCTTGCGGCGTCGACGAGGAAGGCGAATCCAGTCCCGTGGAGGGCGATCAGCAGACCCCCCACCGCCGGCCCGAGTAGCCCGCCGGTGAGGGGCTGCACGAACTGCTCCACCGCCATCGCCTGGGGCAGGAGCTCGGCGTCCACCAGACTGGGCACGATCGCCCGGGAGGCTGGCAGGAAGAAGGCCTGGCCGATGCCGTAGGCAGCGACCAGCAGGACCAGGTCGGGGAGGCCGGCCCGGCCCACGAGCACCAGCACCCCGATGCCCCCGACCATCACCGCGCTCACCACGTTGCCCCAGAGCATCACGAGGCGGCGGTCCGCCCGGTCGCTGATCACTCCCCCCACCAGCAGCAGGAGGACTTGGGGCAGGCCAAAGGCGGCCGACACCACGCCCAGCGCTGCCGGGAGGTTGGAGATGCGGTACACCTCCCAGGCGATGGCGACGAAGTACACCCCGTCGCCGGCCATGGAGACGGTGCTCCCGGACCAGAGCAGCGCGAAGTCCCGGACCCGGAAGAGCCGGACCAGGTTGGCGGGCAGGATTCTGGAAAGGGGTCTCAAGGTGGCACCAGGGGACGAACCCAAAGACGGCTCAAGGCAGGGCACTGGTCAGGTCAAACCGCAACCTCCGGCCGGGCACGGATTGCCCGACGTCGAGGGCTCATGGGGGCTGCGCGACCCGGGAATTCTATGGGTTGGGCGCGACCGGGCCGGTCAGCGAGCGGTGGCGGTCGGCTGGCCGCAACCGAACTGCTCACGGCAGCGCAAATCGATTGACGTCTATCGATGCATCCGTTACTATCCGGAATTGATTGGCGACTGGCGATCACTGAGGAGCGCAACATGAGCAGCGACAGCGACGCCAAGCTGCGAGAGGCGGTTCGGTCGACCTATGCCCAGGTGGCGACCAGGGTCGGTCGTCGCCCGCCAGACGTGGATCGGCCCCAGGCACAAGAGCCCGGTTGCGGCCCCTCGCCGCACACGGAACAGGCCGGCGGCTGCTGCTCCGTCGCCGCCAGCGATGGACCTGCCGGCGGCTGTGGCGAGGGTTCCGGCGCCAGCTTCTACAGCGACGACGAGTGGGCGACCTTGCCCGCCCAGGCCCTGGCTGCCAGTCTCGGTTGCGGCAACCCGTTGGCGGTGGCCGACCTCCACCCCGGGGAACGCGTGTTGGACCTGGGTTCGGGCGGCGGCATCGACGTCCTCCTCTCGGCCCATCGGGTCGGCCCCCAGGGGTTCGTCTTCGGTGTCGACATGACCGACGAGATGCTGGCGCTGGCCCGCGCCAACGCGGACCGTGCCGGGCTGAGCAACGTTGAGTTCATCAAGGGCAGCATCGAATCCATCCCCCTGCCGGACGCCTCAATCCAGGTGGTCATCTCCAACTGTGTCATCAACCTCGCGCTGGACAAGCCCGCCGTGCTCAAGGAGATGTTCCGCGTCCTCACTCCCGGAGGCAGGGTCGGCATATCAGACGTGGTCGCCGAGGACGACCTCTCCCCCGCCGATCGGGCCCAGCGGGGCTCATTCGTCGGCTGCATCGCGGGCGCCCTCTCAAGGCGTGAGTACCTCGACGGGCTGGCGGCGGCAGGGTTCATCCAGGCCAGCGTCACCTTCACCAGCCAAGCCGCACCGGGGATGCACTCCGCCATAGTCCGCGCAGCCAAACCCAACCTGCCTGCCTGACGGGGCCGAGCAAAGCGAGGACCTGTCAGGCCCGTCCTCTGGCGCCCGCCCCAGCGACGCTCTGGGACGCCCGCAGGCCGGTGACCTGAGCCATCCGGTAGAGCACGCTCCAGGGGGCGACAACCAGGTCCAACCCGCCCTGGACCAGGAGCCGGTCCAGGGCGGCGAATCCGGCGCTGTCGAGGTGGTGGGCGGGGCTGAGATCGAGCAACAGGGGATGCGGAAGGCCTGAGGCCTCCTCGCCCAAGCGGGCGGCATTGGTCGTGTCGACCTCGCCCCACAGCTCGTAGAGGGGGCAGCCGAGCCCGGCAGCGGCCTCGGGCCCATCCCTCTGCCTCAGCTCGAACTCCGCCGGAGCGCTTTTGGGGGCCGCCACGGCAACGGCGGTCCGGAACGAGAGGGTCACGCGGGTCCCGCTCGGGGAGCGGTCGATGGTCAACCCATCACTGAGCGCGTGCATGATGTCCAGTCCCCGGCCCCGGTCGCTGCTGCGCCTGCTGGCGGCCGAGTCCTTGCTCCAGACTCCCGGATCGCTCACGGTGGCCACCAGGCCTGGTTCCCGCAGGAAGGCCTCCAGCGCCAGCCAGCCCGCAGCTCCGCCACTGACGCCGTGGTCGATGCCGTTGTTGACCGCCTCGCCCACCGCCATCAGGACGGCGAAGGCCTCCTCTCCCGCAAGTCCCACCCCCTCCAACCAGGCCTGGAGCCGGTGCCGGGCCGCGGGGATTTGGCCCACCTCCGCAAGGATGGTGTCGACGAAACTGGCCCCCGTCTCCCCGGTCGGCATGATCGCGGCCACAGCCACGTCGTCCTCGAAGCCCGAAGCCGGTTCCATGCGCTGCAGCAGGGTGGCGCACACTTCCCCGGTCGCCAGTCGCGCCAATTCGCCTCCCAGGACCGCCAGCCGGCTCAGGCCCACGTCCAGAGGCTCTCCGCGACGCTGGATCAGGCCATCGGTGTAGAAGACCAGCAGCGACCCCGGCGGAACTCCGCAGGTGGCACTGAGCCGCTGGTTGCGGAACGAGCGCGTGGCCGGAATGGCCGCCTACCCCCAGTCAGGAGCTGGGTGGCTCCATCGGGCAGCACCAGCAGCGGGTAGGGGTGGCCGGCGCAGGTGTACCTGAGGGTCTGTGCCTGCCGATCTAGGACGCCGTAAGCGAGGGTGGCGCAGGCCGCCCCCGGCACCGTCGCGCTGGAGCGCTCCACCAGGACGACCACGTCCACGGGGTCGCTCGAGGCGAGGGCCGCGATCGCCAGGGCGCTGCGCAGCTGGCTCATCGACGCCATGGCGTCCATCCCGTGCCCGACCACGTCCCCCACCGAGATCGCCAGCCGATCCCCATCGAGGGCGGTGGCTGTGTACCAGTCCCCCCCACCTGGAGCCCCGTCCGTGCCGACCGGTAGCTCCCAGCCACGGCCCCGACCCGGGAGCGGGTCCCGATGGGGAGGAGCCGCTCCTGGAACTCCATCGCCAGGTGGTGCTCCAGCTCGCTGCTCCGGAGCCGGGTCATCACGCGCCCAGCCAGAGCGCTCACGCGCCGGGCCCGGGCGACGTCGTCCTCGGTGCAGGTCCCGGGCTCCGACCACGCGAAGGTGATCGCGCCGAGGACGAGGCCCTCCGTCTCCAGCGGCAGGGTCAGGCTGGCGCGCAGGTGCTGGACCCCATCTCCGAGCTGGAAGCGAGGGTCTCCCCACCAGTCGTCGACCTCGACCAGCGGACCCGTCCTGACGCACTCCGCAACCGCCAGCGGCGCATCCACCGAAACCACGTGCAAGTGCCCGGCCGCGGCCTGGTCCAGGGCGCCGGCGAACGTCTGGCGAATCAACCGCGCACCGGCCTCCACGACGCCCAAGGAGACAGTGGTGGGCGGGGGCGCCAGGACCCTGGCTTCCAGCACGGCGGCGGCGACCTCGGCGGCGGTCCTCGCCGCCGCCAGGGCTACGCCCAGACGGCTCAGTCCGTCGGCAGCCTCCCCCTGGGGCGGCCGCGGCGTTTCCTGCGAGCGAGGTTCGAGAACTCGGCTGCAGCCTGGCCGCGATCCGGCTCAGAAGATCGCCGGCTTGAAAGGGCTTGACCAGTTAGTCGTCCGCCCCCGCCGCCAGTCCTTCGGCCGAGGCCGCCAGCCCGCCCGGGCAGAGAGCACGACGACGGGAATCAGGGCGGTCGCCGGGTCCGAGCGCAGCGCGCCGATCAGACCGAATCAGACCGAATCCGTCCAGCCCGGGCATCATGACGTCGGTGAGAACCAGGTCCGGGGTCCTGCCCCGCGCCAGCTCCAAGCCCCGGTTGCCGTCCTCTGCCACCACCACCCCGTACTCCGCTTGCAGCAGGCGGCGCAGCTGCCTCTGCATGTCCCGGTTGTCCTCCACCACCAGGATCAGCGGGTGCCCCGGCACCGAGTCGGACGACTCCTCTGGCTCGGTCGGAGGCCACTGCACCGCCTCCTCGACCTAGGCACGGCCCAAGTCCGCCCGCAGCGCGGCCAACCCGGGGGCAGCCTCCGTCGTGGAACTCGGCTGAGGCAGGAAAATCGACATGGTGGTGCCGGGATCGACGCGGCTCGCGACCTCGATGGTGGCGCCCTGCAATTCGACCAGGTGGCGCACCAGCGCCAGCCCGATACCGCTCCCCTCGATCGTGCGCCCCCCTGGGCTGGCTGGACCGATAAAAGCGGTCGAACAGCTTGCCGAAGTCGCCGTCAGCTATCCCGACCCCGGTGTCGGCGATCGTGACCGCCGCAGTCCCGCCTGCAGTCTGGCGGACGCGCACCTTGATCGAACCCGCGAGCGTGAACTTGAAGGCGTTGGACACCAGGTTGAGGACCACCGTCTCCCACGTGTCGGCGTCGCCGGCGGGCGGTCGATGGCCAGTTCCAGCCCCGCCTGCTGGCAGACCTCGGCAAACGAGGATGCGATCTCCGCCGTGAGTTGCCCCAGGTCCCAGACCCGGGGCCTGACCTTGGTGTGGCCCGCCTTCACCCGGGCAAAGTCCAAGAGAGCGTTGACTAGGCGCAGCAGCCTCAGCCCGTTGCGCTGCACCTTGCGCAAGCGCTCAGCCTCGTCGGGGCCACTGGACGCGATCAGCCCCTCCAGCGGCCCCAGCATCAACGTCAGCGGGGTGCGGGATTCGTGGCTGACGTTGGTGAGAACCAGCGTCTTGGCCTCGTCCAACTGCGTCAGCGCCTCCGCCCGCCGCCGCTCCCAACTCGCCCTCTCCGGCACCGATTGCCCAGCGTCCGGGTCGGGCCGGGGGGACGGGATGCCGGGGGCTCCCCCGGGCCCGACTCGAACGACCTGGAGAGGGCGCTCGTCCCTGCCCCGGACGAGATCGACGCCGCCAACGCCGACTCCTTCGGCGCCAGCCTCGAGGCGGCTACCGCGACTGGCTCCCGGATCATCTTGGCCGATCTGACCAGGACCACCTTCTGCGGCGCGGCCGGCGTCCGGGCGCTGGTGGAGGCGCGCGACCGGGTCCAGGCCGCCGGGGCGGAGTTCCGGCTCGCCGTCACCTCCCATGCGGTCCTGCGGATCCTGGACCTGCTCGGCCTCAGGGCCAGCTTCGAGATCGTGCCCGGCGTCGGGGAGGAGTGGCCGCCCACCCCGCTGGCGCCGAGCCCTGGGGGGTGGCGTCTCAGACTTGCGCCGGCACCAGGCTGAGGAAGCGTGCGATCAGGTCGGGGCCCCTGGGGGTGAGGATGGACTCCGGGTGGAACTGGACCCCGAAGCGGGGCAGGCAGCGGTGGGCGAGACCCATCACCAGCCCGTCCTCGGTGCTGGCTGTGACCTCCAGCTCCTGTGGCAGGCTCTTGGGGTCGACGACCAAGGAGTGGTAGCGGCCCCCGGTCAGCGGGGACGCCAGGCCCTGGAAGATCCCCGAACCGCAGTGCCGGATTGCGCTGGCCTTGCCGTGGACGGGGATGGGGCTGCGGACCACCTTGGCCCCCAGGGCGGTGGCCAGTGCCTGGTGCCCCAGGCACACGCCCAAGAGGGGGATGTCCACCGGGAGGATGCGGATCAGCTCCTCGAAGCAGCCGGCGCGCTCCGGCCGCCCGGGGCCGGGCGAGAGTACGACCGCCTGGGGCTGGCGGGCCACGAGCTCCCGGGCTCGGACCGCGGTGGAGCTGACCACCTCCACCTGCCAGTGCGAGCCCGCCAGCAGCTGCACCAGGTTGTATACGAAGGAGTCCTGGTGGTCGACGACCAGGATCACACCCCGCCCTCGCTGGCCGGGGTGACGGCCGCCAGGATCGCCGACCCCTTGGCCCTGGTCTCGGCCAGCTCCAGCTCCGGGTCGGAGTCGCTGACGACCCCCGCCCCGGCCTGGACGTGGACTTGCCCACCGGTGATGACGGCGGTGCGGATGGTGATGCAGAACTCGAGGTAGCCGGCGAAGCTGAGATAGCCGCAGGCCCCGGCGTAGGGACCCCGGGCGGTGGGTTCCTCCTGGGCGATGAGCGCCATGGCGCGGCGCTTGGGGGCGCCGGTGACGGTGCCCGCCGGGAAGAGGGCGCTCAGGGCGTCGAAGGCGGTGTTCCCCGGCGCCAGCTCGCCGGCGACCTCGCTCACCATGTGCATCACCCGGGGGAAGCGCTGCACCCGCAGGAACTGCGTTGGCACCACCGTGCCCGGGAGGCAGACCCGGCCCAGGTCGTTGCGGGCCAAATCGACCAGCATGGCGTGCTCGGCCAGCTCCTTCGCGTCCCCCAACAGCTCGCGCTCAAGGGCCAGGTCCTCGGCCTCGCTCCGGCCGCGGCGCCTGGTCCCGGCAATGGGCCTGGTGCTGGCGGTCCCGCCGCTCACCTTGAGCAGTGGTTCGGGGGAGGACCCCGCCAGCTCCAATCCGGGCAGGCGCAGAAAGGACATCGCCGGCGAGGGGTTGCAGCCCCGGAGCCGGCGGTAGGTCCACAGCCCCGGCTCCCGGGCCGCGACCGAGAGTCGCCGGGACAGCACGCCCTGATAGATCTCCCCGGCAGCGATGTACTCCTGAAAGCGGCCGACCCCGGCGCGGTAGCGCTCCGGGGAGAGGTTGGCCGCGACCCCGCCGCCTCCGCCCAGGGGCGGCAGCGGCGCCAGCCGTTGGGGGGCGCCCCGCAGCCGCTCGGTCATCTCCGCCAAGGCGGCGACCCCCTGGTCGTAGGGAGCTGACGCGGGCTGGTGCACCACCAACAGCAGCTGCTGGCGGCGGTGGTCGAAGACCGCCACCCGGTCCAGAACCATGAGGCTTATTGGAGCGGCGGGTAGGGGCGGCCCGCCCCGGGGGTGGTCGTAGCCGTCGAGCAGCGCCGCCGCCTCGTAGCAGAGCAGCCCGGCCAGACCTCCGGTCATGGTCGGAAGCCCGGGCACCGCCGGCGCCCGCAGTTGCTCGAGGAGTCGGTTGAGCACTGTCCGGACCCCACCCGGCCCCACCACCGCCCACCCTCGTTGGAGCGGCAGCGGCCGGCGCCAGCCTTCCAGCCGCACCCCCTCCAAGTCGGCCAGGACCAGGGCAGCGGGGTCACCCCCGACCACGCTGTAGCCCTCAGCGTGGCCTCCCAGGTCCAGCTCCTCCAGGATCAATCCGGGGCCGTCGCCGGCCAGCGCCTGGAAGGCCGAGACCGGCTCCAAGTCCCCAAGCGGCAGCGCTCGCCACATCGCCACCAGGGGGTAGGTGGCCGCCTGAACGGCAACGGTCGCCCGGTCGGGCTGAACGGTCGCCGGTCCCAGAACCGCAGCTTCCATCCGTCAGCTCCCACTCATCGCCGAAAGCAAGACCACCACTCAAAAGAAAAAGCCCCGGGAGTCCGGGGCTTGGAGTTCGCGGCCAGTCTGCTGGAGTCAGTCGCGCGCGGACACCGTGCCCCCGGGGGACCAGCGCCACCAGCTACTCGAGATCGTGGGCCGCGCCATAGGCTCGCGATTCTGCACCCCGCCTGGACCGGGAGTCAAGCGCGGAGGGGGTGCGAGCGGGACAGGGCGAGCCGTCCCCGGTGTCTGCTCCCCGGCTCCCTCTCGCTTCGCCTCGCAGAACGTGTGTCGAGATCATCGGTTCTCAGCCCTAACGGCCCCTGCGAGCGCCCCGTGTCACGCCCCAGACCAGGCTGCAGCCGTCGCCGGCAGGCCCGGGTCAGGCGCTCACGCCCCCCCGACGGCGGCCAGGATGGCCGAGGCCTTGGCCTCGGTGTCGGCCAGCTCCCGGGCGGGGTCGGAGCCGCTGACGATGCCGGCACCGGCCTGGACGTGAACCTGGCCCCGGCTCAGCACCGCCGCACGGATGGTGGCGCAGAACTCGAGGTCACCGGCGAAGCTCAGATAGCCGCAGGCGCCGGCGTAGGGGCCACGCGGGGTCGGCTCCTCACGGGCGATGATCTCCATCGCCCGGCGCTTGGGTGCCCCGGTCACCGTCGCCGCCGGGAAGAGGGCGCTCAGGGCGTCGAAGGCGGTTTTCTCCTCCGCCAGCTCGCCGCTGACCTCGCTGACCATGTGCATCACCCGGGGGAAGCGCTGGACCCCAAGCTGCCGGGTGGACGTGACCGTGCCCGGCCGGCAGACCCGGGACAGGTCCTCCCGGGACAGGTCCAGGAGCATGGCGTGCTGGGCCAGCTTCTCGGGATCGTGCATCAACTCCTGCTCCAGGGCCTGGTCCTCGGACTCGCTCCCGCCCCGGCGGCGGGTGCCGAAGATGGGCCGGGTGCTCGCCTGCCGACCCTGGACCTTGACCAGAGGGCCGGGCGAGGAGCCCGCCAGCTCCAGCCCCGGGACCCGGAGGAAGAACATCGCCGGCGAGGGGTTCAGCCGGCGCAGCCGGCGGTAGATCTGCAGGCCACCCTCACGGGCGGGGACGGAGAGGCGCCGGGAGAAGACCGCCTGGTGGATCTCGCCGGCGGAGATGTCGTCCTGGATCCGGCGGACGCCCTGGTGGAACATCTCCCGCGAGATGTTGGGTGCCGCGGCCAGGGTGCGGCTGGGCGGGGGCACCTCCGGCATCGGGGTGGACGCCGCCCCCTGGAGCTGTCCCGCCATCTCCTCCAGCGCCGCCTCCCCCAGGGACCGGTCGGCGTTGTTGGGGAGATGGGTGACCAGCACCGCCACCTGGCGCCGGTGGTCGAAGACCACGACCCGGTCCAGGACCAGCAGGCTGATGGGGGCCACCCGGGCCCGGCCCCGGCCGCGCGGGTGAGAGTAGCCGTCGAGGAGCTCGGCCGCCTCGTAGCAGAGCAGTCCCGCGAGCCCACCGGTCAGGGTCGGCAGGCCCGGGACGGCCCGGGAGCGGAGCCGCTCGGCGAGGTCATTGAGTGCCGCCTGGACCCCGCCGGAAGCCTCGGCCGGCGCGCCCTCCCCCAGCCGAAGCCGGGGCCGGAGCTGCTCCACTCTGAGGCCAGAGCCGTCGGCCAGGACCAGCGCCGCCGGGTCGCCGGCGACGATGCTGTAGCCGGCAGGGTTACCCGCCAGGTCCAGCTCCTCCAAGATCACTCCGGGCCCGTCACCAGCCAAAGCCCGGAACGCCTCGACCGGACCCAGCTCCGGGGCAGGGATCTCAGTCCACAGAGCCACCAGGGGATGGGTCGCGGCGGCAGCCGCCACCTCCTCCGGGCCCGGCAGAATCTCCAGTTGGGCGAGCACGTCAACTCCCTTTCGGCCAACCAAAGGAGCCCCGCGGCCCGGGGACTGGCTTTCGCGGCCCGGTCCCGGACCTCGGCCGCTCGTGCCAGGCCGGTCAGACCGGCTCCTCACGATACCAAAGCCCCAAACGGAGCCATCGGCTATGGCCGCCTCGAACCGAGCCCCGCATGCGACCATGATCCCGACGAGTTGGGAGACGCTTCGAGGAGCGGGGACCGAGGAGGGCGCGAGCGATGGGGCGAGAGCGGGCACGCCTGCCCGAGGATCTGAGCCGGCAGTTCCTGGCCCGGGCCTCATCTGGGGACCTCGAGGGCCTGGTCGCCATGTATGAGCCGGCAGTTCCTGGCCCGGCCGGGGGCATCGTCCAGGATCGGCCACGCCGCCATCCGGGAGTTCTATCGCGGACTCCTGGCCGACCCGCCCCTCTTCGCCGGAACGGTTCTGCCGGCGGTGCGTTGCGGCGACCTGGCACTGACCTCGGTCCGTTTCCGGGGCGGGGTTTCGGCGGAGGTGGCCCGGCGGCAGCCGGACGGCTCCTGGCTGTGGGTCATCGACCAGCCCAACCTCCTCGGCTAGGCGGCCGCAACCCCTGGCCCGACTCCCGGGGGTCGGGAACGCTGGTGCTGGGGGCCGGGGCATCCGGGGCCGAGAGATTGACGCCGCAGCCCCCACGGTCCACAATCACGCCGTCGTGACCGATGCGCGCCTTCTCTGGTGGCGGGGCTGGCCCCTCGGGGGTGGGATCTCGGCGCGCGCGTAATCCGTCCGACAGCCAGAGCGCCGAGCCCCGGGAGACACCCCCGGGGTTTTTTGTTTCACAGATGAGGAGCTACGGAGATGGACACAATCTCCGCGACCGCCGCGGAGCCGCCACGGGCGCGGCCCACGGCGAGGCTGACGCGTGGCGACTTCCAGCCGCTGCTGCGGCATCTGCTGGCCGGGGGGACCCTCTCGACGGATGAGAGCGCGGCAGCCATGGGGGCGGTGTTTGACCAGACCATCAGCCAGGTGCAGGCCTCGGCTTTGGTGACGGCCCTGGCAACCCGGGGCGAGACCATCGACGAGGTGGTGGGGGCGGCGACCGCACTGCGCCTACGGGCCGTCCCCCTCCGGCACCGCCTCCCCCTGGTGATGGACGTCGTCGGGACCGGGGGCGATGGCAGCGGCAGCATCAACATCTCCACCGCCGCCGCCCTGGTGGTGGCCGGCGCCGGGGTCGCGGTGGCCAAGCATGGCAACCGGGCCGCCTCCAGCGCCTGCGGCAGCGCCGATGCCCTGGAAGCCCTGGGAGTGCCCTTGGAGCGGGAGCCGGAGTCGGCCGCCCAGCTCCTCCTAACCCACCGGATCACGTTCCTCTTCGCTCCCCGCTATCACCCGGCCATGCGCCAGGGCGCCCGCCTGCGTCGGGAGCTGGGGGTGCGGACCATCTTCAATCTGCTGGGGCCACTCTGCAATCCGGCCGGGGTCCAGCGGCAGCTGATGGGGGTATACGGCGACACCCAGCTGGAGCTGTTCGCCGAGGCGCTGCCGCGGCTCGGCTGCGCCGAGGGCGCCGTGGTCCATTCCGCCAGCGGCATGGACGAGGTCGCCGGCGAGGGCCCGACCACGGTCGTGCAGTTCTCGACCGAAGGCCGGCGGCGCTGGACCATAAACCCCGAAGACCACGGGATCAGGGCATCTCTGCCCCAGCTCCGGGGCGGCGACGCAAAGACCAACGCCGGCCTGATCCTGGAGATCCTCCAGGGGCAGGCCTCGCCCAGGGCGGACGTGGTCGCCCTCAACGCGGCGCTGGCGCTGACGGTGGCGGGTGCGGCGGGCGAGCTCCGAGAGGGGCTGGCCCTGGCCAGGACCAGCCTGGACTCTGGGGCGGCCCTCGGAGCCTTGGAGGCCCTCAGGGCCGGGCCCGGAGGGGTAGGAGCCCTTCTCGATGCCTGACCTTCTGGGGGAGATCTTTCGCCAGCGTCACCGCCTCCTGGAACGCGAGATGGAGCAGGAGCCCCTGGCCCACCTCCAGACCCGGGCCGAGCAATCTCGCCTCTGTAGGCGGTCTCTGAGGGCCCGACTGGCGGCAGCCGCACCCCCGGCCCTGATCTGTGAGATCAAGCGCGCCTCTCCCTCGGCCGGGGTCATCGACGCCACCATCGACCCCGGGGCGTGGGCCCGCGGTTACCAGCGGGCCGGGGCCGACGCCGTCAGCGTCCTGACCGAGCCCGACCACTTCCTGGGTCGGCTCCAAGACCTCGACCAGGCTCGGGCCGGCTGCGACCTGCCCCTTTTGCGCAAGGACTTCCTGGACCATCCCTACCAGGTGGTCCAGTCCGCGGCCCACGGGGCCGACGCCATCCTCGCAATCGTCGCCGGCCTGGACGACCGGTCCCTGGCCGGTCTCTTGGCCGAAGCCCGTGCCTGGGGATTGGAGGCGCTGGTGGAGGTGCACTCACAGCCGGAGCTGGAGCGGGCCCTGGACCAGGAGGTCGATCTGCTGGGTATCAACAACCGGGACCTGCGCACCCTCCAGGTCGACTTGGGGGTGACGGAGAGGCTGCTGCCGCTGGTGCCCAAGACGGTCACGGTCGTCAGTGAGAGTGGTTTCCGACAAAGAGAACAGCTGCGGCGCTGCCAGCGAGCGGGAGTGGGCGCCTTCCTCGTGGGAGAGGCGCTCTTGCGCAGCGGCGAGCCCCTCTCCCTCCTGGGGCAGCTGAAGGGGTCGGACGCCCGGGTGATGCCATGAGGTCGCCGTTGGCGGCTCCTGCCCGGGCCCGGCTCGGGGCCTCCTCGCGCTCTGGGACCAGGATCAAGATCTGCGGCTGCGCCGCCCTGGAGGATGTCGAGCGGGCGTTGGAGGTGGGCGCCGACGCCGTCGGCTTCATCTTCGCCAGAAGCCCTCGGCAGATAACCCCCCAGCAGGCGGCCGACCTGGCCCAAGCCGTGCCGGACGGCATCACCCTGGTCGGGGTCTTCGTGGACCCCAGCCGGAGGGCACTGGAGGCGACCCTGGCGGCCCTGCCCCGGATGACCCTGCAGTTCTCCGGCGGGGAGTCCCCTGACATCTGCCGCTGGTCCGGCCGGCCCTACCTCAAGGTGCTCCGGGTCGCGGCGACTGGGGGGCACGCGGAACTGGGACGGCAGCTAGAGCGCTACTGGGATGCCCTGCCAGTTTTCGAGACCGCCGGCGCCCGGGCCGGAGGCTCCGGCCGTCCATTTCCCTGGGACCGGGTGACGGACCTTACCAGGGAGCGCGAGGTGGTCATCTCGGGTGGCCTCAACCCCGACAACGTTGCCGACTGCGTGGGCCTCCTCCGTCCCTACGCCGTTGACGTCCGCAGCGGGGTGGAGAGCGCCGGCCGCAAGGACCCCGCCAGGCTCCGCGCCTTCTTTGCCGCGGTCCGAGCCGCCGATGCAGCCACCTGACGCCCGCGGCTACTTCGGCGCCTTCGGCGGGCAATACGTCCCCGAGGCCCTCTTCGAGCCGCTGCGCCAGCTGCAGGTCGCCGTCGACGACGCCTTCGGCGACCCCCAGTTCTGGGAGGAGTTCCACGGGGTCCTGAGGAACTATGTCGGCCGCCCCTCGCCCCTGTACCCGGCCCGGCGCTTTCTCGAGGGCCCGTCCCAGGTGGTCTTCAAGCGTGAGGACCTGAACCACACCGGTGCCCACAAGATCAACAACGCGGTAGGCCAGGCGCTCCTGGCCCGGCGGATGGGCAAGCGCCGCCTCATCGCCGAGACCGGCGCCGGCCAGCACGGCGTGGCTGCCGCCACCGTCGGGGCCAAGTTCGACCTGGAGGTCGAGGTCTTCATGGGCGGTCTGGACATCGAGCGGCAGGCGAGCAACGTCCGGCTGATGCGGCTCCTGGGGGCGGCCGTCCACCCGGTGCAGGAGGGAAGCAGGACCCTGAAGGACGCCATCAACGCCGCGATCCGCGAGTGGACCGAGCGGGCCGACGACACCTTCTACGTCATTGGCAGCGTCGTCGGGCCCCACCCCTACCCGTACGTGGTGCGGGAATTCCAGAAGGTGATCGGCCGGGAGGCACGGGCCCAGTGCCTGGAGCGGTTCGGGCGCCTGCCCACCGACGTAGTCGCCTGCGTCGGCGGCGGCAGCAACGCCATTGGCGTCTTCGCGGGGTTCGTAGATGATCCCGAGGTTCGGCTCTGGGGCGCCGAGGCGGCGGGCCGGGGGCCAGGCCCGGGGGAACACGCCGCCTCGCTCTCTCTGGGCTCGGTGGGCGTGCTCCACGGCGCCAAGTCCTTCCTGCTTCAGGACGAGCATGGCCAGATCCGGAGCACCCACTCCATCAGCGCCGGGCTCGACTACCCTGGCGTCGGACCCGAGCACGCCATGCTCAAGGAGTCAGGCCGGGCCCGCTACCTCCCGGTCGCAGACCAGGAGGCGGTGGCCGCCTTCTACCGCTGCGCTCGGACCGAGGGGATCGTGCCGGCGTTGGAGAGCGCCCACGCGCTGGCCCTGGTGGAGCGGGTGGCGGCCCAGGCCCAACCCGAGCAGAAGCTGATCTTGGTCAACTTGAGCGGTCGGGGCGACAAGGATCTGCCCCAGCTGCAGGAGGCGGAGGCGGCCGGCGCCGAAGCCCCATGACCGCGCCTGCCGGCGAGGCCAGGCTGGCGCAGGTCTTCTCCCGTGCCCGGGCCGAGGGCCGCGCAGCTCTGATCGGCTACCTGGTCGCCGGGGATCCCGACCTCGCCGGCGGCCCTTCCCTGGTCCACCGGCTGGCCGCAGCCGGCCTCGACCTCCTGGAGCTGGGGATCCCCTTCAGTGACCCCCTGGCCGACGGCCCCGAGATCGCGGCCGCGTCCCAGCGGGCGCTGGGACGGGGGGTGACCGTCGAAGACAGCCTGGCGCTGGCGGCGCGGGCCGCTGAGGCCCTGCCGGTGATGCTCTTCACCTACCTCAACCCGGTCCTCCGCTACGGCCTGGAGCGCTTCGCCGCGGCCGCGGCCGCCGCGGGGATCTCGGGAGTGATCATCTGCGACCTCACCCTGGAGGAGGCGGCAGAGGCCAACCAGGCGCTTGCGCCGCGGGGTCTGGGCCTAACTCTCCTGGTCTCCCCGACCACCGGCCCCGAACGCGCCGCCAGGATCGCCGCCGAGAGCCGGGGCTTCCTCTACGTCGTCTCCCGCCTGGGTGTCACCGGGGCGCTCAAGGGGCCTGACCTGGAGCAGCTCCGGGGGCGCCTGGTCGAACTGCGGCGACGAACCCAGCTGCCACTTGCGGTGGGGTTCGGGATCAGCAACGAGGCGCAGGCGGCCCAGGTCGCGGCCCTGGCGGACGCGGTCGTCGTGGGCAGCGGCCTGGTGCGGGCCTGTTCCCAGGCCGGGCCCGCGGACGCGGCCAGCGCCGGTGTGGCCTACCTCTCCCCGCTCCGAAACGCCCTCTCCCGCAGCCCCGTCAGTCCGGGAGCACCCCGGTGAGCGAGGAGGTGCGCAGCAGCTCGCGG
The DNA here is from genome assembly GCA_050734425.1 of Candidatus Dormibacteria bacterium. GTDB lineage: Bacteria > Chloroflexota > Dormibacteria > Aeolococcales > Bog-877 > Bog-877. Next base: position 17,517 of record JBOHUL010000045.1, read on the forward strand.
ATGTCGGTCCGACGCGGGGTCAGGTGGAGCAGCTGACGGTAGACGGCGATTGAGTCGCGGTCCGCGCCCCTAGCCCGGAGTAGCCGGGCGACGAACTCGAGCCAGATCGGGGCCTTGACCGGATCACGCAGCTCCACTGCGACCTGGCACAGCTGCCAGCAGGCGCGGTCGCAAGGGGGCGCAGCCATGATCGCGGTGGTGTAGCAAAGGATCGCCAGCTCCTGGTCCTGGGGCTTGGCGATCGCCTCCCCCACCTGGCAGGCTAGCTCGGCTGCCGCCTCGCCCCCCAGGCTCGTCGAAAGCTGCACCGCGGCGATGACCGCCTCCTCGGTCTCGCCCCGTGCCAAGAGGCTGCGGATGTGGCTTTCGGCGTCCGTCGCCAGCTCCAGGCGCTCGCGATCCCGGGCGGCCCGAAGTGCCTGGCGGGCCGGGCCCCGGGCCGAGAACTCCCCCTGCTGCTGATCGGCGGCGGCGATGATCTCCTCCACCAGATGGGCCATCTGGTCTTGCCGAGCGGCGAGTCGACGCTGGATCTCGGTCCCGCTTCGAGGCGAGAGCCGCACGGACCAGCCGCCCCGGGGGTTGGCGTCGGCAGGACCGGCGGCGGGGTGATCGCCGTTGGTGCCGTTGCTGCCGTTGCCCCCAGGTTGGTCCGGCCCCCGGGCGGGGATGTCGGCCAGAGACTCGGCGACGGCCTCGGCCATGCGGTGGTCCGTGGCCACCTCGCGCTGGGCCGGATCGAAGCCCCAGAGGAGGATGTCCTCGTCGTCCGGCTCTTCCGCAACGGGGAGGGCCGGCGCTGCCGCTGCTGCTGGCGCTGCTGCCGGCGGCTCTGGGGAACCTGCCTCCACCGGCTCCGGCTCCGGCTCCGGGGTGGGCGGCGGGGCCAAGGGGACCGGTGGCGGCGGTGGCGCCAAACCAACGTCGTCCCCGCCAGGAGCGGGCAGCGGTGAGGGCGGAGCGGAGGCTGGCACGGCGCGCACAACGGGTGCGTCAGCCGGAGCTTCCGGCGCCGGCTCTGGCTCGACCGCGGCGATGGCCCCAGGCTGTGCGCGCTCCACCTCCTTGGGTTCGGGCCGGATGGGATCGCGGGGATGGAGCTCGACGGCTGCCTCCGGCTCTTGGCTGGGCGCCTCCGCCACGCCCTCCCCTGCCGCCGCGACGGGAGTGGGCGCAGGGGTCATGATGAGAGGGGCCGTAGTGGCCGCCTGGGGCTCAGGGTCAGGGGTGGCCCCGAGCCGCCCCTGGCGTTCCTGGACCTCCTGGTTGGTGGCGAGAAGGAGGAGGAGCTCGTACATGGCCCGACCCATGCGCCGGAAGAGGGCGGTGGCGTCGTCGGGATAGCCGGCGTTGGCCACCCGGGCGACCACCGACTCCGCCAGCCGGAGCAGGTTCTCCTCGGTGAGCAGGGGGGCGGTGAGGGCGCCCACCTCCTGGCCAATCACCCCGGGCAGCTCCGGCACCCCGGGCGCGAGCTCACGCGCCAGCTGCTCCCACGTGTGGCGCAGATCGGACAGTCCCTGTCTCAGGACCCGCTCGTCGGGCGGCCTGCCAGCGTCCTCAGGCATTGCGACTGCAGTTTGGCACCGGCTTCTGATCAGGCGCGTAGCGCCGGCTCAACGAATCGGTGACGCTTGAGACCAGGGTGGCGGCTAGGATGCCCAGGGTGACCGCCCACGGCTCCGCCTTCACCCCCTCCCGCCGCAGCCCGTGGCTGGATCGAGTGGAGTCGTGGCTCTGGAGCAGGACCTCCTTCAGGATGGTGCCTGATTTGCAGATCCCCGAGGCGCCGGTGGGGACGGCGGCGGCGGCACCGGCGGGAGCTCTCCGGGTGGGCTTTGCCGGCTTCCCTTCCGACTACAGCCTGGCCATGCTGCTGGCACTGCTGCGGGTGCCGGTCGAGGTGGTGGGGCTGGCCACCAGTGTCGGGGCCAACCCCGTCATCGCCCACACCAACGCCCTGAGCCAGGTCGCCGACCACCTGGGAGTGCCGCTGCTCAGACTGGCCAGGGTCAACGACTACGACTCCCTGGTGGCACTGCGACGCCTGGGGGCCGACCTGTTCCTGGTCGCCAGCTTCGACCAGATCCTCCGAGAGCGAGCCCTCGCCATCCCCCGCTTGGGCTGGGTCAATGTCCACCCTTCCAAGCTGCCCCTCTACCGGGGCCCAGAGCCCGTCTACTGGGCCATCGTCAACGGCGAGACCGAGACCGCGATCAGCTTTCAGCGCCTGGCCCGAGACATCGATGCCGGCCCCCTGCTGCTGCAGCGTTCCGAGGCCATCCGAGCCCGCGACGACTCCGGGACGCTGACCCAGCGGCTCTGCCGGCTGGGGGCCGAGTCAACCCCCGAGGCGTTGCGCCTGGTCCAAGACGGCGCCCCCGGAACCCCACTGGACGTAAAGGAGGGCTCCTACTACACATCGGTGGGGCACAGGCGCATCGACCGGGTGGAGTCGGCCTGGCTGGCCGACCGCCTGGTCCGGGCGGGCAACCCCAACATGCTGGCCTCGACGGAATGCGACGGGCAGCTCTGCTACGTGGTCAGGGCCGTTCCCATCCCCCATCTCGACCAGCGCCCCGGACCCAGGCTGCACTTCGAGGACGGCGACCTGCTCCTGGAGGAGACCGTGGGCCACTGCGGCTGCCACCACGGGGAGTGGGTGGGGCGCTGCCCCCACGACGAGGAGGGCTAGCCCCGCCGCCCGCGGCCCGGAGTGCAGACGAACCAGGCCGTCGATCTCGGGGGGCCAGCCGCGCCTAGACTGGGCGGACCCGATGGACATCGATGAGTTGGCGGACCTCGCCGACGGGCTCCCCGGTGTCAGCCGCACGCGGCGGGACGGCCGCTGGCAGTGGCGGTATCACGGCCGGTTGGTGGCCCGCCAGCTCGACGATCTTCGGCTCGTCATCCGCTCCGACTTCAACCGCCGCGACAAGATCCCCCAGGAGCACCCCGGCACCTCCAGCGTCCCAAGCCGCTTCTTGGCGCACATGATGGTCGTCGCCAATCTCCCTGAGGCGGACACGGGCGCGGTCGAGGATGCCGTCGTGGCCGCCTGGACGCTGCAGCGAAATGCCGACTGAGGCGAGAACGCGAGTTGCGCTGGTGGCGGGGGCCACCAGGGGGGCGGGCCGGGCGATCGCCGTAGAGCTCGCCCGCAACGACTTCTTCGTGTTCGCGACCGGGCGAAGCAGCCGAGACTCCGGACCCTCGGAGATGGACCGGCCCGAGACGATCGAGGAGACGGGCGATCTCATCGCCGCCGCAGGTGGGAAGGGAAGAGCCCTGGTCGTCGACCACGAGGACCCGGGCGCGGTCGCCGACCTCGTCTCCCACATCGAGCGGGAACGGGGACGCTTGGATGTGCTGGTCAACGACATCTTCGGCGGCGAGCGCTACGCGGAGTGGGACAAACCGCTCTGGGAGCACGCCTGGGAAGGGGGCTTGCGGATGCTGCAGATGGGCGTGCACACCCACCTGATCACCTGCCGCACCGCCATCCCTCTCATGCTGCGCTCGGCTCAGAGCGCCAAGGCTGCGGGGTTGGTGGTGGAGATGACCGACGGCACCTCGGCTGCCAACGCCACCTTCCGCCGCAACGTCGGCTTCTACTACGACCTGGTCAAGGCCAACGTCGAGCGCATCGTACTGGGACTTACCGCGGAGCTGGCCGGTCATCCCCTGTTCGCCCTCGCGGTCACGCCAGGGTGGCTCAGGTCAGAGGGGATGCTGGAGAACTTCGGTGTCTCGGAAGAGAACTGGCGTGACGCCTGCGCCAAGACGCCTGGGTTTGCCATCTCGGAGTCGCCAGCCTACGTCGCGCGTGGAGTGGCCGCCCTCGCTGCAGACCCCGGCGCCGGCCGCTTTGCCGGCGCCATCCTCAGCGCCCGCCAGCTCGCCGACACCTACGGCTTCACCGACCTCGACGGGAGCCGTCCCGACTGCTGGGGCTATCTCGCCGCCTACGGCTGGGACCGCGAGGATGGCGCCGGGGTCGAGCAGTTCCGCTGAGTAGCCCCGCCGGCCTCAAGCGCTCCTAGGGGCACCGCTGCTCCCCGGCCCCGCGGGAGTCGGCATGGCTGGCGCCGCGAGATAGGATCGGGCTCATGGTTACGACCTCGCATGGCCGCCCCGACCAGCAGCGTCTGCCGGTGACCCGCGTCCGCGGGCAATCGGCCGAGAGCACCGAGGACCGCGTCGCCCGGGAGGAGCCGCTGCAGCTGATGGTGGACGGCAAGCCCTTGGCGGTGCTGCTGCGGACCCCGGGCTGCGACGTCGAGCTGGCCCTGGGGCTGTTCCACGCCGAGGGTGTGATCGCACGCCTCGACCAGGTGGATCACGTCCGGCTCGCCCCGAGCGGCCAGGCCCAGCTCGAGGGGCTGCCGCTGGAGCTGGAGCTGGACCCAACCAGCGAGAACCTGGTCGACGTCCACCTGCGGCAGCCGCTCCCGGAGGGCGCGCTCGGCTGGCAGCGAGCCCTGCCGTCGTCCAGCGCCTGCGGCATCTGCGGGGCGACGACCCTCGAGGCGCTGCACGCGGTCCAGGCCAACGTGGAGGGGAGCGCGAGCTGGGCTCTGACCGACCTCTACGGGCTGCCCGAGCGGCTGCTCCAGGCCCAGCGCGTCTTCCACTCGACCGGCGGCCTGCACGCCGCGGGACTGCTGCGCCGCCCGGGGGGGGAGCTGGCCGTGGCGGAGGACGTCGGCCGCCACAACGCGGTCGACAAGCTGGTGGGGCGGGCGCTCCTGGCGGGCGAGCTGCCCCTCACCGACTCGCTCCTGGTGGTGAGCGGCAGGGCCGGCTTCGAGATCGTGCAGAAGGCGGCCGCCGCCGGCATCGGGGTGCTGGCGTCGATCTCCGCCCCGTCGTCCTTGGCGGTGGCCACCGCCGACTCCACCGGGGTCACCCTGGTGGGATTCCTGCGGGGTGAGCGCTGCAACGTCTACACCCACCTTGAGCGCATCCAATTGCGCCGCCAGCTCGCCGCTCACGGCTGATCCGAGGGGGCTGTGACTGCCCTCCCCCGGCTGCTGCTGCTGGCTGGTGGCCGCAGTCGGCGCATGGGCCGGGACAAGTGCGCCCTGCCCTTCCCGGGACCACGGGATCCCCCGCTGATCACCTGGGGGGCGCGGGCCCTTGCCGAAGTCGCCACGCCGCCCCTGGTGGCGGGTCCCAGCGACTACGGCACCGGGTGGACCGTGGTCGACGACGCCCCCGATCTGCCCGGTCCCGCCGGGGGGCTCTTGGCCGGGCTCAGAGCTGCGGGATCGGAGCTGGTGCTGGTCCTGGCCGCCGACGCCCCCTTCCCCTCCCCCCGACTGGCCCAGCTCATGACCCGGCTGGCACGCGCCGAGCCGACCCCACAGGCAGTCATCCCACTGCGACAGGGTCGGCTAGAGCCACTCTTCGGCGTCTACCGGTCCGACGGCGCCGCCGACCTCGAAGTGGCAGCAGCCCAGCCGCGATCAGGCGGACAGGGGCCGCCATTGCGGGCGATACTGCAAGCGGTCCGGGTTCGACCGGTCTTGGAGGCGGAATGGCGACCGCTGGACCCAGAGGGGTTCTCCTTCATCAACTGCAACACCCCGAGGGAGCTGGCCGCGGCGGCGGCTCGGGCGGTGGCGGAGATCGACCAAGGAGGCAGGTTGTGAACGAATGGTTCGACCGCTATCTCAAGGGCCTGGGCGCGGCCGACGCCGTCCTACGCCGGGAGGAGGCCAAGCTGGTCCTGGACCTAGCCGCAGAGGCAGCCCACGCCAGCGGTGCCCGACAGTACGCGCCCCTGGCCACCTACCTCGCGGGGCGGGCCGCCGCGGGCCAGTCCCGGGAGGGCCGGATCAAGGTGCTCCGGGGAGCGGTAGAGGCGGCCAAGGGGGCCGGACCCGCAGGCGGTGACCTGGGGCTCGACTCCGACAACTGAGGGACTGCCGGCCCACGGGGGGCGAACGCCTCGGGTCAAGCACCGACTGGAGCCAGAGGCACGACCGCGACACCGTCCGGCTGCCGATAGGCGTATTGGCCAGTGGGGACAATTGGCGCATCGGCTAGGTTGCCGCTGACGCGATCTGCAAGCCACACCAGGTGACGGACATCGCTGGGCCTGACAGTGTCGCTGAGCTTCACCCCCACGGGGACGACTCGACGATCGCCTCGCGCGACAACCAGGTCGACTGCGCGCTCCCCACCTTTCGTTCGGAAGTGGGACCCCCGCGCCTCCGCGGCCGCTGCCACTGGGCGCACCTGTACGCCGCGCACTGGTAGGACGCCACACTGTGCCCGAGGCACCCCGGACAGCCGCCGACAGGCACGAATCGCGGCGCATCGTCATTGCGGACCCGTTTCATGCCCCAAACCGGCCACGTTCAGCGGTGTCAGCCATTCCGGGAGGCGACCGTCACAGTGCTTGGTCGCCCTCCCGGACCAACGGGCGCCGGAGCCGCCATCTACCTCAGCCGAGCGGGATCACCTCAACGGTCGCCCCGGCCCCCAGATGGTCGCCGGCCGCGGGGAGGGCCATGATCCCGTCCGCCAGGGCCAGGGAAATAGTCGCTCCGCTGCTCTGGTTCCCGGCCAGGCGGACGCCCGGCAACTGGCCGCTGCGCGCCTGCAGCACCGCCCGGTGAAAGGTCTCCAGGCCCTCAGGCTTGTCGATGTCCTCCAGCAGCTCTGCAAGCAGCGTGGGCGGGGCGATCCGCCGCGCCCCCTGCATCTGCAAGAGGCACGGGACTCCGAACAGGATGAAGGTCACAGCCGCCGAGACCGGGTTGCCGGGCAGCCCCAGGAATGCGCAGTTCCCCAGCGAGCCAAAGGAGACGGGGCGCCCTGGGCGCATGGCCACCCGCCAGAGCTGGAGCCGGCCCAGGCGCTCGACCGTCTCCCGCACATGATCGTGGTCGCCGACGCTGACCCCGCCCACGGTGACCAGGAGGTCGGCTTCCGCCGCCGCCCGGCCCAGCACCTCGCGGACCGCCTCGGGGTCGTCCCCCACCCACCGCCGCTGCACCAAAAGGCCCCCGGCCGCCCCAATCTGGGCCCCGAGGGCGGCACCGGCAGTGTCGTAGATCTGCCCCGGCCCCAACTTGGTCCCCGGAGGCCGGATCTCGTCGCCGGTGGTGACCAAGGCCACCTTGGGCCGCTGCCCCACCAGCACCCCCTCAAGGCCGGTCGCCGCCAGCGGCGCCAGGTCGGTGGGCCGCAGGCGATGGCCCCGGCCGAAGACCTCGACACCCGGCCGGAGGTCCTCTCCGGCCCGCCTGACGGCGTTGCCAAGATCCGGTCGCTGCCGGATCAGGACCTCGGCGGCGCCTCGGTCAGTCCACTCGTAGGGGACGACCGAGTCGGCCCCATCGGGCAGGGGTCCACCCGTCATCACCTTCGCGCACGTTCCGGACTCAATCGACACGCTCCCGGGAGGGCTGCCCGCCGCCATCTCCCCCACCACCGGCAGCCGCACCGGAACCTGGATCAGATCCTGGGCCATGACCGCGTAGCCATCCATGGCGCTGTTGTCGAAGGGGGGCAGTAAGACTCGGGCGTGAACCGGCTCGGCCAGGACCCGACCGGTGCACTCGCGATCGAGGGGTACCTCCTCCGCCGGCAGCACCGGCACCGCGGCGGCCATCTGGCGCCGGGCCTCGGCCACGGTGTAACCGAGGTCCGAAGGCCCCCCTTCCGGGGACTCCCCCGCAGAGGTCACGGCCGAGCCGTCAGGGGCCCGATCAGAGGTTGCCCCGCGCCTCCTGCTCTCTCTCGATCGCCTCGAAGAGAGCCTGGAAGTTGCCCTTGCCGAATCCGCGACAGCCCTTGCGCTGGATCACCTCGAAGAAGAGAGTGGGCCGGTCCTCGACCGGGCGAGTGAAGATCTGCAGGAGGTAGCCATGCTCGTCGCGGTCGACCAGGATGTTGAGCGGGCGCAGCCGCTCCAGGTCCTCGTCTATGTTGCCGATCCGGCCCGGCAGGGCTTCGTAATAGCTGTCCGGCGCCCGCAGGAACTCCGCGCCCTGACGCCGCAGCCAGTCGACGCTCTCAACGATGTCCTGAGTGTGCAGGGCGATGTGCTGCACCCCCGGCCCGTGGTAGTAGTCGAGATACTCGTCCACTTGGGAGCGGCGCATCCCTTTGGCCGGTTCGTTGATGGGGAAGGTGACACGCCCCTGCCGGCCCCCGCGCACAACCTTGCTGCGCAGCGCCGAGTACTGGGTGGCGATGTCCTTCTCGTCAAACTCCTGGAAGACGTCGAAGCCGAAGACGCGGTTGTACCAGCTGACCCATTCATCCATGCGCGCGAGTTCGACATTGCAGACGCAGTGGTCGACCAGCTCCAGACCTGCACCCTGACCAGCCTTGAACTCCTTTCGGTATCCCGGCAGGAAGCTTCCCTGGTACTCCGCCCGCTCGACAAAGGTGTGGACGGTGTCGCCGAAGGTCCGCACCGTCGCCAGTCTCACGGCACCCTCTTTGTCCTCGACCACGTGAGGTTCCGCGACAGACCGCGCCCCCCTCAGGACGGCGTCCTGGTAGGCGGCGTTGGCGTCCTCAACGGTGAACGCCAGCGTCCGGACCCCGTCCCCGTGAAGGCGGACGTGGTCGGCGACCTCGCCATCCGGACTGAGAGGTGCGGTCATCACGAGGGCGACGTCGCCCTGGCGCAGGACGTAAGACGCCCGGTCCCGCACTCCCGTCTCTGGCCCCGAGTAGGCGACGACGTCGAAACCGAAGGCGCTGCGGTAGAAGTGGGCCGCCTGGCGGGCGTTGCCCACGAAGAACTCGATGTGGTCCACGCCCTCAAGGGACGTCTCCCGGTACTCGGGAGCGCGCAGTGGTTGTTCGGTGGCTGCCTTCATCGCTGACCTCGCATGGTGATGATGGCCCGGACGGCCACCCGTACACCCGCCAAGCCTAGCGCCCCCGCCCAAGCCCGGTCGTGGCCGCCTACACCATTGGCTGCCTCACCGTCCGGGTGCAGACGGGCGCGGGGGGTGTCAGCCCCGCGGCCCTGGCTCCGGGTCGGCGGCGGATGTCACACCTTGAGCCAGGAGGAAGCCCGAGATCTGCCGGGCGTGCTCTCGGATGTGGGCGAGGTTCACTCTGAGAAGAGCCACCAGAGACTTCCCCGCCTGGGGATGACCCGGCGGGCAGACCGCGGCCAGCTCGGTGGCGGTTGCGTGGGCTATCCGCTGCTCCACCCGCTGCCGACCGTAGTCCAGGTAGCGGAGCAGCACCTCCTTGGGGAAGACCCCGGGGGGAAGCGGCGCGGCACCGTCTCCCGGCCAGGCCATCTCCTCCGGACCTCCCCGGACATATTCGGGAGCCCGGAAGCCGGGCGGGTCGGTCGTGGCATAGAAGTCCAGAAACCAGAGGCAGTGATAGGCGATGCTGGCGACGGCGGAGAAGATCTGGATTGCCTCATCCGTCCTCTCCGGCACCGGCTCGACGCCGAGCTTCGGCCAGACCCAGGGATCGGTCCTCGGCACGTGCCACATGCTGGCGCGCCACAGCTCATCCGGGCAGCGGCGCAAGCTGTCTTCGAGCTCGCCGATGGCCTTGCGAAACGCCCTTGCTCCCTGGGCCCGGTCCACTGTCTACTCCTCCTCCGCCTCCCCAGGCAGGACACCTGGCGGCGACAGGCTCCTGGCGCTCGGGCCACATGATCGCGCGACAGGATGCCCTCCTCGCCGCACCCTCCAGTGGCCGAGCGCCCAGTCGTGCTGGGTAGCCGGGGGCGGGCCGGCGATCCGTGGGCACGCGGCAGGGAACCCGCCCCAGGCAGACCCCGCCCCGGTCCGCCACGCGGAGCAGGGTTGCCCCCGGGCTTACTGTGGGTCACGTGGCAGATCAGCCTGCACCCGACTGGAACTGCTGTCTGCTGACGTCCGACTCCACCACCGTCTCGCTCAGCTGCCCCTTGGAGGGGAGCCAGCCCTGGCTCGCGGGCCGCTCGTTGGACGTCCTGCGCCAGGTGGCCCAGGTCAGGTCAGACCCCGAGGGCGAGCGCTATGCCGCGGGCACCCGCCGGGGGGCACCTTTGATTCTGGGCGAGCCGCTGCTGTGGTCCGGGATCCAGCTGGTGGCCGAGGCGACGGAGCTCGACTCCTCGCACCAGGGCGAGGTCACCCTCCGCCTGCCGCCCTGGTCCACCCTGGCCCGGGCCATCCCCGAAGTCCAGTTCTGGCAGGTGGTCGACGCCCTGGCCCTGGAGACCCACGCCACCTGCGGGGTGATCTCCGACGGCCGCGCCATCGGCTTCCCCGACCTGGACCGGCCACAGCTGGCCCTGCGCCGGCTGCAGCAGGCGCACCTGGGCGTCCTCGCGCCGCAGCGCTGGCTGGGCCACCTGCGGCCAGGGTCCAACCCCTACCTGGAGCTGGGTCGCAGCCGGCTGCTGGTGGTCCTGGAGTGACAGTTCGCGTGGACGCGGGGCTCCCTCTTCAGCCAGGGGGCCGCTGGCGGCGCTTGGCCGCCTCGGCCGATATGGCCTCCAGGAGGCAGCGGTTGGCGTTCTGGGCCGTCAATTCGGCCGGGTCCAGGGCCGGGGCGACCTCTACCACGTCCATGGCCACGACACGGGTTGAGAGGCAGATGGCCCGGATGGCCCGGAGCAGGTCGGCCGGGTTCATCCCCCCCGGCTCAGGGGTGCCGGTGCCGGGGGCGAAGCCCGGGTCGAGGACGTCGATGTCGACGGACAGGTAGACCGCCTCCGGGCCCTCCAGGGCCTCCGCCAAGGCCCTTCGGACCACCTCCTCGATCCCCTGGCGCCACACCTCATCCATCAGATGCCAGCGCATCCTCTGCTGCCGCATCCAGGAGAAGACCTCCTTCGGCGGCCAGTAGCCCCTTAGGCCGATCTGGACGAAGTTGGCCCCGGCAACGGCACCGGACTCGATCAGCCGCCGCATCGGGGTGCCGTGGGAGAGGGGGTTGCCGAAACTGTCGGGGGCGGTGTCGGCATGGGCGTCGAAGTGGATAACTCCCAGTCGCCCACGTCCCACCTGGTCCGCCACGGCGGTGGCCGAGGGCAGGGTGATGGAGTGGTCACCCCCGATGACCAAGGGCACGATCCCGCGGCGGGCCACCTGGGACACCCGGTCTTGGATGGCGGCGTGGGAGCGCTCCACCTGCCCCGGCGCGCAGACGGCGTCGCCGTAGTCGACCACGACCAGCTCCCGCAGCGGGGAGACCTCCAGGTCCAGATGCCATACGGGGAACTGGTAGTTGGCGGTCCTGACCGCCCTAGGCCCGAAGCGGGCCCCGGGTCGGTAGCTGGTGGAGTCGTCCCAGGGGGCACCGACCACGGCGAAGTCGGGCCGCCAGCGGTCGAGCTCGCCCTCCTCTGTCAGCCGGGGCACCTTGGCGAAGGAGGTCGGCCCCAAATAGGAGGCGCCCTCCATCTCCGCCTTCAGATGGGTGGGAAGCGCGGGCCGCTCCGCCTCAGCCCCACCCCCCGGACCGTCGGGCGGGCCGGGCGCGTGGTCTGCCATCCGGGGCCATTATCGGCAAAGCCAGGAGAGCGACTCAGCCGGTGGGGCGGCGGCGCGGGAACGGCTCCACCCTGACCCGCCCCTCCAGACCCAGGTAGACGTCCATGATCCGCTCCAGGATCTGCTCGAAGGCGCTCGGGTCCCAGCCCTGGACCAGCTCCTGCATCCGCTGGCGGTGGCGGGAGGCGATGTCGGCAACCACCTGCCAGCCCCGGTCCGTCAGGCGCAGCACCATCCGTCTTCGGTCCTGGGACCACGGGGTGCGGCTGATCAGCCCCTGTTCCAGCAGGGAGTGGGCCAAAACTGAGATGTGGGCCCGGCTGGAGGAGAGCTGCTCCACCAGCTCCTGCTCCTGCACCCCCTCCAGCCCCGCCCCCCCCAGGACCAGGACCGCGTGGTAGCCCAACGGAGTGAGACCGAACTCCTGGGCCGTGCCATCCAGACTGGTCAGGGCCCGGCGGAAGATGTAGCGCAGCTGGCTGCGAAAGGCCAGCTGCTCCAAGAGCTCGGGGCCGACCCCGGGGGGCAGGCCCGAGCTGCCGCTATCCGCCACTTCAGGCGCTGATCACTACCGGCGTGCCCAGGGGCGTCCAGCCATAGGCCCAAGCCAAGGTGGCCAAAGGGGTGTGGACGCAGCCGTGACTGGCGGCCGCGAGGTCGTCCTGGCTGCCGGGTCCGAACTCCTCGGGCGTCTCCCAGGGAGCGTTGTGGATGTAGTAGCCGCCGCCCAAAAACTCCATTCCGTACTGCGCCTGGAAGGGGACGTAATAGCCCGGTGTTCCCGGGGCGTCGCCGGAGTAGAACCAGAGCGGGCTCCGCTTGAGGAAGACGCTGAAGGTCCCGGTGGGGGTGGACATCCCGGGCCGGCCGCTGGTGACGGCGGTGGCCCGGACGGCGCAGCCGGCCTGGTAGAAGACCATCTCCTGGAGCGCCAGCGAGATGTAGATCGACTTGCCCTGGATCTGGCTGTGCCCGCATTGGTCATGGGCCAGCGCCGCTCCCGCCTGGCGCTGGAGTCGTCCGAGCAAGCCCTGGGCCGAGACCAGCTCCAGGGGCGTCCGGGCCCGAGCCATGGCCGTCTTGGCCGCGGTATACGCTCCGAGCAGCCGCGGCGCCGTGGGGACCGACTCCAGAGCCGCCTGGTCGACCAGCCCCATGGTCGTCATGCGCAGGGCTCCCAGCTCCTGCGCCAGTCCCAATTCCGCCAGGAGTTCCTCCACCTCTCCCTGAAGCGTCGAGGAGGCGGCGGTGGCGCCGGCCCCGGGGGTGTCCGCCAAAGCCGCCAGCCCCTGGGGAACGCCGAGCGGCGAGAGTCCCTCCTGACCCGCCAGCTGGACTGCCGCCGCCGCCCGCTGCGGCAGCGTCGTGGCGGTCGCCGGCAGGCTCACCAGCGCCGCAGCCGCCGCCTGAGATCTGGCTACCGCCTCCAGCGTGCCGCGCAGGCGCTGACGCGAGCTGGCGGCCAGGGCCCGGGCCTGGCGCAGGTTCGAAACCCGGCCCAGCTCCTTGGACCAGTCACCCGCCAGCCGCACCTGGTTGGGACTGAGCCAGGCGCGGTCTGCGTGGACCACATGGACCTCCTGCAGGTGGTAGCCGCGAGCGAGCACCAGCTGGCGTGCCTGGGCGGCCGCCACAGCCCCGCCCGAGCTGTGGAGCAGGGAGACAGCACCGCCCAGGAGGGCCAAGGCGGCGATCCCGGCGGCTCCGGCCCAGAGCCGGCGTCCAAGGGAGGCCCGGCGCCGCTGCGGCCGGGGGCGGGGGCTGGGATCGGAAGGCGAGATGAGGTCCATACCCGCTGTCATTGTCATCCTCGGGGTCGAGGCGGCGCCATCACGGCCTCCGGGCGGCCCGCCACGGCCGTCAGAACGTGAGCCCTAGGCCTCCGCTGGGATCTGCGCCAGAAGTCGCTCCAGGTCCGGGTTCGGCCCCTCTCCCAGAAGTTCTTCGGTGTGATGGCCGGTCCTCTGCTCGAGGCGGTCGCGCTCAGCCGCCCCACCTTCAGTCAGGGCCCCAGACTCCCCGACCCAGCCCCGCCGCCGCAGGGCCTCCAGACCCGCCTGCAGCTCGTCCTCGCTCCAGCGGAAGAGTCGTCCCACGTGGGCTGTGCCGGTGCCGTTCCAAAGCGCGGTCCAGACCAGCAGCTCCACCGGCTGGAGCCCCAGGGCCGCTGCCGCCCGGTAGTGGACGTGGGCCCGCGACTCGCGCAGGATCATGGCCGCCCAGAGCAGCCGGCGCTGCGGTTGCGGCCCGGGATCCAGCCCGCGCCAGGCCGTGGCCAGCTCCCCCGAGGGGTTGGCGCTGCGGGCCAGAGCGACCAGCCCCGCCGCCTCCACCTCCGGGAGCAATCGCGCCAGAGCCTGGGCCCCGGCGTCGAGGGAGGCTTCGACGTAGGCCGGGGGTTCGAGATCGAGACATCGCCGCCGGAGGTGGTCGACCAGAGCCTCTGGCAGGACGTAGAGACAGTCCACCCAGCGCTCATCCGGCACGAGGCCGCCCCTGCTGACGATGTAGTGGGGGTATCCCATCGAGCCCCGCCTCTCCTGGAGCCGGACCAGCTCCGGCTCCCTCCTCTCCGCAAGCCACAGGGTGTGGCAGATCCACTCCACGGCGCGCACCAGCCGGGACGCGGTCTCCTCGGGCTCGGAGCTGGCGCTCGACTCTTCGCGTGCCACTCAGACCGCGTCCGAGACCGAGGACATGAAGAAGCCGTCCACCCGGATCGGCGGCGCCTTGACGAACATGTAGTCACCGATCTCGCGGCCGTAGGCCAGCTGCGCCACACCCAGCTGCATCAGGCGCTGCAGGACCCCCACCGGGCTCTCGTTGAAGCGGAAGTTGTTGACCGCCCCCACAACCTGCCCCCTCTCGATGAGGAACACTCCGTCGCGGGTGAGCCCAGTCAGGAGAAGTCGAGTGGGGTCGACCTCGCGGATGTACCAGAGGGAGGTCACGAGGAGGCCGCGCTCGGTGTCCTTGATCATCTCCTCCAGCGACGTGTCGCTCCCCGCCATCTCCAGATTGTCGGCGTCGGGCCGGACCGGATGGGAGTGGTCCTGGGCCCAGCGCCGGGGGCACATCAACTCCTGCTGCGTCCCACCTTCGACCCAGGTTGTGGCGGGCACCGCCAGGCCGTTGTCGAAGACCGAGGAGTACTCGCTGGACTGGAGACAGCGGACGAACGGCGCCACTGCCATCGAGGGGTCCAAGGGGTTGCTGCTGAGTTTGACCGAGGGGGCGTACATGGCCTCCCCCACCCTGGGCCCCGAGGGGCCGCTGAAAACGGTCCGGCCCTCGTCGGCGCCCCGCGCCTGCATCTCAAAGTAGAGCCAGGCCACCAGATCCGCAGTGGCCGACGGCTCCAGGATCACCTGGTAGCGGCCTGGAGGCAGCTCCAGCCGCCTCTCGGTCCAGTCGAGCCGCTGGCGCAGCCGCTGGTACATGCCCACCGGGTCTAGCTCGGCCATCTTGATCCCCATCGCGCCGGCCCAGACGCTACGCCCGAGATCCTGGGTCTTGAGGGTCAGCGCCAACGCGGCGCTCCGCCGGCCCCCCTGCAGTCGCAGCCCCTCGGAGTTGCCCAGGCACTCCAGCTCCACCTGCGAGCGGCCGAATCCGAAGCAGCGCAGCCCCTCCTTGCGGGAGCGCTGCAACACCTGGTGGATGCCCTCCAGGACCCCCTCCAGATCCCCGGGCTGGGCCGGGCCCAGGTCGGCGCCAGCCCCCTGGCCGGCCGCCGCCTCACCCGGCCTGAGCAGGGGCATGGCGTCGGGGGCGACCGGGCTCTCCATGGCGCGCTCCCTGGCCGCCTTGGCCAGTGGTGCCACCTGGCCCTCGTCGACCACGTCCGCCGCCTGGGTGGCGACCCGCCCCCGCTCCAACGCAATGAGGCCCAGCCCGAGCGAGTCCTCGCAGCCGTTGGTGGTGAGGGTGTTGTTGGCGAGGCGGAAGTTGACGCTGCTGGCGCGAGTGGCGACTGCCACCGCCATCCCCTGCCCCAGGCCGAGCTCCAGCAGCTCCTCGGGGGTCACGGGCGCCCCTCCTCGCGGGTGTTGAGGACGTTGACCTGGCGGAAGAGGGCAGGGGGACAGCCATGGGAGACGGGGGCCACCTGCTGCGGTTCGCCCTTGCCGCAGTTGAAGGCCCCGTGCAGCTCCCAGCTGGACCGTCCCCCCAGGCCCTGGAGCCGGCCCCAGAAGTCCGGGGTCCGGGACTGGTAGGCGACATCCCGCAGCTGTCCCTGGAGCTGGCCATGGTGGATGCGGTAGAAGCGCTGCCCCGTGAACTGGAAGTTGTAGCGCTGCTGGTCGATGGACCAGGACTTGTCGCCCACGATGTAGATGCCGTCGTCCACCCCCGAGAGCAGATCGTCGAGGCTGGGATCGCCCTTGGGGTCGGCTTGAAGGGAGACGTTGGGCATCCGCTGCAGGGGCAGGTGGGAGAAGCTGTCGGCGAAGGCGCAGCCGTTGGAGCGCTCCAGCCGGAACTTGTGTGCCATCTGGCGGTTGAGCTGGTACCCAACTAGGATCCCCTCGCGGATGATGTCCCAGCGCTGGGCCGCCACCCCATCGTCGTCGAAACCGACTGTCGCCAGTCCATGGGGCTCCAACCGGTCGCCGGTGACGTGCATCAGAGGCGAGCCGTAGCGCAGTCGACCCACCTGGTCCGGGGTGGCGAAGGTGGTGCCGGCGAAATTGGCCTCGTACCCGAGGGCTCGGTCCAGCTCGGTGCCGTGGGCGACGGACTCATGGATCGTGAGCCAGAGGTTGGAGGGGTCGAGCACCAGGTCGTAGGTTCCGGGGCGGACCGAGGGCGACGCCAGCTTCTCCTTGAGCCATGAGACCATTTCCGCCGCCTGCTGGGGAAAGTCGTGGGCCTCGACGTATTCCCATCCTCGGGCCACGGGGCGCGCGGTGGAGCGCATGGTCTCGATCAGGCCCGACCCATGCTCGTCGACCATCCCGGCCTGCAGCACCGGGTAGAGACGCACCCGCTGCTGGGTGATCCGCGACCCTTCGGTGCTGACGAAGAAGCGGTTCTCTTGCGCCTGGCGGCAGAAGAACTCAGCGAATTTGGCCCCCGCCCCCAGGCAACGACCGGTGGTCTCGAGCATGAGCGCGACCTTGCGCTCGGCCGGCACCGCGAAGGGATCGGTCTCTACCGGCTCAGCCCAGCTCTCCTGGTGGGCCGGCTCGGGGGCCAGCTCCACCCGCTCCTCCAAGAGAGGCCGGAGCAGCCGGGCCATGGCCATGGCCTGGACCACGACGCCTCGAGCCCCCTCAGGGCTGAGGTCGCTGGAGGCAGCGAAGCCCCAGCAGCCGTCCACCACCAGGCGCACCCCCAGCCCCCGGGGCGCGTACTCGCTCATGGAGATCAGGTCGTGCTCGCGTACGTGCACCACCTGGACGCGGTCCTGGTGGACGCGCAGGTCGCCATAGCTGATCTCGGGATGACGGCCGATGGCGTCCAGCGCAGAATCAGCCACCGCTGACAGCGGCAGCTCCAGAAAGCGCGGATCTATCTCGGCCACGTGCACTCCATCTGGTCTGCCCCAGGGTCGGCTCCTCCCCGCCCCGACGGGTTGGCAGTCTACCGCCGGGGCCCCTGGCTCCCCCAATCCGAATTGGCGACGCCGGGATCTTGCGATCTCCCCTGCTAGCATCAGCCGCCGTGGCCAACCCCGCCGCCCGGCCCAAGCCCCGTCTGCGCCGCGAGCGGCTCGACAACGGCTTAGATGTGGTCCTGAGCCAGGAGCGAAGCTCACCCACGGTGGCGGTGGGGATGTACTACCGGGTCGGCTTCCGCCTGGAGCAGGAGGGACGCACGGGATTCGCCCACCTCTTCGAGCACCTCATGTTCCAGGGCACTGCCGCTGTCTCCAAACAGGCGCTGGGCCAGCTCATCAGCGGCGCTGGGGGGCTGTTCAATGGCTCGACGCGCCACGACTACACCAACTACATGGAGATCCTGCCCGCACCGGCGCTGGAGATGGCCTGCTTCCTAGAGGCGGACCGGATGCAGCACCTGGAGATCACCGAGGAGACCCTGCGCAACCAGGTGGACGTGGTCAAGGAGGAGGTCCGGGGCAACGTTCTCAACCTCCCCTATGGTGGGTTCTCGTGGCTCTGGCTCTCCCAGTACGCCTTCCAAACCTATCCCAACTGCCACAACTTCTACGGCGAGTTCCAGGACCTGGAGGCGGCCACCGTCGCCGAGGCGCGTGACTTCTACCAGAGCTGGTACGGGCCCTCCAACGCCACCTTGGTCCTGGTTGGCGACTTCGAGGAGGAGGAGGCGCTGCGGGTGGTGCAGCGCCATCTGGGGCCCGTCCCCCCCCGCCCTGCCCCGCCCTTGCCAGACCTGGAGGAGCCGCTGCCCGAGAGGCGGGGCCAGCACCGGCGCCACGACCCCCTGGCTCCCAGCCCCCAGGTGGCGGTGGGTTACCGGACCGCCCCCTTCGGCACCAGGGACCACCTGCCGCTCCTGCTGGCGGCGCGGATCCTGACCGACGGCCGCTCCTCCCGGTTGCAGCGGCGCCTGGTCAAGGAGCGGGAGCTGGCGCTTCAGATCGACGGCGGCCCCCATTACCCCATCGGCGACTCCTTCGAGTTCCGGGGGCCGGCGCTCTTCACCTTCGAGGCCACCCCGCGCCCCGGGGTCGAGACCGAAGCGCTGGTCGAGGCCCTGGACCAGGAGCTACGGGAGGTGGCGGAGCGGGGGCCCAGCGAGGACGAGCTCTTCCGGGCCAAGCGGCGCGAGCTGGGCGCCTACCACGGCAACGGCGACAGCCGCCTCGGGCGGATGCAGGAGCTGGGGGTGCTGGCCTCGGTCCACGACCGGCCCGAGCTGGCGGACGAGCTGCCCACGGGGCTGGAGGCGGTCACCCGGGAGGAGGTGCGGCGGGCGATCGGGGCCTGGCTTCGCCCGGAGCGCTCGACGGTCCTGCACTGGCTGCCCGGCGCCGGAGATGGAGACGGCGGATGAGCCACGACCTGAGCGCGTTGGCGGCGGAGGTCCCCCGCCCGGGACCGGTGCCGCAGTTGCGGGTGGGCCCGCCCGCCCGGGCGCTGCTGGGCAACGGCCTCGACGCGATGGTGCTCAGGCGGGCGACCGTCCCCCGCCTGGAGCTGCGACTGACCGTGCCCGCCGGGAGCGCCCTGGGGCCTAGCGTGGCCGCCAGCCAGCTGCTCCGGAGCGGGCTGCTCCTGGGCAGTGGGGAGCTGAGCCAGGAGGAGGTCTCCGAGGCCGTCCAGCGCCTGGGCGGGTCGCTCTCGGTGCATCTGGACCAGGACCGGATCCAGATCGCCGCCTCGGCCCTGGCGGAGGCTGAGGAGGAGCTCTACCGGCTCATCTGCCAGGTAGTCACCGAGCCCCGGTTGCCCCAGCCCGAGCTGGAGACTGAGCGGGTCAAGCTGATCGAGGGGCTGCGGATAGCTCGGGCAACCCCCCAGTTCCTGGCCGGAGAGCACCTGGAGCAGCTGCTCTACCCCGGCCACCCCTACGGCCGGCCGGCACCCAGCGACCGGGACATCCGTCAGGTGAGCCGGGAGCGCCTGCTGCGGCTGCGGGAAGCCTGCTTTTTGCCCGCGTCCTCCCAGGTGACCGTCGTGGGCGACCTCGAGCCGCGCCGGACGCTGGCCCGGTTGGAGCAGGCGTTCGCCCCCTGGCAGGGCCGGCGCCGGCCCCCGCGGCTGCCCCCGCTCCGGACCACGGGGCGGCCCGGGACCACCTTCATCGGCCGCCCAGGGTCGGTACAGACCGTCATCCTGAGCGCCGCCAGCGCCCCGCCGCTGGGGCACAGGGACTACATCCCCCTCAATCTGGCAGCGGCGGTCCTGGGAGGCAGCTTCAGCTCCCGGCTTATGGCCAACCTCCGCGAGGACAAGGGCTACACCTACAGCCCCCACAGCCGGACCGAGTCCCACCTCCTCGACAGCCTGGTGCAGACCTCGATCGAGGTCCGCAGCGAGGTCACCGCCCCCGCCCAGGTGGAGTTCCTCCACGAGCTGGGCCGGCTCGCCACGGTGGAGGTGGGGGCCGATGAGCTGGAGAACTGTCGCAGCTACCTGGCCGGGGTGCGGGTGATCACGCTCCAGACCCAGGCGGGGCTGGCGGGATCGCTGGCCCAGCTCCGGGTTCACGGTCTCGACCAGCGCTATCTCGAGACCTACTCTCGCCGGCTGCGGGCGGTGTCCCCAGCTGAGCTGCGCCGGGTGGCCGCCCGCTATCTCGGGCCCGCCTCCCAGACGATGGTTCTGGTCGGCGACCGGGCCTTGGCCAAAGAGCTGGCCCAGGTCACCCCCCTGACCCTGGTCCGGAGCAGCTCCAGAGCCTGACCCGCACGCCCCCGACGACTTCACGTTTCGGTTGGGCTTCAGATAGGCCGTAATTTCCTGGAACCCCGGCGGGTTCTCGATCCTCTTGGCGCTCGGGCGCGGTTCGCGCTGCGCCGCCAGCGAGATACTCTTGTCAGTCCCAGGCCCCCTTAGCTTCGTTACTCACCCGCGGATAACGCACGCCGTCCGTGCCGGGTACTCGGTGCCAGTTTCGTTTGGCACTCCTAACAAACCCCGTCCGCGTTTCATGCCTTTATCCCATGGACAACGCCCTCACAGTTGGCTGAACCACAGTTGCACAGGATCGACCAGCTGATCGGGGAAAGTTGCCGATAGTCAATTGTGATCTCTTCGCCTTCGGCAATATCTCGCAGTGCGACTCGCACGTCACCATCAAGAGCGGTATTTGGATCACAGCTATGGTTCCCGTAGTTCGCGGGATCGTCGTCCCGGTCCAACAGACTGACCCGATGCTTCCCATTGCCGAGGTACACGGCGTCCCAGTGTGAGACGGTGCGTGTATACGCCTGGAACTCAGCATCGCACATCGCCACGGAGTCCCCCTCGGTGATCGCTCTGGAGATGGTGAATCGTTCGCCTCGGACGAATGGCTCCCTGGCGAACAGGCCCTTTCCCTCGATGGGTGACTGCTTGATCTCGATCTTCGGGTTCAGCCTGGTCATGATCTGTGCTCGTTCCGTTGCGACCGGGCGGCCAATTCCTTCAGTGCGGACCCCGGCACGGTGCCGTGGCTACGGAGGCCAACGGTTGACGACTGCCTAGGTTCTCCGACGAGCCCCAGACCGGTCGGCACTCTGGCTCGGGGCGCCGTCAGTCGGGCAGTCCGACCCTGCGCGAGGCCAGCAGCAGCGCCGCCAGGGCGATCAGGGCCAGGATTCCGAGGGCGGTCAGGTCGAAGCCGCCGGAGAAGGGAAGCCTGGAGGCGAGGGTCAGCCCCAGACCCAGGGCGGCCCCGGCGAGGGCCAGTCCCGCCAGCCAGACCCCCCGGAAGACGCCGACCGAGACCCACTCCACCGCCGGGCGGGAGCGGTCGATGGACCAGAAGGCGAGCTCGCAGCTAAGGAGCAAGAGCCCTCCCAGAAGCGGCGCCAGCGCCACCGGGCCCCCCAGGGTCAGGGTGACGCCCTCCGACACCGCCGCCACCGCCACGGCAGGCACCACCAGCGCCGGGCGCCGCCCCCAGAGGACCAGACCCAGGCAGACGAGGCCGGCAGCCTCCAGCCCCAGCAGGAGGGTCCGGGGCTGGTGCGCCGGGGCCAGGGCCGTCTCCGCCAGGGCCGACGCCAGGCAGAGGAGCGCCAGCGCCGCCGGGATCAGGCGGCCGAGCGGCGGGCGAATCGCCGGTACTCCCGCACCTGGGCCAGCAGCACCTCCAGGGGCACCTCGGGCCGCCACTCCAAGACCACCAGCCCCGATCGCTGCAGGGAGCGGCGGCGCGATTCCCTGACCAGGTGCCAGAGCCGGAGCGCGAGTGGGTCGGCTCTGACCCTCCCGTGGGCCAGGAAGGCTTCAGGCGCGATCTCCAGCACCGCCAGGTCGAAACCCCGGTGGTGCAGGTCGACCAGGGCCCCCAGGCTGCGGGGGTCCAGGAGCGGGCTGAGCGCCAGGACGGTCGAGGCTGCGGGCAGGACCCGGGGCGGGATGATGTCGATCGCCTTCCAGGCGTAGCTGGTGACCACGTGGGTGTCGAGGAGCGCGTCTACCACCCGGTAGAACTGGCGTGGGCCGAGACCTGGTCGGAGCCAGTTCAAGATGCCGCCGAACCCGACCACGCCGACCCGGTCCCGGAGGCCGAGATAGCCGTCGGCCAGCGCCACCGCCGCCCTGACCGCCAAAGTCAGCACCGACTCCCGCTCCACCCCCACCTCGACGAAGCTGTCGATGAAGAGGACCACGTCGGCGTTGCGCTCCAGGTGGAAGTCGTTGACGTGGGGCGTGCCGGTCCGAGCCGTAGCGCGCCAGTTGACCCGCCGGACCCGATCCCCGGGGACGAAGCTGCGGATGTCGGCGAACTCGATCCCCTCTCCCGCCCGGCGGGCGATGCGATTGCCACTGGACAGCTGGGTCCGAGAGGGCGGCACCAGGCGTCGGAGCCGCTCCAGTGCCGGGTAGACCCGCAGCCGTCCCTCCACCCCCACCTCGGTTGAGTGCCGAAGGAGGCCGAGGGGGTCCTGGGCCGTCACCACCACCGGTCCCAGGCGGTAGACGCCCCAGCGCCGGGGCACCAGCCGCCAGCGCAGCTCCACCTCGTCACCGCCCATTGGTCGAATCCGGAAGGCGGCCGACTCGGGGTCGCAGCCGAACGCCTCGGGTAGCCGCGCCCGCAGCTCGATCCAGCCGACCCGGCCCCGGGCCCGGACCCGGCCCACCAGGTCCACCGATGCATCCTCGGCCACCCGGTCGCGCTCCAGGCTGAGCTCGACCTGGACCTGAGGGGTCTCGGAGAGGACCAGCCCCAAGGCCAGCCAGAGCGCGAAGGGGGCGACCAGCGCCAGCGCCTCGACCCGGGCCACCACCACCGCGGCGTAGCCGCCGAGCAGCACCAGCGCGGAATAGCCCAGCAGCCGCGGGGTTGGGCGCCGGCTCAACCCGCGGCCGACCTCCCGAGCGGCGCCGCCTGGCGGGTGGGCGGGGTCGGCGTCTGCTCCAGGCACTCCCGGATGATGTCGTCGGGGCTGACCCGCTGGACCCAGAGCTCGGGCCGGAGGGAGAGCCGGTGGGCCAGGGCCGGCCCCGCCACCCCCTTGACGTCCTCCGGGGTGACGAAGTCGCGGCCCCCCAGGGCGGCCTTGGCCCGGGCCAGCTTCAAAAGCGCCAGGGAGCCGCGGGGACTGGCACCCACCTGAACTCCCGGGTGCTGCCTCGTGGCCTCGACCAGATCCACGATGTAGAACTGGATGTCGGGGTCGATGTGGACCTCCTCCAGCGCCGCCTGCATCTCCAGCAGCTTGTCCAACTGCAAGACCTGGTCCAGCTGGGGCTCGTCGGCGCCCCGGAGCTGGCGTCGCTCCAGCATCAGCCGCTCCTGCTCCCGACTGGGGTACCCCACCCCCAGACGGACCAGGAAGCGGTCCAGCTGGGCCTCGGGCAGCGGGTAGGTGCCCTCGTACTCGATGGGGTTCTGGGTGGCGAGGACCACGAAGGGACGTGGCAGGGGCCGGGTCACCCCCTCCACCGTCACCTGGCGCTCCTGCATCCCCTCAAGCAGGGCCGCCTGGGTCTTGGCCGGCGAGCGGTTGATCTCGTCGGCCAGGAGCAGGTTGGCGAAGATCGGGCCCGGGCGCATCTGGAAGTCGCCCAGGCGCTGGTCGTAGATCGAGGAACCGGTGATGTCCGAGGGCATCAGGTCGGGGGTGAACTGGATCCGGGAGAAGGTCAGGCCACAGCAGCTGGCGAAGGAGCGGGCGATCAGAGTTTTGGCCAGCCCGGGGAAGTCCTCGATCAGGACGTGCCCGTCGGCCAGGATCGCCAGCAGCACCAGTTCCAGCACTGGCCGCTTGCCCACGACCGCCTTCTCCAGTTCGTCCAGGAGTCTGCTCGCCTGGGTCCGAAGCTGGTCCAGCGCCATCACCGCCCCAGCTCCTCGAGGCGAGCGACCAGCCGCTCCAGCTCGCGGGCCGTGGGACCGAGGGGCAGGAGCCGGTGGACCCTGGCCGACGGATCCCGGAGGAGCTCCGGGGCCAGCTCGGGGCCGAGGGCCCGCTGCGCGCGCTCGCGGTCCCCGTCCAGGGTGATCCCCAGCAGGGCGAGGCGGTCCTGGGCCACCTCGCGGAAGAGGGGCACCAGCACTGTCCGGTACTGCTTGGGATCCGTCCGGCTGGCTCGGAGGGTGTCCTGCAGCATCTCCAGCTGGGCTGGCAGCCGGGGTGGCTGCGGGACCTGGGCCGGGCCCTCAGACCCGCCCGGGGTCCAGGCCCGCCGCAGCTCGAGCAGCAGCAGCAGCAGCACCAGGGCCCCGGCGGCGAGGAGGTAGACCCGCCCGACCTGGCTCGCGCCGGGCCCCGCCCCGGCGAGCACCACGGCGAAGCCTATGGTCATGAGCGCGAGTAGCGCCAGGCTGGGCCAATGCCGGGCCAGGGTGGAACTCACCGGTTGGCCGCCAAGTGTCGCCACCTCCTCTCTTCTCGCCCGATCGCGCCGGGCCCGCACCCCTTGCGCCTAGGATAGCCCGCACTCACCCCACCAACTCCGCTCGCAGGCCGCGGAGGGCGCTCTCCGCCTCCTGCCTCATCGACCCCAACACCGGGTGGTGGGAGAACCGGGCGATCTCGAAGAGCTCGGTCAGCCGCACCAGTGCCGCGCGGCTGGCCCGGAGCTGCAGCAGGGCGCGCTCCAGGTACTCGAGGGGGGTCTCGCTGGCCCGCTCCGCGACCCCGACCCGAGCCAGCGTCCGTCGCATCCGCCCATAGGCAGCTATCACCGCCTGCCGGGGATCACCGCCCGAGGCCAGCTCCTCCAGGCTCAGGTCCAGGTCCTGGGCCAGGTCCTGGGGCAGGGTCGGTCCGGACTGGAACTGGGACGAGCGGCGGCGGAGGCGGCCCCAGGCCCACAGCAGCAGCAGCACCACCACCCCCAGCAGCGCCGCCAGCCCGAGGGTCTCGCCCAGGCTTACGGTGCCGACGCTGCCAACCAGATGTGAGGAAGTGGTCAAGTGGTGGGGAACGGGGGGGCGGATCCCGTGGAAGGGGTGCCGTCGGCGCTGGAGAAGCAGCGCCAGCACGACAAGCTGCAGCGCCAGCAGCCCCAGTGGCAGGAGGACCAGCCGCCAGCGCATGCGGCGGCTCAGCTGGGGCACCGGTACTCCGGAGCGGCCAAGATCGCGCAGCCTCCCCCAGGGGGCGAAGACCAGCAGCAACAGGACGATCAGCTCGATGGCCCCGGCCCCGACCAGCAGCAGCAACTGGACCACCGAGCCGACCGCCACTCCCCCGCCACCGGTCGCGCCCGAGGGCCCCCTGGAATATGTGGCCCTGACCGAGAGGGCCAGCAACAGGAGGAGGAACAGGGCCCCCAGCAGCACGGCCAAACGGCCGCCCAGCGAAGTCCTCTTCTCGGGGATGCGGTCGCTCATCTCGTTCGTCTCAGTCGGCCACTCCTGGATCGGGCCCCGGGATCAGGCTAGCACCGGGGCGCTCGTGCCCGCGACGCGTCTTAGGCGGGCTCGGCCAGCCGGGGCAGGGCCAGGCTCTCCCGGCGCGCCTGCGAGCGCGATCCCCAGAGTCGGCTGCCGAGGGCCACCACCAGGGCCAGGAGGACGAGGTTCCGGAGCACGACCAGGGCCATCCCCGGCGCCTCCAGGCGAGCCACCAACTGGAAGGCCCAGGGGAACTCGAACTGGGTCAGCAGGCAGGCCGCCAAGGTGAGCCCGAGCATCGCCGGCCGCCACCGCGCGGGACATTCGGTCATCACGGCCAGGACCAGCACCGGGACCAGGGTCAGCAGGTACTGGGGCGACAGTACCGGGGTCGCCACCAAAGCCACGCCCATGGCGAACGCCAGGGCCGTCGCGGGTCGGTCCGGCCGGCGGCAGAACTGCAGCGCTCCCCAGATCAGCGCCACGGCGCCGAGAAGCGTGAGCACCGCGGCGATGGTGCCGACCAGGGGCCCGGACACCTCCACCGAGCCGAGGTGGCCGGTGTGGGCGGACAGCCCCGCCAGGGGGCGTCCCAGGTAGGCCAGGGTGGCGGCGACGCTCTCTACCTCGACCCCTCGCTGCACGCTGGAGAGCGCCGCCGTGAACAGCCTCCCGCCCGACCAGACGCCGAAGCCGGCGACCACGAGGGCCGCGGGCAGCAGTCCCCAGGCGATTGCCCGCAGGCGGTCTCTGAGCCTTGCTCCGGCTGTCCATTGACCTCCAGGCCAGAGGGCGCAGAAGAGCACGGGCAGCAAGGCCGGCACCACCGTCTCTTTGACCAGCACCGCCAGGCTGACCAGTAGGACAGCGGTTGAGAGGCGCCGGGCCCTTAACGCCAACGCCGCCCCGGCCAGCGCCAGCCCCTGGAGGGCGTCGACGCGAGTCACCAGCAGAGGTCCCACCGCCAGCAGGAGTACCAGGGTCAGCAGCGTCACGCTCTGCGGCAGGGCCAGTTGGCGGCCCGCGCGACGGAGGGCCCAGAGTCCCAGCGCCAGCATGACCACCATCGACAGCGAGAACCCCAGCAGGTAGCGGCTCCCGGCCAGAAGCCCCGGCAGCGCGACCAGCAAGGTCAGGGGCGGGTAGATGAACGGCACCTCCCGGTGTCCCGACAGCAGCATCGGGTGGGCGTACACCGAACCTGACTGGAGCAACACCCGGGCGAAGTGGCCAAAGAAGTAGACGTCGGGCACGAACCCGCCGAAGACGCTGTCGATCGGGAAGACGCCGAGGCCGATCAGGAGCGGCGGCAGCAGCGCCAGCACCAGCAGGGGCGGCAAAAGAAGGCGCGCCAGGCGATGAATCTGCTCCGCCCGGGCGCCGCCCTCGGTGGGCGGAGCAGGGTTCGAACCTGCGACCTCCTCGGTGTAAGCGAGGCGCTCGACCACTGAGCTATCCGCCCGCTGGGGCACGAGTCCCCCGCGCCGAGAGATCACCGCGCCCAGACCGGCCGGCCGGGGCCGCGGGCCCACGCCGATGCCCAGGGCATCTCATCGGCCGAGCGTAGTCTGCCACTTCCGGCGGCGCCCCCCCGCCCGGGTGACGGGTCGGTTACGGATTCCCCGACGGCTCTTGGCGCCGACCCGGGGTCAGCCAGCGGCGCGCGGGGGACGGCTCCGCCGGGTGTCCACCTTGGGGCTCAAGAGGACCACCGGATGCAGCAGATACGACTCCTGGCCGTTGAGGACCCGGTCCAGCACCGTCGAGGGGCTCTCCCCAGCCAAGGTGGCAATGCCGCAGCGGTCCAGGTGGCTGCGGATCTCGGGGGGAATGGTGCGCTCCCCCTCTAGGTTGAGCTCCTCCAAGAGCCCGAGCACCCGATCCAACTCGCCCAGGTGGGAGCGGCGGTCGGCCCGCTGGCGCCCACTCTCGCCCTCCCAACTCAGAGGCGGCACACTCCGGCTCCGTGTCGCCCTCCCCTGCTCCTTGGTGATCCCCATCTGCTGGTGGCTAGAAATATGACTCAATCGAGCCCCGACGTAAATAGGCAGTTTTGCCCGCGGGGGAGGGGGGCGCTCAGGGAACGACGGCGGGCGAGTCGGCGGGCGCCTGCAGCCCCAGATCACCGGGGTCGCCTCGCTCCCAGCGCAGACCCAAGGCGTGGGCCACGAAGGGGCTCACCAGCTCCGCCAGCGCCCTGGGCTCGAGGTCGCCGCCGGCGCCCGCAGCCGCCAGCGAGGTCGCCCTGCGCCCCTCCAGACCGCAGGGCACGATGAGGTCGAACGCCGCCAGGGCGGTGGTGCCGTTGAGAGCGAACCCGTGGGAGGTGACCTTGCGGCCGCTCAGCTTGACCCCGATGGCTGCGAGCTTGCCGGCCTTGGTCCAGACTCCGGTGTAGGGGGGGTCGCGAAAGGCCTCCACCCCGAGGAGGAGACAGGCGTCGATCAGGGCCTCCTCCAGGGCCCGGAGGTAGGAGATGGCGTCCAATCCCAGGCGTTCCAGGTTGACGATGGGATAGCCCACCAGCTGGCCCGGGCCGTGGTACGTGACCGAACCGCCACGGTCGACCTCCAAGTACTCGGCGCCGCTGGCCCGCAGCCCGGCCTCCCCTTGGAGCAGGTGCTCGAGCTGGCCGCCACGGCCCATGGTGTAGACCGGAGGATGCTCCAGCAGCAGAAGGACGTCCTCCTGCAGCTTCCCCTCCGCTCGGCTTTGCGCCAGCTCGCGCTGCCACTCCCAGGCCTGTGTGTAAGGGACCCGACCCAACCAGATCGCCCGCAGCGGCGGCCGCCAGACGCCGGCCACTGTCAGTGACCGGCCGCGGCGCTCGGGGCCTGGGTCCGGGTCCCGGCCACCGCCTGCTGGTGGGCGTGGTAGGAGCTCCGGACCAGGGGCCCGGACTCCACGTGGGCGAAGCCCAGAGACATGCCGTAGTCGCGCAACTCTTGGAACTCCTCCGGGCGCCAGAAGCGGTCGCAGCGGATGTGCTTCAAGGAGGGCCTCAGGTACTGGCCGATGGTCACGAGCCTGACCCCCTGCTCACGGAGGTCGCGCAGGACCTGCCGCACCTCGACCATGGTCTCCCCCAGCCCCACCATCAGCCCCGACTTGACCTGGGTACGGGGCTCCAGCTCGCCCGCCTTGCGCAGCACCGCCAGAGATCTGGCGTAGGCGGACTTGGGCCGGACCCGGGGGAAAAGGCGCTCGACAGTCTCGATGTTGTGGTTGAAGACCTCGGGCCGGGCGGCCATGACCGTGCCCAGGCTTGCCTCGGAGCCCTGGAAGTCAGGGGTGAGGACCTCCACCTGGCAGCCGGGCACCTGCTCATGAATCGCCTGGATGGTGCGGGCGAAGATGGCGGCACCGCCGTCGGGGAGGTCGTCGCGGTCGACCGAGGTGATGACCGCGTGGCGCAGCCCCATCTCGGCCACCGCGGTCGCGACCCGCCCCGGCTCGCCCTGGTCCAGGCCCTGGGGCCTTCCGGACGTCACCGCGCAAAAGGCGCAGGCCCGGGTGCAGACGTCGCCCAGGATCATGAAGGTGGCGGTTCCGTAGCCCCAGCACTCGCCGAGGTTGGGACAGCGCGCCTCCTCGCAGACGGTGTGGAGCCGCTTGCCCCGAATGATCCCCTCCAGGGAGCGGTAGCGGCCGCCCTGGGGCATCCTGACCGTCAGCCAGGGCGGCCGGCGCTCCTCGCCCTCCGGCAGCAACTGCTGCCACATCGGTCGACCGTCGCCCACCGGTCCGCGGCCCGGAACCAGGTGAGGACGCCGGTCGGGTACGACCGGGAGACGCACCTTCGGAGCTGGGCCGGGAATCGTCTCCACCACCCCATCGTACCCGGGGCCCGGAGCGCCGCCGCTCCGGCCGACGGAGGAGTGCTGCCATGCGTCGCCGCCAGTGGTCAGGGCTGGCGGTCTGACCCTGCGGGGCGGAGCCCCGGGCGGGCCCTTGGACTCAGAAGAGCGCCTCTTCGGGGGTCACCGCCTCCAGGGAAGCCTTCACCGCCCCCAGGAAGCGAGCCGCGGTGGCACCGTCGTTGATCCGGTGGTCGAAGCTGATGCAGAGATTCATCAGCGGCCTGATCCCGATGGCGTCTCCGATCACCACCGGGCGGCGGACCACGGCGTCCATCACCAGGATCGCCGCCTGGGGCTGGTTGATGATCGCCTGGGACATCACCGTGCCCAGCGCGCCGGCGTTGTTCAGGGTGAAGGTGCCGCCCTCGACGTCCTCCAAGCGCGCCCGCCCCTGTCGCGCCCGTTCGATCAGCGGAGCTACCGCCTGGGCCAGGCCCGCGATGCTGAGCCGGTCAGCACCCTTGACCACGGGCACGATCAGTCCGTCCGCCACGGCCACCGCCACACCCAGGTTGACGTCGGCCTGAAGGCGAAGCGCCTCCTCCTCGAAGGTGGCATTCATGGTGGGGATGGCCCGCAGTGCCAGGCAGGTGGACTTCATGGCGAAGTGGAGGAACGCCAAGTCCACCCCGGTCGCGGCCCGGAACGCCGCCCTGCGGGCCGCCCGGGCCGCGGCGGCGCCGGACATGTCCACCTCGACCATGGTCCAGGCGTGGGGCGCGGTCCGGCGACTGCGGACCATGTGCTCGGCGATGGCCCGACGCATCGGCGAGAGGGGGATGGTCGCTCCCGGGCGAACCTCCAAGGGAGCGGCCGGCTGCGCCTTGGTCGGGGCCCCGGCGCGGCCCGTCACAGAGATCGGCGGTGAAGCGGCGGCCGGAGCCACGGGCCCCGAAGTCCCGGACTCCAGAAACAGGAGCACATCTCTCTTGGTGATGCGCCCCTGAAAACCGGTGCCTGACACCTGGCTCAGATCCACCGCATGCTCGTCGGCCAGGGCCCGCACCGCCGGGCTGACGTAGCCGCCGCTTGCTCCGTTGCCGACTGCCGGCTGCGCTGCCGGTGCCGGCATCGGACCGGCGATCGCAGCCACCGGGGCCGACACCTTCTTGCCCCCCTGGACCTTGGCCACGCCGCCCCGGGCTCCGGCCTTGGGGATGGGCTCCCCCGAGCTGGCCGCCGCGTCGGGTTGGGGCGCGGGCTTGGACTCCTCCTCGGTGGCCCCCTCAAGGGTGCAGATCGGCGTCCCCACCGAGAGCCGCTGGCCCTCTTGGGCCAGGATCTCCCCCACCGTCCCCGCGGCCGGCGAGGGCACCTCGGCAGTCACCTTGTCGGTGATGACCTCCACCAGGGAGTCGAACTTGTCCACCTCTTGGCCGGGCTGCACCAGCCAGGTGCCGATGGTCCCCTCGGTTACCGACTCCCCCAGCTGGGGCATCGTGACGGTGAGTGACATGACCTTTCTCTGTCTCCTCTGCGTGTCGGCCTCAGAAGGCGGCCAGCTCCCGCAGTTTGGCAGCGATCTTCGCCGGGCCGAGACAGTACACCTCCGCCAGGGACTCCGCGAAGGGGATCGCGGGGATCTCAGGAGCGCCTAGGCGCATGACCGGTCCGTCCAGGGACTGGAAGCACTCCTCGGCTACGATCGCGGCCACCTCTGCCCCCACCCCGACCGCAAGGTTGGCCTCCTGGGCCACCAGCACCTTGCCGGTCCGGCGGGCGCTTTCGACGATCAGCTCCCGGTCGAGTGGGCGGACCGTTCGCAGGTCCACCACCTCGACCTCGATCTGCTCGTTGGCCAGCTCCTCGGCAGCCTTGAGGGCCTCGTGGACGGTGGCGCCCCAGGAGAAGCAGCTGATGTCCCTGCCTTTCCGGACGATCTGGCCCTTGCCGATGGGGACCAGGTACTCCTCCTCGGGCACCTCTTGGCGCATCGACCGGTACAGGCCCTTGTGCTCGAAAAAGCAGACCGGGTCGGGGTCGCGCAGTGCCGAGAGCAGCAGCCCCTTGGCGTCGTAGGGGTTGGCCGGCAGCACCACCTTGAGACCCGGGATGTGGGCGAAGAGCGCCTCCAGCATCTGGGAGTGGTAGAGGGCACCGTGAACGTGAACCCCGCCACCACAGGGGGCCCGCACCACCAGCGGGCAGCTCCAGTCGTTGTTGGAGCGGTAGCGGATCTTGGCGGCCTCGCTAAGCAGCTGGTCAAACGCCGGCGGGATGAAGTCCAGGAACTGGATTTCCGCCACCGGCCGCAGGCCGGCGAGCGCGCAACCGATGGCCACCCCGACGATCGCGGCCTCGGCCAGGGGGCTGTCTATCACCCGGTCCTCGCCGAACTCGTCAAACAGCCCCTGGGTCGCCCCGAAGACACCGCCCTTGACCCCGACGTCCTCCCCCATGACGATTACCCGGTCGTCGCGGCGCATCTCCTCACGCAGCGCGTCGCGGACGGCCTCCACGTATGTGATTTCTGGCACCTCAGGCATCCCCATAGACGTGCTGCAGAGCCGTCTCCGGGTTGGGCACGGGGGCGTCGTCAGCCTCCTGCTGAGCCTGGTCGATCAGCTGCTGGCACTCCTTGCGGAGTTGGTCGGCCTCTCCCTGAGCCAGCACCGAACTGGACTCCAGCTCGGCCCGGAAACGCTCGACGGGATCGTGCTGGCGCATCTCCTCGAGATCGGCGGGGGTGCGGTAGCGGCGCTGGTCGTCGTCGCTGCTGTGCGACTGAAGCCGGACGCAGGAGGCTTCGAGAAGTGTCGGCCCCTGGCCCTGACGCGCCCGCTCCACCGCCTCCTGGGCGGCACGGTAGACGGCTAGGGTGTCGGCGCCGTCGACCGACGCCCCGGGCATGCCATAGCCCGCCGCCCGGTCGGCGACGTGCGGTACTGCCATCTGCAGCACCTGGGGGACGCTGATGGCGTAGGAGTTGTTCTCGACCAGGAAGACAACCGGGAGCTTGTGCACCGCCGCCCAGTTCAAGCCTTCGTGCCAATCCCCCTCGCTGGTCCCTCCCTCGCCGACCGAAACCAGCGCCACCCGGTCCTCATGCCGGTACTTGAAGGCCTGCGCCACCCCCACGGCGTGGAGGATCTGGGTGGCCACCGGGCTCCCCCCGGTGACGATGTTGTGGGCCCGCGAGGAGTAGTGCGAGGGCATTTGCCGGGCCCCGCTGTTGGGGTCGCCCGCCTTGCCCAGGGCGGCCAGCAGCTGGTCCCTCGGCTCCATTCCCATCACCAGCACCAGGGTCAGGTCCCGGTAGTAGGGCAGCACCCAGTCGTAGTCCCGCCGGAGGGCGTAACCCACCCCCACCTGAGCCGCCTCGTGGCCCTGGCCGGAGATGGCGAAGGGGGCTCGGCCCTGGCGGTTGAGCACCAGCACCCGCTGGTCCAACAAGCGGCCCAGGAGCATGTCCCGGTACATGTCCTTGAGCCGGTCTCGGGTGAGCCCGGGCGCCACCTCCGCCGCCGACTCAGTCACTGCCATGGCGTGCCTCCGTCAACTGTGGGCACCTCAGCCATCGTACCTCCAGCTGCCTGAGCGCCCTTCCCCAGGCCCCTAGGTGGCCAGGGAGCGGCGGACCCCGATCATGCTCCCGAGGGATCCCAGGGCTCCTCCGGCGACGATCAGGCAGAGCACGACCAAGGTGGAGAATCGGGCTCCGGCTCCCAAGGCCAGGGTCCCGCCCCCGGCAAAGGCGACCCCGAGCCCGATCAGCACCGCGGACGCGACCAGGGCCGAAATGACGCCGACAATGATGCCCTCGACGACGAACGGCCAGCGCACGAACCAGTCGGTGGCGCCCACCAGCTTCATGATCTCGATCTCCCGCCTGCGGACGTAGGCGGCGGTCCTCACCGAGATTGTGATGATGACCAGGGCGACGGCTCCCACCACCGCGACCACCAGGGCCCCGGCGAGCTGAGCGATGAAGATGTAGCGCTCCAGTCGGGGGATCACGTTGGCGTTGTAGTCGGTCTGGTTGGGACCGCTGTCCAGCAGGGCCGAGGTCCGGACCTCCCGGTTCAAATCGGTCACCGCCTTGATGCTGCGGAGGCGGAAGTTCAACGAGGCGGGGAGGGGGTTGCCGGCGCCGGAGCGCTCCAGCAGGCTGATGGCGCCGTTGAGCCCGAGCCCGCTGGACTCGGCCTGCTTCACGGCCTGGTCCTTGCTCTCAAAGGAGTAGCTGCGCACCAACTTCGTCCCCCCCAGGTTCTGCCCCATGTTGATCTCGCTGGCTAATCCCAGGTGGTCGGCCATGAACACCTTGAGCACCGAGGCCTGGGTTTCCTCGGTGTGGAGCACGTCGTCCAGGGCGTGCACCACCGCCACCGCCGCCCCAGCCCCCAGCAGGGTGAGAGTGATGGTCATGACGCTGGCCAAGGCGATGCCGCGGTTGTGGAGGATGTTCTGGGCCGCCAGCCGGCCCACGAACCTCAGCGCCGGAAGTGGGTTCAGAGCGTGGCCTCCCCTTCTCCCAGGTAGGCACCTTCGGCCTCGTCGCGGACGACCCGCCCGTCCTCGATCGCCAGCACCCGGCGGCGACAGAGGTCGACCACCTCGCGGTTGTGCGTCGCCATCACCACGGTGGCGCCGCGATGGTTGATCTGCTGCAGCAGCTGGACGATGCCCCAGCCAGCGTCCGGGTCGAGGTTGCCGGTGGGCTCATCCGCCAGGAAGATCCGGGGCCGGTGGACCAAAGCCCGGGCGATCGCCACCCGCTGCTGCTCCCCGCCGGAGAGCTCGGTGGGAAACGCGTTGAGCTTGTCCTCGAGTCCAACGATGTACAGCGCCTCCCCCACCTTCTCTTTGAGATGGGGACGCCCGGGATCCGTGACCTGGATGGCGAAGGCCACGTTCTGCTCCACCGTCAGGGTGTTGAGCAGCTTGAAATCCTGGAAGACGATCCCCATCTTGCGCCGGAGCCGGGGCAGGTGGCGCCGCCGGAGCCGGGCCAGGTCCTGCCCCTCGACCAGGACATGGCCGCTGCTGGCGCGTTCCTCACGGATCAGAAGCCGGATGACCGTCGACTTGCCGGCACCGCTGGCACCGACGACGAAGACGAAGTCTCGGGGATGGACGGTGAATGAGGCCCCCTTGATGGCGACCTGACCGTTGCCGTAGACCTTGGTGACGTTCTCGAAGACGATGATCGGCGGCTCGCCGCGGATGAGGTCGAGGCTCTTGACGCCAGCGGCGGCGGCAGGGCGGGGCGGGCTCGTGGTTACCGACATCAGCGAAGGCTCGGTCCTCGTGCCAGGCGGACTGGCAGCCGCAGGGCGGACCCCCAGCAGGGAGAGTGGCGAAGCCCCTGGCCGTTCTCGACTCGGGGCCGAGTATACCGGCCGGGACGAGATCCGGCGGGCACCGGGCCCGGGTCGGGATGGAGCTGTCGCAACCCCGTCACCCGACCTTCTCAGTCGCCTCGTGGCGCAGGTAGGCCTCAATGAAGGGATCGATCTCGCCGGCCAGCACCGCCTCGACGTTGCCCACCTCCAGCCCGGTGCGGGCGTCCTTGACCAGGGTGTAAGGCTGGAGCACGTAGGAGCGGATCTGGTTGCCCCATTCGGGTGACACAACGTCCCCCTTGAGGTCGGCGAGGTGGTCCAGCCGCTGCGCCCGCTGATGGTCAAGCAGCCGGGAACGGAGCACACGCCAGGCGGTCTCCCGGTTTTGCTGCTGCGAGCGTTCGTTCTGGCAGGTGACAACGATCCCAGTGGGGATGTGGGTGATCCGCACCGCGGACGAGGTCTTGTTGACGTGCTGGCCGCCCGCTCCCGAGCTCCGGTAGACGTCGACGCGGACATCCTTCTCGTCCACCTCCACCCCCACCTCGTCCGGGATCTCGGGGTAGACCTCGACCAGTGCAAACGCGGTGTGGCGCCGGTGGGCGGCGTCGAAGGGGCTGATGCGCACCAGCCGGTGAACCCCCTTCTCCGCCCGCAGCTGGCCGTAGGCATGGTCCCCCGCCAGGCGCACGGTCACGCTCTTTATGCCCGCCTCCTCCCCCTCGGACTGGTCCAGCAGGCGGCTCTCCAACTTGTGGCCCTCGGCCCACTTCAGGTACATCCGCAGCAGCATCTCGGCCCAATCCTGGGCGTCAGTACCGCCGGCTCCGGCGTGGACCGACAGCAGCGCCGGATAGGTGGCATAGGGATCCTGGTAGAGGAGGGCCAGTTCCCGCCGATCCAGCTCCTGGGTCAGCGACTTGAGATCGGCTGCGACCTCTTCGGCACCGGAGGGATCCTGCTCCACCAGCTGGGCCAGCTCAGTCGCGTCGTTGGCCCGCGTCGCCAGAGCCGTGAGCTCGTCCAGCTCTTGTCGCAGGCGGCTCAGATCCTGAGAGATGCGCTGGGCCTGCGCCGGATCGTCCCAGGCCCCGGGCCGCGCCAGCTCCGCCTCCAGGCGCGCGGCGGCGGCCTCCTTGCCGGCTAGGTCAAAGGTGCTCCTGGAGCTGTTGCGCCCGCTGCCACGCCTGCTGGGCGCGGTCGACCAACTCGCTCATGGCCCGAGTGTAGCAAGCGACTCCGGGCGCCTTTCTCGATGCCGTCAAGGAGGCACCGGGACGCGACCGGACCGCGACCTCGAAAACTACTCCTCGTCCTGATAATCCGCCCATGTCGGTTCGGGCGGGGGTGCTGCCTAGGACCGCCGGCCTCGCCGCCTGGCGCAGCTGGGTGCGTCGCCATCAGCTGCTGCTGGGGCTCGCGGGCTATGCCCTGCTCGCGGGATTCCGCTACCTCCCGGCGCTGCAGGGATCCGGACTCCTGGTGGGCGGCCCCTGGGACAACGAGCAGCATGCCTGGGAGCTGGGCTGGTGGGCCTACGCCATCACTCACGGGATGGATCCCTTGACCACCACCTACATCGGTTCGGCCCACGGCGTGGTCAACCTGATGTGGAACAACTCCACGCCCCTGCTGGCGCTCCTGGCCCTGCCGGCGACGCTGCTCTTGGGGGTCGTCAAGAGCTTCGATCTGCTGGTCGCCTTCGCCATGTTCGCCAGCGCCGGCTCGGCCTTCCTCTGCCTGCGCGCTTTCAGCGACCGTCCGCTGTCCGCCTGGATCGGCGGCCTCCTCTTCGGGCTGTCGCCGCTGGCGGTGGCGGGCGCGCAGTCCGGGAAGCTCCCCTGGATCTCCCTGTTCCTGGTGCCCCCGATGCTGCTGCTCTTCCATCGCCTGCTGATCGTGCGCCGGGGTCGACCCTGGCTCTTGGGCCCGCTCCTGGGGCTGGTGATCGCGGGCCAGCTTCTCATCTCAGAGGAGCTCCTCTGCGACGCGGCTCTGCTCGGTGCCCTGATGGCGCTGCTGCTCGGCCTGAGCCACCGCCAGCAGGTGCTGGAGGCAGTGCGCTTCGCCCTGCCGGCGCTGGCGCTAGCGCTGGCGACGGTGGCCGCCACCGCTGGCTATCCCCTATTGGTCCAGTTCTTGGGCCCAGCACGGGTCCACGGCAACGTGATCCCGGTGGAGCGACTCACCTCGGACCTGGCGGGATTCTTGGTCCCGACCAGCCATCAGCTCGTCACCGTTGGCCCCACCGTCTTCCCGTCGTTGACCGCCTTCCAGACCAACCTCGGCATCGCCGAGTCCTATCTGGGGGTGCCGCTGCTGGCCTTGATGCTGTATGCCGGCATCCGTTACCGAGGCGACGCCGTTCTCCGCTGGGCGCTGGTCCTGGCGGGCCTGGCCATGCTGCTCAGCCTGGGGCCACACCTGACGGTCATGGGCCACACCACCCGGGTCCCCCTGCCCTGGGCCCTGATCCGCCACCTACCCCTACTGGGACTGGCGGCGCCGCAACGGGTGATGGTGTTCGCCTATCTGGGAGTGGCCTTGGCCTGCGCCCGGCTACCCCAGCTGGGATGGGGGCCGTCGAGTTCGGGGCTGCAACTTGGGCTGGCCTGCATCTGCGCTTTGACCCTCCTGCCCAGCGGCGCGGTCCTCGGTCGGCTCGCGGTCCCCTCCTTCTTCACCGGCCCGGGGGTGGACCAGATCCGGCCGGGGTCGGTGGCGATGGTGGCACCGGTGCCCGGCAACGCCGGCCACGGGGCCGCGAGCCTGGCCCCGGCGATGGTCTGGCAGGCGGATGCCCGATTCCGCTTTCGCCTGCTCTGGGGCAACCTGATCCAGGCCTCGAGGACTGACCAGGCCACGATCGTGCCCAATTCAGCGCTCTTCCGCGCCCTACGCTCCGCTCAAGAGGGACAGCAAACGAAATGGACCACCAGTCAGATCGAGGGCTGGCGCCGGGAGTTGCTCGCCAGCGGCAGCCGCTACGCCCTGGTCGGCCTCAGCTCCAGACATAGCCCGGTGGTCCAGCTCTTGACCCGCGTCCTGGGCCGCACCCCCCGGTTCGACGCGGGTGTGGCGATCTGGGCCATCCCCCAAGGCCCAGTTAGACTCGGTCGCCCCCGCCCGAGGTAGCCAGCCCGGGCTGGCCGAATCGCCGTCTTGGGACGCCCATGCTCTCGGGCCATACGCCCCCAACCTGCCCGCGCGCCAGCTCTTCGCCCTGGACGGGGCCGCCACAGTCGCTCCCCCCAACGGCCACCGGGCGTCGACCAGCGCCGCGACGGAGTGCGCCTCCAGGTCTGGCCCCGCGGCCTTGATCGCCGGGCTCGGGGTGGCGGCCCTCCACGGGGCCCTCAGGTTCGGCCGCGGGCTGTTTTGCCGGCTGGCCTCGCCCGCTGGCGGATACCGACCAAGGGGAGGGTCAGTCGGAAGAACCGGTCAGGCGGCTCCCGAGCCGTGGCAGCGCTTGTACTTCTTCCCCGACCCGCAGGGGCAGAGAGCGTTGCGGCTCACGACCGGCACCCCCGCCTGAGCTCTGGCCCCGGCCAGGGCCGGGACCGGCCTGGGCGCCGGGGCGCCATTCTGGCTGGGGCGTCCCAGGGCCCGGCCCGGGACGGTTGCCGGGGCCGGTGTCGTCGGCGTCGTCGGCGTCGCCGTGGGTGTGGGCGCGGCCTCGGGGTGCACCGCCACCCCCTCCAACGGCTCCGGGGGCACCGGAGTCAGCTGGATCTCGGCGTGGGAGACGTAGCGGACGATCTCCTGCTTCAGCGACTCCTGGAACCCCTGGAAGGCGGAGTAGGCCTCGGACTTGAACTCCACCAGGGGGTCACGCTGCCCAAGCGACTGCCAGCGGATGTCGTCCTTGAGCCGCTCCATGGTGGTGAGGTAGTCGGCCCAGCGCTGGTCGATCAGCTGCAGCATCAGCTGGGCCTCGGCGATCCGCACCACCTCTGGGCTGTAGAGCGCCTCCTTCTCGTCGTAGAGGCGTTGGGCCTCCTTGATCAGGGTGTCCGCCACCTCGTCGGGGCTCTCGCCCAGCTGCTCCAGGTCCAACTCCTCGGCCGGTGGGAAGGGGAAGACGTAGCGCACCCGGGCCCAGAGTCCCTCCAGATCCCACTGCTCCATGTGGGGGCCGGGACAATAGGTGGCGATCAGGTCTCGCACCACCTCCTCCGCCCACTCCACCAGATTGTCCTTGGTGTCGGCGCCAGAGAGAATCCGATCGCGCTCGCCGTAGACGATTTCACGCTGCCGGTTGACTACGTCGTCGAACTCGACCACGTAGCGCCGGCTGTCGAAGTTGGCACCCTCGACGCGGGACTGCGCCCCCTCGATCTGGCGGCTGACCAGCCCCGACTCGATCGGGGAGTCGTCGTCCATGCCAAAGCGGCTCATCAGCGCTCTGACCCGCTCGCCCCCGAAGACCCGCATCAAGTCGTCCTCGAAGGAGAGGAAGAAGCGGCTCTGGCCGGGATCCCCCTGGCGCCCCGAGCGGCCCCGGAGCTGGTTGTCGATCCGGCGCGATTCGTGGCGCTCGGTGCCAATGATGTAGAGCCCGCCCAACTCCCGCACCCCCTCACCCAGGACGATGTCGGTGCCGCGTCCGGCCATGTTGGTGGCGATGGTCACCGCACCTCGCTGCCCCGCCGCCGCGACCACCTCGGCCTCGCGCTCATGCTGCTTGGCGTTGAGCACCTGGTGGGGGATGCCCCGCTTCTCCAGCAGCCGGGAGAGGCGCTCGCTCTTCTCGATGCTGACGGTGCCCACCAGAACCGGCTGGCCCTCGCGGTGGCACCCCTCGATCTCGTCGGCGACGGCGCTGTACTTGCCCTCCTCGGAGCGGTAAACCCGGTCGGGCTCGTCCTTGCGGATCATGGGCTGGTTGGTGGGGATCGGCACCGCCTCCAGCTTGTAGATCTTGTGGAACTCCTCCGCCTCGGTCAGCGCGGTCCCGGTCATGCCCGACAGCACCTCGAAGGTGCGGAAGTAGTTCTGGAAGGTGACGGTGGCCAGGGTGCGCTGCTCCTGCTGCACCGTGACCCCCTCCTTGGCCTCGATCGCCTGGTGCAGCCCGTCTGACCAGCGGCGACCGGGCATGATCCGTCCCGTGAACTCGTCGACAATGATGACCTCGCCGTCCTTGACGATGTAGTCGCGGTCTCGCAGGTACAGCGCCTGGGCCCGAAGCGCCTGGTTGATGTGGTGCGCCTCCTCCACATGGCCCAGGTCGTAGACGTTGGCGACCCCGGTCATGTGCTGGATCTTCTCCACGCCCTCATCGGTCAGAGCCGCCGACTTGGTCTTCTCGTCGATGGTGTAGTCGACGTCGGGGGTGAGCCGGGGAATCAGCTTGGCGTACTGGTAGTACTTCTGCGGTGATTCCTCGCCCAGCCCGCTGATGATCAACGGCGTCCTGGCCTCGTCGACCAGGATCGAGTCCACCTCGTCGACGATGGCGTAGTAGCGGTCGCGCTGCACCTTCTGCTCCTGGGTGCGGGCCAAATTGTCGCGGAGATAGTCGAACCCCATCTCATTGTTGGTGGCGTAGACCACGTCCGCCTGGTACGCCTCGCCCCGCTCGACCGGTCGCAGGTGGCGCAGGCGCTCGTCGTGGTGCTGCTCGTCGGTGTATTCGGGGTCGTAGATGAGCGACTGGTCGGGGATGATGACCCCGACCTTCATCCCCAGGGAGTGGAAGAGGGGGGCGTTCCAGCCGGCGTCGCGCCGGGCCAGGAAGTCGTTGACGGTGACCAGAAAGCAGCCCCGCTGGCCCAGGGCGTTGAGGTACAGGGGCAGGGTCGCGACCAGGGTCTTGCCCTCGCCGGTCTTCATCTCGGCGATCTTGCCCTGGTGGAGGACTATGCCCCCCAGGCACTGGACGTCGAAGGGGCGCATCCCCAGTTGCCGCTCCGCCGCCAGCCGGGCCACGGCGAAGGCCTCGACCAGGAGGTCGTCCAGGGTCTCGCCCCGGTCCAACCGCTCCCGGAACTCCTCGGTCTTGGCCCGCAGCTGCTCGTCGCCGAGCAGCTTCAGCTCCTCTCCGACCCTGCCGATCTCCTCGACTTCAGTCTTGTGGTGACTGAGCTCGCGGCTGGTGGGGTCGTAGATCCGGTTGAGGAAGGTCACTGCGTCTTGGCATTATGCCCCGCCTGGAGAAGTGGCAATCTCCGCGGGAGAGGTGGACTCAACGTAGGCGGGACCGGTGCCCGCGCCGCCCACCTCCATCCAGCAGGTGCGGCCGCCCTCGGCCACCAGAACCAGGATCGCGACCGGAGTCAGGCCCACGGGCAGCAGGTGAAAGGCCCAGACCGGGGGCAGCGCCACCAGGCAGAGAAGGCAGAGCCCGGCGCCGAACCCGGTCAGATGGGGGTCGGTTCGTCGCCACCAGACCCAGGCGGTGAGCGCGGCGAAGGCCGCAAGACCCACCTCCCAGGGGACGACGCCCGCAGGCCAGATCAAGAGGAAGAGGACCACGCTGGCCAGAGAGAGGCCCAACCCCAGCCCGTGCACCCGTCGGGCGTCCC
The DNA here is from genome assembly GCA_050734425.1 of Candidatus Dormibacteria bacterium. Lineage (GTDB taxonomy): Bacteria > Chloroflexota > Dormibacteria > Aeolococcales > Bog-877 > Bog-877. The sequence goes on from JBOHUL010000045.1 coordinate 58,097, forward strand.
CGCCCACGGTCACCATGAACAGGGGCAGCAGCAGCAGGTCGTCGTTGGGACGGGCGTAGGGCGTGGTCAGGAGCCAGAGCCCGACCGGGATCGCTACCGCCCACGTCACCCGGCCCACCGGGCTCACCCGGCGCCAGTCCTTGGACAGCATCATCCAGGCGCCGAAGATGGCCATCCCCAAAAGGCCCAGGGCCACCACCAGGAGGGTGGGCCCGGCCAGGATTCCCCGCCCCAGGCCCCAGGCCGCGGGCGCCGCCCCCAGCAGCCCCGGGAGACCGGCCAGGTCTGGCTGCTGGGTGGCGACGCCGTGGCCGAAGTCGAGCAGCCGATGTCCCCAGGCGCCAAGCCAGGGCCAGCTCACGCCGAGGAAGGCCGCGGCCACGATCAGGTATCCCAGGGCGAAGTGCCAGGCCCGACGCCTCTCGGGCCAGAGCGCGAGGAACATGAAGATCGGCACCGGCCAAAGTAGCGTGGGCTTGACCAGGGTGAGACCCAGCACCAGGCCCGCAGCCAGCCCCCGCTCGTGCCAGGCCAGGAGCATGGAGCCCGCCAGGGCCCCGAGGAGCACGGCGTCCACCTGGCCCGCGAGGAAGCCCAGGAGCCCGACCCAGGACACCAGTGCGGCGCCCACCAAGAGGCCGGTGTGGCGCCAGCCCAGATCGCGGGCCAGCAGCGTCACGGTCACCGCCACCACGACCACGCCAAGCACGGTGAGCAGAGCGAAGCCCAGCCAGAGCGGCAGCAGCGAGAGGGGCACCAGGACGAAGGCCAGCACGGGTGGACCAACGAACACGGTCAGGGCCGGCAGGAGCGTGGGGTAGGGCAGCGCCACCTGCTCCAGGTGGCGCAGGGGCCCAAGGTGGTAGGGGGCGACGCCGTCGCGGGCCAGCTCGCCGGCGGCGAAGAAGACCCGGTAATCGCTGCCCAGCCCGTAGGGCCGCGCCGGGAGCAGGTGGGGCAGGGCGAAGGCGCCCAGGCCCAGGATGCAGCCCAGGGAAAGGAGCAGGACCACGTGGCGGAGACGGCGGCTGCGCCCTGCCAGCAGCTCATCGAGGCTGCGCCCCTCCGACGCCACCGTCACCCCCCTCTCACTCCACGCTCAGCGCCACCGCGGGATCCGCTTCGCTGACCTGCCGCGCCGGCAGCCAGGCGGAGGCCAGCATCGCCACAACCACCGCCAGGGCGATGGCGATGATGAGGCGCCAGGGGACGCTGAAGCTGAGCGGCAGAACCACCGAGCTGGCGGCGCGAACCTCGGGGAAGATCAGGCCGACTCCGACCAGGACGCCCACGCCGCAACCGGCCACGCACGTTGCCAGGACCTCGCCCAGTATCGCCAGCCGAGTCCGCGCCCGGCTCAGCCCCACCATCCGCAAGAGCGCCATCTGGCGCTGGTCCTGGCGGGAGTCCAGGACCACGGTGTTGACCGCCGCCAGCACCGCCACCACCACCCCCACCAGGGCCAGCGCCGTCAGGGCGGCGATGTCGTGAGCCACGCCCTGGTCCACCCCCTGGCGGACGGTCGCGACCGACTCCTCGGCCATGCCGTAGCGGAAGGCGGCCAGCGCCACCGCGCGCTGCAACCCCCCTCCGCCGCGGAGCTCAAGCTGGATCAGGTTGAAGTCGCGGGCGGCACTGCCGAATGCGGCCACCGCGACGCTGCGGTCCACCATCAGCGACTCCTGCCCCGAGGGGCCGGGAAGGGTGTGGGCCACGATTCCTGCCACGGAGAATCGGGCCCGGCCACCGGTCGTGACCACCTCCACCTCGGACCCCAGGTGAAGGTGGAGACTCTGGGCCAGAGCCAGCGGGGCCAGGAGAGCGCGTCCCCCGCTGAGCTCGGTGAGAGCCTGCGTGCGGCTGCCAGAGACGAACTGGAGAGCGCCGCTGAGAGCGTAGGCGGTGGTCACCGTCGAGGCCACCGAGACCGCCGCATGGCCCACCCGGGCAGGGACGAAGCCGACCGGGGCCGCGGCCACCACCCGCTCCCCGGCGGATCCGCTGGTGATGGTTTGCAGCAGCTGGGTTTCGACTCTGGGGCTCTCGGTGACGGGACTGACCAGCAGGTACTGCCCCACGAATAGATGGTCGACCCACTGCTCACCGGCCCCCAAAGCGGCGCTGGACAGACCGACCAGGCCGATGGCGGTGGCGAAGCTGACGAACAGCCCGCAAAGGGCCAAAGCGCTGCGCCCGGGCCGGGCCTGCGACCGGAGCCCCACTGCGGCGCTGGGTGTCCCCAGGGCCGGCCCCAGGAGCGTTCCCAGGGCGCGCACCAGCCAGGGGCCGAAGAGCGCCAGGAGGGCGGTGATCGCCAGATAGGCGAAGGCCACCCCCAGGGCCACTCCCAGTCCCCCTCCCGATCTGAAGAAGTAGTAGGAGCCAGCGACGCCCAGCGCCAGGAGGGGCAGCGCCAAGGCCGCTCGCGGCCAACGCCGCAGCGGCGTCATGGGCCGGATCGCGGAGAGTGCGCTGCCCCGGGAGGCCTGGAGGGCGGGCGCCACCGCCGCCAGAGCCCCCAGCACCAGCACCAGGAGGAACGCGCCCGCGATCCAGGGGGCGTCCAGAGCAAGCGGCGCCGGACCGCTCCCCGCCCCCACCGACAGGTTGAGGAGGACCAGGGCCAGGAGGTAACCAACCCCCACGCCGACGGCGCCTCCCAGAGCGGACGCGGCCACCGCCTCGCCCAGGAAACTGCGGAACAGCAGGGTGCTACGAGCGCCGGCCAGGCGCAGAAGCCCGATCTCCCGGCGGCGCTCCAGGGCCAGGGCGCTGAAGGTGGTCCAGATCACCGCGAAGGCCAGCACCAGGCTCAGCCCGGTGATGCCGTCCAGAACCGGCCTGAGCTCCGCTATCGGGTCCCCCTGGGGGACCTGGCGGGGGTCGCTGACCGTGTATTGGGTGTGGACCGTCTGGGACAGTTGCTGCAGCAGGTCGCTGGCAGTGGCGCCCGGGCGCAGCCTGACCGCGACCTCGGCCGCGCGGAGACCGGACCTGAAGAGGTGACGGACCACCCCCTGGCTGACGTAGACGGCGTCGGCGGTGAAGGGCGCTCCCGGGGCCGAGCGCGCCACCAGCCCCACCACCCGGAAGACCGCGTCGCCATGGCTCGAGACCAGGCGCAGGCGCTGCCCCAGCCTCACCGCGCCCGACTGCACCGCCCCGCTGCCGACCGCGATCCCGGGACTCAGGTCCTGGCTCACCGCCACCTGCCCGGCTCCCCGCGGCGACCTCCCCTGCAGCAGCGGCAGCGTCCGCAGCGCCACCCCCTCCGCGGTGGAGTCGGCGACCAGCTCCACCTGGCGGAACGCCCCCGAGGGCAGTTGCGCCAGGTCCGGCTTCTCCCAGAGGGGGGCCGACTGCACCACCGCGCCCAGATGCGAGATCGCCCGCACCTGGGCTAGGTCGAACCCCGCCCTGGAGAACGGGGTGATGTCGTACTGCGCCCGCCCCGCCTGCTGGCTGACCGCCGCGGTGGCCTGGTGCTGCAGGGCGCCACTGGTCAGCTGGGTCCCCAGGACGGCCCCGCCCGCCAGGGCCAGGGCGGCGACCCCTAGACCCAGCCGCAGCAGGGCCCCGCGCCGCCACAGCAGCGGGATCACCTGCGCCCCCCGGGGTCAGAGGCCATGGGCCGCCAGCCGCTCCAGCAGCGGCCCGGTGTCGTGGACGGTGCGCCGGCCCAGCTCCACAGTCTCGATCAGGGCACCGTCGAGCATGATGCAGACCCGCTCGGCGTAGGTCGCGGTACGGACGTCGTGGGTCGCCAAGAGGATGGTCCGGCCGTCGTGGCGGCAGAGCCGCAGCAGCAGCTCCATGACCGCCCGGCCGGCATGGTAGTCCAGCGCTCCCGTGGGTTCGTCGGCCAGGAGCAGGGCCGGGTCGGAGAAGAGGGCCCGGGCGATGGCCACCCGCTGCTGCTCCCCGCCCGCGATCTCATCCGGGCGCCGGCCCTGGAGCGCCTGGAGCCCCAGCAGCGCCATCAGGTCGTGGACCCTGGCCTTGGCGTCGCGGTCCCGCGAGACCCCTCCCAGCGGCCAGGCCCGGTTGCGTTCCAGACGGTAGGGCAGCATCACGTTCTCCGCCGCCGTCAGGGTGGGGAGCAGGTTGAAGAACTGGAAGATGAAGCCCAACTGGCGGCGGCGGAGATCGGAGCGCTGGCCCTCGTCGAGGTCGTAGACGGCGGTGCCCATCAACTCGACCCGTCCCTGATCCGGCGCCGCCAGCCCCCCCAGGACGTTGAGCAAGGTGGACTTGCCGCAGCCGCTCGGGCCCATGACCGCCACGAACTCGCCGCGTCCCACTCTGAGCGAGACCCCGCGCAGGGCATGGCGCGGGGGACGAGTCACCGGGAAGGCCTTGTGAAGGTCGCTCGCCACCAGGACCGGCTCGTCCCCGCCTCCTTCCGGCCGCCCGGCGGCGGGCGTCTCACTCATCTAGGTAGCTGCTGATGACCTGTTCAATGGTCCCTCCGAGAAGGGTCCGGCCCGGCTCCAGCGGTCGGGCAAACGTCCCGCGCCTTGGCCGGTGGTGCCGGACGGTGGGCGTCGGCGTGGGGGTGGGGGTGGCGGCCGGGGTCGGGGTGGGCGCCGGAGTCGGATTGCTGCCGCCACCGCCTCCACCGCTGGAGGGCGTGGGCGGCGGCGGCGGCGGGGGAGGCGGAGGGGGGCCGGCCCCGGGGACTTCGGCGAACTCCTGGGAGAACATGTAGACGTCTGAACAACCCGCCGAAGGGCAGCCGCTCCCAGCGTAGTTCCAGGGTCCGGGGGTGAACCAGGAGCCCACCCCCAGTTCGTCATAGGCCCCGAGGATGTTGGCGCGGTGCGGCGACGAGTCCATGAACTGGATGTTGACGTTGGCCGCGGGGTCGGAGTAGCCGCTGTTCCAGCCGATGTTC
>JBOHUL010000046.1:0-69028 GCA_050734425.1 Candidatus Dormibacteria bacterium
AAACGCGTAAACGCCGAAGCGAAAATGCGTAAATCCCTTGGGTCATTCGCCGGTCGGGAGGTGCATGTACATGCTCTGGATCCCCACCCTGCCCGGGCCACGGAACCGATTGAATATGAGTTCGCCTACGCCTGCAAAGAGACCGGTACGCAATCCGTAGACGGCAGGTCGCATGCGCACGGTCGGGTCCATGTAGACCCAGCCCCCCGGCTCGACGTCGATCTCCTCTTGGTCGGCCAGGACCTTTTCGAAGACGTTCCCGAAGCCGTGCAGCCAGACCACTCCGTCGGCGTCTCGAGCGTCGAATCGGTCGACCCAGAAGCCGTTGTTGCCGAAGAGGTTGTTGCTTAGGCCCCGGAGATGGCTGGCGCTGTATCGGACCGAGCCGGTGGCCGCGAGGAACTGGTTCTCCCGGACCACTATCGCGGCACCTCTAGGAAGCTCGAGCGGAAAGACTTGGCCGGGAGCGTCGCGGGAAAATGCGATCTCGCCATGGCCCTTGGCCTCAGTCAGGAAGACCTGCCTCCCCGCGACCATGCGGCGGATCGCGCCTCGCACCGCCTTCAGCTTGATGGCGAGCTGGGGGTCCTTCCACAGCACCACGTGGTGTTCGAAGTAGACCGCCATCGACCCGTCCAGGCTGCAGTGCAGGATGGGCACCAATTCCCCCTCGATGAGGTACGTGATCCCCGGGGCCAGGCCCTCGCGGATGTGTGTGGGAAGTAGCTGGGGAGGGTTCACCTTGTGCCTCCAGTGGTGTCTTTCACCTCAGAGTGTCCCGCGCCAGGGACGCGCCGGTGCCTAACCGCCCGGGATCAGCACCAGCTTGGCGTGCGGCGACGTCGCTTGGCGGGCGAAGGCGCTGGCAACCTGGCTCAGGGGCAGTTCGACGGTGTCGACCAGCAGCGCGCCACTTCCCACCAGGTCCGCCAAGGCGACATAGGCGTGGGCGCGGGTCTCCCAGCTCGTCGCCGGGCTGGAGTGTCCGAGGAGGCGCAGTTGCCGTCCCCGGATGAGTCCTGAGTCCAGAGTGGCCCGTGCGCCTGCGCTCTGCCCCAGGTGGACGATCCGAGCTCCCTGGCGGCACCCGCGCAGCGCCGCCTGCAGGGGAAGTCCCCATAGAGGATCGAAGACCAGGTCCAGCTCCCCCTCGGCAGCTGCCATGAACTGCTGGCAAAGCTGCTCCTCGTCTTGCTCGGCAATAGCGACGGTGGCATTGGCGCCCAGCTCCCGGGCGCGGGCCAGCGCACCCTGGTCGCGGCCCGCGGCGACGATCCGGCTGGCGCCTCGGATCCTGGCCAACTGGACCGCCAGCCGGCCCACCGCTCCGGTCGCCCCCAGCACCAGGATCCTTTCACCTGCTCCCAGCTGCGCCTTGTCCACCAGGGCGATCCAGGCTGCCATACCTGCCACTCCCAGTGCCGCCGCGACTGCGGCATCGAGCCCGTTGGGGACTGACAGGCAGGTGGCAGATTCGGCGAGCGCCAGCTCGGCGAAGGTCCCCCCCGCTCCCCGGGCGGGCTGGAAGCGCACGAGGGTGCCCGGTAGGGGGTGCGGACCCTCCATGACCCTGCCCACGCCCTCGGACCCCGGCACGTAGGGGACGGTCGGAACTCCGCTGTGGTGCCTCCCGGAGGCGATCCAGAGATCCACCGGGTTGAGGGCTGCCGCCAGCACCTGCACCAGCGCCTGCCCGGGACTGGGGCGGGGCGGGTCGAGCTGCCGCACCACCGGCGGCTGCCCCATGCTCTCGATCAGAGCCGCCAGCATGCCGGGGCGGTGAGGCCGACCTAGAGACTGGCGGTCGGGAGGCCGCCGCTGGTGACGGTGAAGGTCTCCCACATCCCACGGTCCTCATGGCCCGGCAGCAGGCAGGCCAGGCGATACCTTCCGGGGGTCGCGGCGAGGAACGTGAAGGTCGCCGTCTGCCCGGGCGCGGTCCCCGTGGTGGGGCTGGGGGTGGAGGCTCCGGGGAAGGCGGGGGTGGTCGTGGTGCCGCCGCTGACGACGGCGGCGGAGTGGTTGATGGCGCCGACGTTGCTGAAGTTCACCACCACCGTCCAGCCCACCGGCACCGAGACCTTCATCGCCCCATTCGCCTCGCCATCGAAGTCGAGGCCGAGATTGACCCCCTTGTAGCCCGCCAGCGCCTTCCAGGTCAGGGTCTTGGTTGCGGCGTCGTAGGAGACGAACTGGTCAAGGGTGACTGTGCTGGGGCTGGCGGAGGGGCTGGCCGTCGGCGACGGGCTGGGGGACGGCTTGGCGTGGGGGCTGGGGGACGGCTTGGGCTTGAGCGGCACCAGGAACTCTGGCTGTGCCGAGACCAGCCCGTTGACGGTGAAGCTGAGGGTCTGGGCCTGGGTGATCTTGTTGGAGAGCACCCACTGGGTGAAGGGGTGGGCTTTGGGGTCGGTCGCCGTGGCCGAGAGGGTGACCCGGTCGCCGCAGGCGGCGAGGATGGTGTTGAGGTCGCGCCTCAGGGTGTATTCGTGGCCGCCCACCTTGGCCCTAACCGTCCCCAGCACCGTGGTGCCCGAGGTCGGGATCTTGACCACCACCGAGCAGCCAACCCCGGCCGCCGGGGCGCTGTAGGGGGTGGTGCCGCAACCGGCGGCGAGCGCCGCCAGCCCCAGGGGCAGCAGCAACGACGGGAGGAAGCGCATCAGGCCCTTCGACCGGGCCGGGGCGCCACCGCGATCCATCCCGATCAGGGTAGCGGAACACCCTTGGCCGAAGGCAGCCCGAGCGGCCAGGATGCCAAATTGCCGCGCGCGCGCTACCTTAGTTCCCGGTGAGTGCGACGGACGAGCTGGTGGTCAGCGAGACCGGCTTCGACCTCAGAGAAAGGGCGCGCCGCGACCGCCCCTGGAAGGTGGTGGTCTGGAACGATCCGGTCACCCTCATGAGCTACGTCGTCTTCGTCTTCCGGCGTCTCTTTGGCTTCGATCAAGAGACGGCCACCAGGCTCATGCTCCAGGTCCACAACGAGGGCAAGGCCGTGGTCGCGACCGAGCCAAGGGAGCGGGCCGAGGTGGCAGTGGCCCAACTCCACGCCCACGGCCTCCAGGCGACCCTCGGCCGCGACTGACCGTGGCCCAGATCAGCCGGGAGGGCGATCAGGTCTGCGTGCGCGTCGGCCGGGGGGAGCGGCGGGCGCTGCTCCAGATCTTGGAGCGGCTGGAGCGGATGGTCCCCGAGTGCAAGTGGGCCAATCCCCGGGCCTACCAGGAGGAGGAGGCGGAGGCGGAGTTCCGCCGCCTGGTGGGCAGCGAACTCACTGAGAACCGCAACCAGGACCTGGCCCAAGTGCACCGGGGATTGGAGGCGGACCAGCGGATCCTGCTCTCGGTGGAGGAGGCCGTCGCCTGGATGCGGGCCCTCAATGTGCTGCGTCTCGCGCTGGGCGAGCGGCTGGGAATCGTCGCCGACGGCTGGGAGGATCACTACACCCTGCAGCAGCATCGTCAGCCCCCGCTGGCGACCCTCCACCTCTTGAGCTGGGTCCAGGAGGGCTTGGTGGAGGCGCTCAACTCCCCGGGCACCTCGGGGGTTGTCTCGACCTAGGCCAAGCCCTGCGTTGCGTCCGATCCGCCTGGGGCCCGTCCTGGATGCCAAGGTGCGGATCTCCGACACCGTCAGCTTGCTGACCGATGCTGAAACAGCCCCCGACGGCCCCCATCTTCTGAGCCGTGCGCATCCGGACTCCCAGGGCACGCCCCCTTTGGCCCCACCCGTTCGCACCGCTGGACGGTGAGCCCGGAAGCCAGGTCGGGGCCGGCGTCGCAATGAAACCGCGTCGGGCCAGCAAGCTCGGCGGCCGCGGCGACAAAGAGGTCCGGGATGGCCACACCGCGGTGTGGGCCCTGGCGCGCCAGGGCCGCTCGAACGTTCACCGCACATCCACGCCACCTTCGCCCACCTCCGGCCCCCGGAGGCTGTTGCGATCGGCGAGGGTAGCCAGGTGGGCAGCTGTCGCGCCACGCGCGTTAGGGGAGCTCCAGGTCGACGATGCCCCAGGCGGCGAGCTCAACGGCGAGGAAGAACTGGCGCATGATCCCCTCGCCGTCGAGGCGCGGCGCCGCCGCGTGCACCAGGCCGGTCTGCGATTCCCCGCGCCATCCGCAGGACGTTTGGGCCTAGATCGTCCACCGCTGAGATTGGCGCTGGAAGCCGCTCTCGATCTAGTCGGCCTTTCGGACTATTTGGGTGACCCTTCCCACAGCTGCTGCATCCAGCTCTCGAGCTCGTCGGGGGCCGAGGGCAGCCCCTGGCTCAGGATGCGGTGGCCTTCCTCAGTCACCAGGACGTCGTCCTCGATCCGGACTCCGATTCCGCGCAGCTCCTCAGGCACCGTGAGGTCGTGGGGCTGGAAGTAGAGACCCGGCTCCACTGTCAGGACCATCCCCACCTCGAGGCTGCCCCTTCGGTAGGTTTCCTCCCGGGCCCTAGAGCAGTCGTGGACGTCGAGGCCGAGCATGTGGCTCACGCCGTGAAGGGCGTAGCGCATGTGCAGCTGGCTCTCGGGCGTCAGTGACTCGTCGGCGCGGACGGGGAGCAGGCCCAGGCCCTCCAGGCCCTGGGCCAGGACTGCCATCGCCGCCCGGTTGGGGGCGAGAAAGTCGTTGCCCGGCTGGACCTCTGCGAACGCTGCCTCCTGGGCCCGGTAAACGAGCTCGTACACCTGGCGCTGGGCGGGGCTGAAGCGGCCGTTGATGGGCATGGTCCGGGTGATGTCGGCGGTGTAGAAGCGGCTGCTCTCGACCCCAGCGTCCAGCAGCAGCAGTTCCCCGGGCCGAACCTGGCCCGTGTTCTTGCTCCAGTGGAGGATGGTGGCGTGGCTGCCCGCGGCGGCAATGGTGGCGTACCCGGTGTCATTGCCCCCGGTCCGGGCCCGACGGAAGAAGGCGACCTCGACGTCCCGTTCGGAGCGGGCCTGGGGCAAGGCCCGGACCACCTCCTCGAAGCCCTGGCGGGTGAGGTCGCAGGCCTCCTCCAGGGCCTCCACCTCGAGCTGGTCTTTGATCAGCCGCTGTTCTGAGAGCTGGGTCGCCAGCTCCTGGTCGGGACCGGCCAGGTCGGAGGCCAAGCGGTCCACCTTGGGGTCGACACCTCGCAGCACAACCCCCCGATCGTGGCCCTGGATGAGCTGCGCCAGCTCCGCGATGGGGCGCGCCTCGACCCCCAGGCGCTGCTGGGTAACCTCCAGCCCTCGGCCGGGGCCGACCCAGAAGACCCCCTTGACCCGATCGGTGAAGAAATCGCTCTTGCTGAAGTCGGCCGAAGGCTCGGTGAAGATCGACATGCGGTGACCGCCGCCGGAGTCCGGCTCCAGGACCAGGACCTCGTCGGGCTCGCCCTCGCCGACAAGGTAGAGGTAGTCGGTGGAGGGGCGGAATGGGAAGGTGGTGTCGTTGGCCCGGACCTTATCCACCCCGGCCGGGACCACCACCAGCATCCCCGGGAAGCCGGCCGACAAGCGCTCCCGCCGCGCCTGGTAGCGCTCCCCGCCTGGCAGTGGCTTGGCGGGCGGGGCAGGGCTCCGGTCCCAGCCCGTGGTCATGAAGTCCAGCAGGGCCTTGGGCGGCTGCTGGTCGTGGGCCACCCGCGAGCTCCTCGAGTCCTCCGGCTCCTGCGACTCTGCCGTCTTCTCAGTGCCCATGGCTCACGATCTTACGGAGATCGCGCCCCCATGACCGGCCCCGGTTTGGATGGCGGTCGGGATCGCGGGGCCGCTACCTTTTGAGCGTGCGTGCGGTCGAGCGTTTCCATGTCCGGAGACCCGCGCCCGCCGTAGAGCCACTGGCGCCGGGCTCGATGCCGCGGGTGGCCTACTTCTCCCCCGAGTTCGGGGTCAGCGTGGACATCCCCCAGTACTCGGGCGGACTGGGAGTCCTGGCGGGCGACTACCTCCAGGTCTGCGCCGACGAGGGCTGGCCCTTGGTAGGGGTCGGCCTCTTCTACCAGCACGGCTACTTCCATCAGCACCTGGACCAGGACGGCTGGCAGCGGGAGGCCTACCTGGAGCAGGATGCCGAAGCGCTGGGGCTGGCGCCAGTCGAGGCGGGACGGGTGGAGCTTGAGCTCGGGGGAGGCCAGCTCGGGGCCCGGGTCTGGCGCCAGAGCGTAGGGGAGGTCCCTCTCTACCTGCTCGACACCACCGGCGTGGGCAACCCCCCCGACCTTGCCGACACCACCGACCGTCTCTACGGCGGCGACACCGAGCATCGCCTGCGCCAGGAGATCCTCCTGGGCATGGGCGGGGTGCGGGCCCTGGAGCTGACGGGCGAGCGGCCCCTGCTCTTCCACAGCAACGAGGGCCACGCCGGCTTCCTCGTCCTGGAGCGGGTCCGCCGGCTGGTCACTGACGAGGGCCTGGACTTCGAGGAGGCGCTGGTGGCGGCGCGGGCGGGCACCATCTTCACCACCCACACCCCGGTGCCGGCGGGGATCGACCACTTCCCCAAAGGGCTGATGGCGAAGTACTTCCGGAGCTGGTGCCAGGAAGTGGGGGTTGGGCTGGATCGGCTCATGGAGCTGGGGCACTTTCCCGGGCAGGGCCAAGACGATCCCTTCAACATGGCGGTCCTGGGGTTGCGGCTTTCGTCCCAGGCCAACGCCGTCTCCCAGCTCCACCGCCAGGTGAGCCAGAGGATGTTCTCCCGGCTCTGGCCCGACCTCCTCCCCGAGGAGGTGCCGATCAAGGCCGTGACCAACGGTGTCCACGCCCGGAATTGGATCTCCCCCGAGATGCGCCACCTGCTGGAGCGCTACCTCGGGCCCCGCTGGGACGTGCACGGCGCGGTGGACTGGTCCCGGCTCAAGGCCGTCTCGGACCAGGAGCTCCTGCAGGCCCGTCGCGGGGGGCGGCTGCGCCTGGTCGAGGGGGTCCGGGGGCGTCTGCGGCAGCGGGCCCACGCGACCAGCCCATCCGCCTGGGTCGAGGAGACCCTCGATCCGGGCGCCCTGACCATCGGCTTCGCCCGCCGGGTGGCCGAGTACAAGAGGGCACTCCTGCTCTTCTCCCAGCCGGAGCGCTTGGCCCGGCTCCTGCTCGACGAAGAGCGGCCGGTGCAGCTGGTCATCGCCGGGAAGGCCCATCCCCAGGACCAGCGCGGCAAGGAGATCATCCGCTCCTTGGCGCTGGCGGCGCGGTCGCCGGAGCTGCGCCGGGCGGTGGTCTTCCTCGAGGACTACGACATCGCCGTCGCGGCCATGCTCTACCAGGGCTCGGACCTCTGGCTCAACACCCCGAGGCGGCCGATGGAGGCCTGCGGCACCAGCGGCCAGAAGGCGCTGCTCAGCGGCGCCCTCAACTGCTCGGTCCTCGACGGCTGGTGGGACGAGGCCTGGGACGGCGAGTCCGGCTTCGCCATCCCCTCCTTCGAGGAGATCGAGGACCAGGAGGAGCGCGACCGGCGGGAGACCGAGGCCCTCTTCCAGCTGCTGGAGCAGGAGGTGGTGCCCACCTTCTTCTCCCGCGAAGGGACGGGGATCCCCCACCGCTGGCTGGCCCGGGTGCGCCACTCCCTGGAGACGCTCGGGCCCTTCGTCCTCGGGTCCCGGATGGTGACCGACTACGTCCGACTCCTCTACCAGCCCGCGGTCGACGCCCAGACCTTCCTCCCGGGAGAGCGGCACCAGGCGGCCCGGGAGCGGGCCGCCTGGTGGGCGCGGGTGCGCCACGACTTCGCCCGGACCCGGGTCTCGGCGCGGGCCATCCCCGGGGACAGCAGCGGCGCCTCGCCGCCTGCGGGAGGGGAGAAGGTGGTCGAGGCCCTGGTCGACCTGGGGGCGCTGCGGCCCGAGGACGTCCAGGTCGAGCTGATCCACGGCACCGTCGGCGCCGACGGCCACCTCATCTCCCCCAAGGTGGAGTCGATGGTCGAGGACCAGCCCCACTCCAACCGCAGCCGTCGCTATCTGGGCCAGCTGGTGCTGGGCGCCCCCGGAGACTACGGCTACACCGTCCGGGTGCTGCCCCGGCCCCCCAGCAGCGATCCGCTGCCGGCGGAGACCCCGGTGAGCTGGGCCGAGATCCTGCGGGGGGCCGTCTGACGGAACGACGGGGGAGCGCCCCGGAGGTGGGGCCGCCTGAGCCGGGGGCCGCCCCGAGCCCGGGCCAAGAGCAGGTCGAGCTCTACGTACGCACCTACAGGTCGCTGCTGCGCTCCTCGGGGGAGGTCCGTTTGCAGGCCCTGGAGCGCTCCCACCTGGAGATGCAGTCGTCGCTGCACCCGCTGGGAGCCGACACCCGCCTGGATGCCGGCGCACTTCTCTACGCCCTGCACCGCCTGCCCCCGGTGGTGCTGCAACTGGAGCATGTCCGTCTGGGCCAGGCGCCCGAGCGGCTGCTGCACCTGGCCGGGACCACCGCCTCCGACTGGGAGCAGGTGGTGGCGCCCGGCCGCCGCCGCCGCTGGTGGTGGCACCGGGGGCTGAGGACGCTGGCGGTGGCCCTGGCCAGCAGCTCTGACCTCGATGACCTCGTCCCCACCCTGGTCGCGCTCCAGATCGAGTGGAACAAGGCGCACCTGCTCCTCCAGGGAGTGGAGGCGGACCGATCGGCCGGCCCCGTCGTGTCGCAGGTCCAGGTCGATCTCGGGATAGCCGCCGACGACTACGAGCGCTTGCGGCAGCTCTTCCAGCAGCGGCTCGAGACCTTCCTGGACGCGGTCCGGAGCCGGCCCCTGGATCTGGGAATCCAGCTCCTCGGGGGGACCCAGGTGGGCTACGCGCGGGCGACCCGGGAGTGGTGGCGTCCCATCGGCGACGTCATCCGTGAGCAGAGGCTCCAGGACCGTCCCCTGTACTTCGTCAGCAGCAACGGCCACTCTTTGGTCAACGTGCTCTCGGGGGTGGCCCGGCTGCGGCGGAGTCAAGTGCTGGAGTGGGTGGCGCAATCCGGTGACGTTGAGCTGCGGCGGCTCGCCGCCCAGGTCGAGACGCCGGGCTCGCGACTCTCCAAGGAGAACTTTCTCTACTACGCCGCAAGGCGCTGGTTCGAGCAGCGGCCGGAGGAGCGTCGTCGGCGGGGAGAGGAGGAGCGCCAAGAGGGGATCTTCCACATCCCCTCCCAATCCGGGACCGACGTCGCCGCCCAGGTGATCGTCCTCGACCGTCTCCGGGCCGCCAGCCTCGATTCCCGCCTGCGGCCAGGCGAGGGGGCGCTGGCGGCATCGCCCCACCTCATCCTCAACCTGCAGTACCCCCTGGGCCAGGCCGCCTACCACATCCTCCGCCAGGTGCTGGAGGCGACCGAACGGGTGGACGGCGTCTACATCCTGGGCAAGGCGGCGACGCTGAACGCCGCCGTCGGCGACGTCCTGATCGCGGACGTGGTCCACGACGAGCAGAGCGGAAACACGTACTGGCTCAACAACTGCTTCTCGTACGCCCAGCTGGCCCCGTTGGTCGGGGGGAGGGCGGTCCTGGATCGGCAGCGGGCGGTGTCGGTGCGGTCAACCTTCCTCCAGAACCGCGGCTATCTCGCCCGCTACTACCATGACGCCTACACCATCGTCGAGATGGAGGCGGGCCCCTTCTTGGGGGCCGTCTTCGAGGCGGGCGACAACTCCCGCTATCCCGCCGAGGAGCAGGTGGACCTGACCCGTCCCCAGATGGAGGTGGGGGTGATCCACTACGCCTCCGACACCCCCTACACCCAGGCTCGCACCCTGGGGGCTCGGGGGCTACGCTTCGAGGGGATGGAGGCCACCTACGCCGGGGCGCTGGCGATAGCCGGCCGGATCCTGGAGCGCTGCCAGGCCGGTCCACCCTCGGCGGCTGGCTGAGCATGGCCGAGCTCCACCGGGAGCGCTGCCAGGCCTGCACCGGGGAGACGCCCACGGTGGAGGCCGAAGAGCGCGCCCAGCTCCTGACCGAGCTGGATGGGGCCTGGCAGGTGGAGGGGAACCGGCTCCGCCGTCGCTACCAGTTCCCCGACTTCGCCGCCGCGTTCGCCTGGGCCACCCGGATCGGGCTCCTGGCCGAACACGAGGGCCACCACCCCGAACTGCGGATCGGCTGGGGGTACCTCGAGGTGGAGCTGACGACCCACGCCGTCACGGGCCTGACCCGCAACGACTTCATCCTGGCGGCCAAGCTCGACCGCCTGGGCACGCGCCCGGCTAACGGCGGCTGAACATCTGGTCGAGGCGGGCCCCGTCTCGTCTAGGCCGGGAGAGGGGCCCTCCTCGGCCCTCACACCCTAGCCATGGCGGTTCTGCCTGCCTGGTAAGGGCGCCGCCGCCGCGGCCCGTGGTGGAGCTCATGGCGGCTGGCGGGCCCAGGGAACCGCCCTTACCCCATCTCTCTGCGTCGTCCGCCCCCCGGCCGGCTCGGTGACCACGGTCACATTCGATCACAGCTTCACGCACGCATTACTTGCACCGGGCAAGTAGCGCTAGCCTACCAGTGATGTCACATCGCCGATGCCGGCGCTGGGTGCTGCTGCTGGCGGTCTCCCTGCCGCTCCCGGTCCTGGCGGGGGCGCTCGTCAGCGAGCCGGCCGTGGCGGCGGGGGCCCGAGCCAGCGTGGCCAGCGCCGGCTCGCTCCAGGAACTCTTGGATGGCTACGTCGGGGTGGACTTCCAGCGGCGGACCCGCTTCCAGTACCAGAACCGATCGCAGGCCAGCCTCGCCCTGGCCCAGGAGATCCGCTCTGAGGAGATCACCCCTAACGTCTTCATCTCCATCGGCGCCGCGCCGATGCGGCTGCTCGAGCCGAAGTTCACCACCTGGGCGGTGCGGCTGGCCGCCGGGCCGCTGGTCGTGGCCTACAACCCGAAGGGCCGTTACGCCTCCGAGCTGCGCAAAATCGCCCGGCACCAGCTCCCGATCCGTGACCTCTTCCAGCTGATGGCGCGGCCCGGCTTTCGCCTGGGCCGCACCGATCCCGCCATCGACCCCCAGGGGCAGAGCTTTCTCATGATGTTCCAGCTGGCGCGGCGCTACCTGGGGGTATCCGCCAAGACCGTCCGCGCGGACCTTGGCGGCGCCGACCAGGACGCCCAGATCTTCTCCGAGACCGCTTTGGAGCCCACGCTGCAGGCGGGTCAACTCGACGCTGCCAGCGCCTTTCTGCCCCAGGCGGTCCAGCTGGGATTGCCCTACATCACCCTGCCGCCGCGCCTGGACTTCGCCAACCCCAGGTACCAGAAGACCTACGGGAGCGTCAGGCTGAGCCTGCCGGGGGGCAAATCGGTCCGCGGCAGCCTGCTGGACCTGGAGGCCACGGTCATCTCGCGGGACGGGCAGGGAGCGGCCGCCCGCGCCTTCGTCAGCTTCCTCCTGAGCCGCCCGATACGGCGTCTGATGTCCCACCAGGGCTACCTGCTCTTGCGGCCCGCGGTCCTGGGCCGGCGCTCCGCGGTGCCCCGTTCCGTCCTCAGGGCGCTTGGCGGGTGATCGCCTTCTCCGGTCACCCGCCGCGACGGGGGACCGCCCCCGCCCGGATCTCCAACGCGGTCGCCGTCGGCGGGTCTTTGATCATCTGGGTGGCCCTGCTGGGGCCGCTGATCACCCTGCTGGTCCATATCTCCCCGGCGGCGCTGGCCCACTCTCTCGGCCAGCCCCAGGCCTGGCAGCCGCTCCTGGTCTCCCTGGCGGCGTCGCTGATCGCCCTGGCGGTGATCCTGCTCCTGGGGACCCCGCTCGCCTACCTCCTGGCCCGAGGCCGGCTGCCGCTGCCCCGTCTTTGGGAGCTCGGGGTGATCCTGCCCCTCCTGACCCCGCCGCTGGTGATTGGGCTCCTGCTGGTGTTCATGGTCGGGCCCGAGTCGGCGATCGGGCTGGCACTCTCGCGGGTGGGGCTCACCGCCTCCGACACCCTCTTCGCCCTGGTCATCGCCGAGATCTACGAGGCCGTCCCGTACTACGTGCTGGGGGCGGCCGCCGCCTTCGCTGCGGTCGATCCCGAGCTGGAGCAGGCGGCGTGGCTCCTGGGCGACGGTGGCTGGCGCACCTGGCGCCGGGTCACCGCTCCTCTGGCTGCGCCGGGGCTGGCGGGGGCGCTGGCGGTCAGCTGGGCCCGCGCCATGGGGGCTTTCGGCGCGGTCCTGATCATTGCCTACCACCCGTTCGGCCTGCCCCTGCAGATCTGGGTCACCCTCCAGGAGACGGGTCTGCGCTCGGCGCTGCCCTTCGCTTTGGTGCTGCTGGTCGTGGCCCTGCCCTTGCCGGTGGCCGCCCATGTTTGGAGTGCCCGTGCTCGCCGCCGACTTTGAGGTGCAGCGGCGCGAGTTCGGCCTCAAGCTGGAATTGAGGCTCGAACCGGGTCAGCGACTGGCGGTCCTGGGACGCTCCGGCGCGGGCAAGACCACCCTGCTGGAGGCCCTGGCGGGCCTCCTGCCGGTGACCGCCGGTGAGATCCGCCTGGATGGCCGTCGCCTCAGTGCCCCCGGCTCCGGGAGCACGGTTGCCCCGGGGCGGCGGGGGATCGGGCTGCTGCGGCAGCGGCCGGGCCTCTTCCCCCACCTGACGGTGCTGGAGAACATCGAATACGCGAGGGGCTCGAGCCGGGCGGCGGCCACGACGATGGCGTCCAGGCTCGGCCTGGGCAGGCTGCTTCAGTCTCGGCCCTTGGGGCTGTCCGGGGGGGAGGCCCAGCGGGTGGCGCTGGCGCGGACCCTCCAGTCCAGCTGCCGCCTGCTGTGTCTGGACGAGCCCTTCAGCTCTCTGGACCGGCCCCTGGCCCGAGAGTTCCTGGACTTGCTGCGGCAAGAGCTGCAGGGGTCGGCGACCGCCGCCCTGCTGGTGACTCACCAGCTGGCCGAGGCCCAGGCCTTCGCCGACCAGCTCCTGGTGATCGATGCCGGGCGCGTGCTCCAGGCGGGCGGCGGCCGGGAGCTGGTGCTGCATCCCCAGACGCCGGTGGCGGCGGAGCTGGTCGGTTACCAGGGGCGCTTGCGGCGCCGGGGCGAGGAGGCGCTGGTCCACCCTGAGCTGGCCCGGCCCCTGGCGCCGGGAGACCGGCGGGAGGCGCTCCGGGGCCGCTGCCTCAGGGTCCGGCCCCAGGGGGCCCGGTTCGAGCTGGAGCTCGAGGCTATGGAGGGCTGGGAGGGGAGATTCGGCTGCCTGGCCGACGCGTCCATCTCCCCGGGGACCGAGGTCAGCTTCGGGGAGGAGGGCCTCGCCTGCTTCCCCGCCATCATCGGAGGTGATGCCGTTGCCTGAGACCCCTCCCCCCGTACCCTCCCAGTCCGGGCCCGGGGGGCGCCGGCTGCGGCTGGCCCGCCTGGGCCGGGGCCTGTCCCAGCGCCAGCTGGCCCAGAGCTGCGGCATCAGCCGCCAGGCCCTCGCTGGCGTCGAGAGCGGAGCCTGGTCTCCCTCGCTGGGCCTGGCCCTGCGGCTGGCGCGGGCCCTGGGCAGCACTGTGGACGAGCTCTTCTCAGTGGAGCCGGGGCCCGAGGAGCTGGAGGTGGTGGCGCTGGCGACGGGCGCCTTCGGAGACCGGGCGCGGATCACCCGGGTCTTCGAGCGCTGGGTCGCGCTCCCTCTCAAAGGCGAGGCAGCCTGGTCCCCCGGGTTTCTGCCCGCCAACGGCTCCCTGGGCGAGGCCGGGCGCAGGGCCGTCCTCCGGGGCGGCGCCGGCGGCCTGGTGGTGGCCGGCTGCGATCCCGGCCTTGGCCTGCTCGCGGCCTCGACCGGACCCAGGGAGGGTGGCTGGTCGGTCCACTGGTGGCCCTGCGGCAGCCGGGACGCGCTGCGACTGCTGGGGGAGGGTCTGGTCCACGCGGCCCAGATCCACTACCCCGCGGCTGAGCGGCCGGGGGCCATGCCCGGCCGCGCGCGGATCGGAATCGGGTTCGCCAGGTGGCGCGAGGGCTTGCTCTTCCGACGCCCCGGGCCGGAGCCAACCTCACTGGCGGAGGCCGCCCGCCTGGGCTGGCGCTGGATCAACCGGGAACCGGGGGCTGAGGCCAGGGCCCTGCTGGACCGCGAGCTGGACCGCGCCGATCTCGACGGGCGGGAGCTGCCGGGTTATGACTCCCGGGCCCTCAGCCATTTCGCGGTGGCGGCGGCGGTGGCCTCCCGCAGCGCCGACGTGGGCCTGGCGGCGGAACCGGTGGCCCTGGCCTTCGGGCTTGGGTTCCTGCCCCTCTCCGAGGAGGAGTCCGTCCTGGTTGTGGAACAGAGCCGCCTGGGGACGGAGGAGGGGCAGCAGCTCCTGCGGCTCCTGGGCCGGCCGGCGCTGGGCCGGGAGCTGGGAGCGGTTCCCGGCTATGACGCCGGCATCTGCGGCGAGGCGCTCCCGCCGGGAGCCGGCTGAGCCTGGGGGAGCCGGCTCCAGGGCCCCCAGAGCGGAGCGCCTCGGCGGGGGCGATGCCGAGGTCATGGCGCATGTTGATGCTCCGCCGCTCAAACAGCGGGGCCTGAGATCGCGCAGCTAAGTGGTCTGGTCGAAGACAGAGTCGAAGATGTCCCTGCCGAAGCTGGTGGCAAGGGGTGCGCCTTCGCGCAACTTGAACGTACGAGTGCCATCCTCCAACCGCTCGGCCCGCAGGCAGAGGACGCCATCCGCCCCCTGGAATCGCCGCGCTAGATCGAAGAGGTGCGTGACGATGAAGACTCTGATCCCTGCGCCGGTCAGGGCGCGGAGCACCTGGTCCCCGATCTCAGAGGCCTCCCGCTCGTTGGTCGAGGAGAAGGTCTCGTTGCAGAGGAGGATTGCGCCCGGGCGGATGTGATCGACGATGCGGCTCATGCGTCCGAGTTCCTCTTCCAGTTTCCCCTGGTCCATCGTCTGGTCTTCATTGCGGGTGAAGTGCGTGAACAGGCCGCTCGCTATGCTCGACGAGAACTCTCGGGCCGGCGCGAACATGCCCGCCTGGGTCATGAGTTGAGCCAACCCCAGTGCCCGCAGGAACGTCGATTTGCCTCCGCGGTTCGCCCCCGTGATGAAGAGGAGCGAAACGCCGGGTGCGCTGAGGTCATTCGGTACGACACTCTCTGACATCGTCAGGGCTAGGACCGGGTCGTACAGGCATGTCGTGTGGA
This sequence comes from Candidatus Dormibacteria bacterium, assembly GCA_050734425.1. Lineage (GTDB taxonomy): Bacteria > Chloroflexota > Dormibacteria > Aeolococcales > Bog-877 > Bog-877. The sequence goes on from JBOHUL010000046.1 coordinate 14,998, forward strand.
GGGTGCGATCGCCTGCCAGGTGTGGGCTGGGAAGCGACGTGTGACAGCCTCGAGCCTCAAGCTTGTCTCGAAGATTGAGACAGCAGACATAGAAGGCCAGCTCAGCACGCAGCTGACCGAAGAAGCCCAGCACGTGCTGGCTGGACTGGGAGAGCGCGTCGGCGACCAGATTGATCCCCCGGCTGCGGACCTCATCTAGCGCGTTGTTCCCGGATTCGTCACGCGGGTGCACGTCGAATCGTAGGCGAGAGTCCGTCCGATCCAGCAGTCTCTCGACCAAGCCCTTCTCAGCGGGGGGCACCCGGAGGACATAGTCCATCCCGGAGAGCCCCTTTCCGAGCCCGGCGCTGAGGAGAATGCCACTTCGAAACCTGAGCCGTGCCAAGTGTTGCTCCATCTCCGTGAAGTACCCGTCGTCGAGTTCCTCGAGCACCCGGGCGAAAAGGCCTCGGAATGCCGGCGAGGAGAAGCTGTCGAGGTTCTCGGCGGCACTCCGCCGCAGCTCCCTCAATTTGCCGGCTAGCAGCGTCATGACTGAGATGGCATGATGGAGGTTGATCTCGGGGCTCTTACCAAACCAACCCCAGAGCTGCCTCTCCTCTCTCAGTGTCGCGAGCGCGAAATCGTGGAGGTTCCGGACCGACTCCGGGTGGGCGATGGCATCCGCCAGCGCTGCCTGGCGATAGCGGATCGTGTCACAATCCTGGACTCCGTTCAACACTGCCGAGCGAGCCACGCGTTGGAGTACGTCATCCTGCCCGGCCATAGCCTCGAAGAGCACCTCGAGACCGAGGTCGGCGACCATCTCGGAAGTTTGGGGCGAAAGCTCAGTGCTCCAGTTGAAGTTTCGATCCGGGTGCATGAGGAGGACTCTCATTGCCGCAGTCGGTTCGCGATGGATTCGTAATTGAGTCCCTGGGCCTCCGCTAAGACCATCGCGTAGGCACGCCCGTCGGCGGGACGTCGTACGATCCTGAAGGTGCGCTCGGCTGGCCTTTCAGGGTGGACCGTGCTGGTCAGGCTCACGACCGTCGGTCCGAGGCGGGAGAGCTCGTCGATGAAGGTGACGTATACCGCGAACGCGTCAAGCTCGATGAGTCGTGCAATGACCTCAGTTCCCAGCAGTAGCTGGTCATCAGTGGTGGTGGAGGCGAAGCTCTCGTTCATGATGACGACGGTGCGCGGCGTGGTCCTGGCCAGCATCTCCCGCACGCGGAGCAACTCGGCCTCGAGCCCACTCTGGAGGTCTTCGACGACCTCCTGCCGGCCGAAGTGGGTGACCACGGCATCGCAAAGACACAGGCTGGCGCTCGTACCGGGTACGGGGAACCCGAGTGAAGCCAGGTAGTGAAGCTGGCCAACGGTGCGAGCGTAGGTCGTCTTTCCCCCCTGGTTCGGGCCGGAGAGGACGGCGATCCGTTCCTCTCCCTTGAGTTCAAGGTCGTTGAGGACCATGGAGCGACCATCAGGCGTGAGCTTGAGTGCCAGAGCCAGATCGAAGGTCTCTCGCGCGACGATGGACTTGTTGTGGCGGGAAACCACGGGTTCCGTGAACGGTAGGCCGGAGTCTTGGAGCGGCCTCAGCAGCTCGAGGTAGGCCAGATAGAGCTGGACCTCGCGGTCGAATCGGGAAAGCACCGGATCAACCAGATCTGCATACGTCTTTTGGAAAGTTACGAGCGGATGGAACAGGTCGGGGTGTAGCACCGCAATGCGATCTACGATCATCTCTTGGATGTGGTTCTGGAACTCGTGGCGAAACTCAACCAGGCGACTCGGAACGTCACCAGTCTGGAACTTCTCGAAGGTCGAGAGCACCTGTGCGCTGTAGTCAGGCTCGCCGCCGAAGTTGCCGACTGTCACGCGGGCACCGTCCACGAGCACGCAGTATCGAAGTCCATGCAGTTGCTCATAGAGGCGGCCTGTCTCTGCGCGGAGCTTCTGGAAGCCGTCCGATTCCAGGTACCCCTGCAAGTATTCCCAGCAGCGACGTAGCCCGGCAGAGGTGAACTGCGGGCTATGCAGCGCGTCGGCGAGCGCGGTGACGGACCCACAATAGACTTTCGCGCTCTCGAGAAACCATGAGGCGCTCTCGTACCGGCGCGAGCGCTGGCTGGCCTTCAGGTGGCGGCGAGTCGTGCGCATCTCCATTGCGAAGGACTGGATTGGAGCCAAGGCGCCGACTGCGAGGTCGCGGTATACCGCCTGCCGGTATCTCACCGATTCCTCGTCCGCGAGCAGGGTCCGTAGGAGCGGGTCGAGCTCGTACTCGGCCCGGTCTCTGACCATACTTTCGAAGACTTGGTCGAGGTTGAGATCCGCCAAGTCCTCGGCAGAGCTGTGGCCGACCAGCTCAACGCGGGTCTGGGGATCGGGGAAGAGAATGCTGAACTCCGCGGTGGCAGGGCTCATGACTTGACTAAGACACTGAGGTGGGACCCAGAGGCGGCAGGCGTCAGGCGGGCCTCATCGCCGCCACCGCCTCGCTGGGGCCGCGCCGGCGTCGTCCTTGACCGCCTGCCAACCATTGGCGGTAGCGGCAGCAGCGAGTTCGGCCATCAGCCCTGATACAGCAGTGCGCGGCACCCCGACCTCCTTGGATGGTGGTGGTCAGGGGCCATCAGCTCCGTGGGAGCGCTGCGGGTTCCGGTGACACCGTGGCGAGCCCCATCGCCAGGATCGGACTATAGCAGGCCACGTTGAAAGGTAGAAGTGAAGGCGGCTGGTATGCTGACCACGTCCCGCCTCCGCGGGTCGGCGATGGGTCTCGCCGCCTTCCGGCCACTCGGCCTGATGGGCCCTGTTTCCCCTCCCCAGAGGCGGGTATGCGATGACCCGAAGTGGTCTCCTAGAGGCGCTCCGCGGCCTGGCCACCCTCGATGTCCTGCGAGACGACCAGCGGCGACTCGCAGCCGAGTCCGGAAAGAAGCTCGAGGACCAGGTTGTCTACGTCGCCGTGATCGGCGAGTTCAAGCGTGGTAAGAGCAGCCTGATCAACGCGCTGGTCGGAGGCGCACTCCTCCCGACCGGCGTGATCCCGGTGACGGCAGCTCCAACTCTCGTCCAGTACGGTGAGGCTGCCCGCGCCACCGTCAGGTACCTGGACGACCGTGAGCAAGCTGTCTCGCTGTCCGAGCTGGCCGACTTCATCACTGAACTGGGCAACCCCGGCAATCGTCGGCGGGTGCGAGAGGCCGTGGTCCAGTACCCGGCGCCGCTGCTCCGCACAGGGCTGGTGCTTGCCGATACCCCTGGCACGGGCAGCCTCCACGCCAGCAACACCGAGATGACGTCGAGCTTCATGCCCCGGGTCGACGTTGCCCTGCTGGTATTGACCGTCGACGCCCCGCTCTCCAGCGCCGAGGCCAACCTGCTGGCTGCCGCGGGGCGAACCGTGGCCCGCGCCGCGGTGTGCTTGAACAAGGTAGATCTCCTCACCCCCCAAGAGCTGGAGGACGCCGTGGGGTTCGTGACCGAAAGGGTGGCGGCGGTCCACGCCAATCCGCCGATTCCGGTATTCCCCATCTCGACTCGCCGGAGCGGGGATGCCGCCGCCAGCGGTCTCGAGTCGGTGCATCGCTTCCTTCACGGCATCGCCCTGGGAGAGCGCGGCGTCGTGGTCCACAGGCGCGCCCGCCGGGTTGCCGAGGATCTGCTCCAGGTCGCCGACGCCGCGGTCCGCCTGGAACGCGCGGCCGCCTGCCAGCCCGCCGAGAGTGCGGACGCGGCCCGGCGAGCCTTCAGCCTGGCCCGCTCCGAGCTCGAACGTGGCGCCACCGAAGCGGTCGACCTAGTGCTGGCCGCCTGCCGTCGGACCGAGGGGGAAGTGGTCAGACCGCGCGCGGACGCGCTCCGCAGCTCCCACCGGGGTCAGCTCCTGGCCAGCCCCGATGAGGAGTGGTCGGAGCTCTCCGAGCAGGCTGCATCCACCTGGATGGCCACGGTGGAATCGGAGCTGTCGGAGCGGATCGCGGCGGCCCTTGCCAGCCACGGTGACCGCCTTCAGCAGCGGCTGGAGGACTTCGTCCGCCGGGCGGGAGAGGCGTTCGACGTGGCGCTGCCCCCTCCTCCTGATATCCGCCAGCAGTTGCGCATGCCCCGAGTCCGGATCGAGACCGCAGAGGTGCCGGGGGCGCTGGCGATGGGTGTTCGCCAGGCCCGCGCACTCCTCCCCGGGCGCCTGGGGACGCGTTGGCGAGAAGCCGCCCGACAGCGCCAGGCCGGGGAGGACGCCGACCGGCTGGCGGGACGCGTGAGCTTCGCCGCACTCAAGGCCGTGGATCGCGCAGGCCGAGACTGGGCCGTGCAGGTTGAATCCGGGTGGAGGTCACTGAGCGACGCGATGGCGGCGGCGGTCACGCGGGCCGAGCGGGCGGCTGGGGATGCCGTCGAGAGCCCCTCCCTGGCAGTCGCTACCAGAAGCTTGAGCGCCATCCGGTCACGCCTGGGTGAGACGTCTCCGTCGGGGTCGGAGGGGCGCCAGACCCTGGCGGCGATCCGGACCGTGCAGCAGGAGCCCTCCCGCCCGAGGACGGCGCCGACCGGGGGCACTGGCAGGGCCGTGAAGTAGATCCTCGGCGTCCACTGGTCGCGGTCAAGGCGGACCAGATGATGCTCGCGTCGACCTACGCTTTGGAGCAGGCTCCGGCGCTGAAGCTCGCTGCCCAGTCCGTCCCCAACGACGTGCCCAAGCTTTATTGCTGTGCGACGTGAGTACGCGGAGGCAGGGCCCGGTGCGTGAGCCTGCCCGCGGCTGGGTCGGTGGGCGCATTGCCGGACCCTTGGTCCGGGGCGGGCCGTTCCCAACCGGACAGGTCGCGGACGGCGTACGACAATTTGCGAGATGGGTCGAGTCAGGATGGTCTTCGGAGTGGCGCTTGGAGCAGCAGCCGCTGCGAGCGGGGCCGCGTTGGTAGTGCGCGGCGACCTCGCCGTCGACCTTGGCTGGGGGCGGCGAATGCGGCCGCTTGGCCCCCTGTTCGTGGATATCGCAGCGCCGCGGCAGGCGGTCTTCGAGGTGGTATCCGCGCCATATCTGAAACGCACGCCCCGTGCGCTGGCTCCCAAGCTCAGGGTACTCGAACGCGGGAGGGACATGGTGCTGGCGGCCCACTACACCCCGGCGGCCGCGGGGCTGGTGGCGACGACGGTGGAGACCGTGCGCTTCACACCCCCAGAGCGGGTCGACTTCCGCTTGGTCCGAGGACCCGTCCCGTACGTCGAGGAGGCCTTCCTTCTCAGCGAGCTGGAGTCGGGCACGCGGCTCGAGTACCGCGGTGAGCTCGGCACCGACCTCTGGGCCTTCGGTCGTTGGTGGGGTCGACTGGTCGCGCGCCGCTGGGAAACCGTCGTGGCGAACTCGCTCGAGAGCATCCGAACCGAGGCCGAGCGCCGGGGCGGTCAGGTCGGCGCGCATCGCGCCTGATGGGGCGCCGGTGAGCTCAGGCCAAATCGTTTGGTGCTGCAACTCGCGACTGGCGTGGTCGGCGGGCATCCCAGACGCCCTCGATTCCCGCCCGCGCTAGCTCCACCCGCCGCACCCTGGTGGAGGGGGTGGTCGGCAGAGCCGAACGCACGTCGATATAGCGCGGGACCATGAACCCCGGCAGTCGGCGCCCAAGACTGGCATGGAGTGCGCCGGGGTCGAGCTGCTCCCCGTTGCGGCCCACGACGCACAGCTTGATCTCCTCCTCCACCCCGCGATCGTCGGGGACGCCAACCGCGGCCGCCTGCACCACAGCGGGATCGGCGAGCGCGGCACGCTCCACCGTCCCTGCTGGGATCAGCTCCCCGCGGCGGCGAATCGCCTCACGGAGTCGGCCCACGAAGACGTAGGCGCCGTCCGGCTCCTGGCGCATGAGATCGCCGGTGCGATACCAACCGTCCGGTGTCCACGGCGGCGCTCCCTCGCCGTCGCGCAGGTAGCCTTCGAACATGACATGAGGCGAGGTTGGGCGCATCCACAGCTCGCCGACCGCGCCCACAGCCACCTTGGCGCCCTCCTCAACGGAGGCCAGCCGGGCGACGAAGCGGGGGCTCGGGACCCCCAAGGTTCCGGGCCGCTGAGGCAGCCGCTCGGGCCGCATCCAGCAGGAGGCGGTCTCGGTCTGTCCCCAGGTCTCCACGATGGTGACCCTGAAGCGACGCTCGATCTCGCGCCAGCTGGCGGCAGGGGTGGCGGCTCCGACGATCCGGCGCACCGGGTTGTCACCGTCGTCGGGCCGATTGGGTCGGCCAGCGAGCACTGCCAAGATCGTGCCGACGAAGGTGAATCCGACGGCCCCGACCGCTCGGACCCGGCCCCAGAAGGTCAGTGGGCGGAATCCCAAGTCCACGGTCACCTGGCCGCCGCGCCAGAGCGCTGCCATCACGGTGCCCTGGGCGGTGACGTGGGACAGCGGCAGGCAGGTGTAGAGCATCTCCCCTTCGGCGATGGGGAGGAGCTCGTCCCCGTAGGCACGCGTCCACACCGCCTCGCACTGCCGACTCCACAAGGCGCCCTTCGGCGTCCCTGTGGTCCCCGAGGTGTACAGCAGCTTGCTCAGGGCACCCGGCTCCTCGCGGGTCCGCCGCTCCTCCCACCGCGGGCTGCGGCTGACCAGCTGGTCGAAGGACAGCGTGCCTGACGGCACCGGGCCGCCGAAGACGATCAGCCTCGCCAGTGCTGGCAGTTGTGGGCGCAGGGCCGCGACCCGGGCGCAACGCACAGGGTCGCAGAGGATGAGCCGCGCATTCGAGTGGCGCAGAACGTCCGCCAACGACTCTCCGCTGAGCAGGCTGTTGACTGGCGCGAAGATGGCGCCGAGCCGAGCGCAGGCGAACCAGGCCACGACCACCGCTGCGAGATTGCCGCTGAGCACTGGGACCAGGTCGCCGGGCCCAACCCCAAGCGAGCGCAGTAGCCCAGCGGTCCGGCCGGCGAGCTCGTCGAGCTCGCGGTAGGTGAGGCGGGCGTCGGGGCAGTTCAGGAACGGGCGATCCCCAAGTCGGGCCGCCTGGCGCTCCAGCACCGCGCCGACGCCGAGGCCGCTCCGAGGTGGTGCACTGGTCGGAGAAGGCAGGCCCCGCCGGGCTCTGTCGCTCACCGTCAGCTCGGCTCCGTGGTCACGAGGGCGGCCCGCGCGAGACGCCTTCGGAGGCTCGGAAGCAACGCCACCATCAGGACCGCGACCAGGACCGTGACGGCGGTGAGCAGGATGAGGAGGTTGAAGGGGAAGGCAGGAATCGGGAGGATGGTGCTCTTCAGGATGTATCCAAGGATCAACGCGCCGGCGACCAGCACCACCAGGTGAAGCGGATGGCGCCGTCCGGACCGGATCGACCATGCCAGCGCGGCGATCACCGTGAGGAGGTAGGCAACGATGATCAGGTCGGCGCCGTAGGTGGCGAGGTCGAAGAAGGCGCTTAGGGGGTCACCCCCGATCAGGGGCAGGAAGGCGACCAGGGAGAGGACGGCCACCACTCCCAAGGCGCCCACCGGAGACTGATGCCGGGAGGTGACCCGGGTCAGCCCGTGCGGACCAAGGTGGTCCCGGCCCATGGCGTATAGAAGGCGCGTGGCGCCGTTGACACACGCGAGCTGGGCGCCAAAGCCGCTGACGAGGGCGGCGACCAGGATCAGGCTGCCCATGGCCGGCGACACGTACGCCTGGGCCACGGTGACCAGCGGGACGCCATGGTCGGCGGCGGCGGCGAGCACCGCGGGAGAGCGGAATGCCACCGTCTCCACCCAGGCCATCAACGTATACACACCCCCGGAGAAGAGCAGCGCCCCCACCATCGCGGCCGGGACGACCCGCCGGGGCAGGCTCGCCTCCTCGCCCAGGGTGGCCGCCACCTCGAAGCCCGAGAACCCGGTGAAGGCGAAGACGACCCCTAGTCCGATGGTGGCGACGCCGAGGCCACCCGGGGTGAAGGGTGTGGCCGACAGGCTATGGCCGCGGTAGCCGCCGTGGACGATGACGGCGGCGGCCACCAAGGCGACCAGCACCAGGGCCAGCCCCTCGGCAATCAGGATGACCGTCGACGACAGCCGGATGGAGCGATAGGCCAGTCCAATCGTCAGCGCCCAGAGAAGGACGGCGAGCACTACCCAGTGCCCTGACACCCACGTGAACAGGCCCGGGTCCACGCGGAGGCTGGCATCGGTGGCGAGGACCCGGAGGGCGTTCGCGTTGCTGGCGTAGACCGCGGCCGCATAGGCGATGTAGACGCCGAGGAGTAGCCAGACCGAGATGAACCCGTAGGCGGGGCCCAGAGAGCGCCCGTTGAAGGCATAGACGGACCCCGCCGAGTTGAAGGCCCGCGTGAACGTCACGAAGGCGTACGCGACGAACAGCATCGCCACCATGGCCGCCAGGAAGCTCAGGGGACCGGCCGCCCCGACAATCCCGGCCATCAGGGCCGGGAGGAAGCTGACGCCTCCCACCGGAGCCTGGATGCCGACCGCATTGGCCACTGTCCCGAGAAAGCGCAGGCTGTCCTGGCGCAGTCCGGGAAGGCGTGGCGACACCACTCCGGCATGGCCCGGGACGGCGGGTAGCGCCCCGTCGGGAGGGCCGAGACCGCTCATCTGATGTCTCGGACATGCGGCGTGAGCGGGGTCGACGGGGGGGCGCAGCCGGTCATGTCACCAGATCTCAGGCGCCGTGGTCAGTGATCGCGGTCACAGACGAGGGCTCCCCGCCACCTATCAGAGCAGGTCCCGCGCGCTCGCCTGACGGCCAGTGAGCGGCCCTAGGCCGACCCTGGTTTTGCTCACATTGTTCTCAGCCCCCCGCGGATGTCCGATTGCCACCCTAGGGTCGGCATCGACCAGGGGGAGTAGGGCGTCTGCTGGGGAGCACATGTCAGTAATTTGATCTCGAACTCGAGCCGCCGGTGGCTAGGGGCGCCACACCGTCTGGATGTTGGCGAACTCCCGGATTCCGAAATGGTGGAGTTCGCGCCCGTAGCCGCTGCGCTTGACCCCGCCGAACGGAGCCCTGGGGTCCGAGTGGGTCATGCCGTTGATGAATACCCCGCCGGTGTCCAGCTCCCGGGCCAGCCGCAGCCCCCGCTCCTCATCGCCGGTCCAGAGGTTCCCCCCCAGGCCGTAGCGCTCGTGGTTGGCGAGTCGCAGCCCCTCCTCCTCGCCCCGGAAGGTGGTCACCGCCGCCACAGGGCCGAAGGTCTCCTCGTCGAAGGCTGGCATGCCCGGGCGCACCCCCAGGAGCACGGTCGGGGAATAGAAGTAGCCCCGGCCAGTGTCGACCTCGCCCCCCAGCGTCCGCTGCGCCCCGGCCTGGACCGTGCGCTGCACCTGCTGGTGGAGCGTCTGGCGCAGGTCCTCGCGGGCCAGAGGGCCGAGGCGGGTGTCCGCCTCCAGAGGATCGCCCACCTTGAGCCCCTGGACCAGCTCCAGGAACCGTTCCAGGAAGGGTTGGGCGATCTCCTCCGCCAACAGGAAGCGCTTGGCGGCGATGCAGCTCTGGCCGCAGTTCTGGAATCGGGAGGCGACGCCCACCTGGGCGGCCCGCTCCAGGTCGGCGTCGGGGAAGACCAAAAAGAAGTCGGACCCGCCCAGCTCCATTACCGTCTTCTTGACGGCCCGGCCCGCCGCCTGGGCCACCTGGCTGCCGGCGCGGTCGCTCCCGGTCAGGGTCACCGCCCGGATGCGGCGGTCGGCGATCAGCCCCTCTATCGGCTCGGTGCCGGTGAGGATGACGCCGAGGCTGCCCTCGGGGAAGCCGGCCTCGTCCACCAGCGCTCCCAGGGCCAGGGCGCTGCCGAAGCAGTTGGGAGCGTGCTTGAGCAGGGCCGAGTTACCGGCCATCAGGGCCGGGGCCAAAAAGCGGATCACCTGCCAGAGCGGGTAGTTCCAGGGCATGATCGCCAGCACCACCCCCAGGGGGCGGAAGGCGACCAGGCTCCGGGGCGAGTCAGAGGGGGTGGGCTGGTCCGCCAGGAAGCTTGGCCCCTGATGGGCGAAGTACTCGCAGCCGGTGACGCACTTGTCGACTTCGGCCTGGGCTTCGCCCAGTGGCTTGCCCATCTCCCTGGTCATGCGCTGCGCCAGGCTCTCACGCTCACGGCGAAGGAGCGCTCCCAGGGCCAGCAGCTGCTGGGAGCGGCGCTCCAGCGGCTGCTGGCGGTTGGCCCGAAAGGCCCGTTCGGCCAGGGCCAGGCGTCCCTCGACCTCGTCCGGAGTCATCTCGGCGTACTCCGCGACCACCGCCTCCGTTGCGGGGTTGATCGAGCGGAAGACCCGGGTCCTACCCGGCTGCTGGTTCAGCGGCTCATCTCCCTTCTCGGCGGCTCGCTCCCCCTGCTAACGGTGTAGTACTCCACCAGAGAGTTTGACATCCGCCTCTGCAGCTCGCCCCGCTCCGCCAGCAGGTCCAGGTGGGCCGCGGTCTCGTTCACGGCCAGCATCTGGTTGAAGGGGTCGAGCTCGGAGAGGCGGCGCTCCCGCCTGGTCCAGGGGATGGCGGCCGCCACCGCCATGGCGCTCTGGCGTCCCGTCTCCACCGACTCCAGGCACAGCTGAAGTCGAGACCGGTGGTGCTCTAGGAGTTGGTCCACCCGGCCCGCCAGATCCGTGAAGACCGGTCCGTGGGCGGGAAGGACCACCCGCGCGGGCAGATCTCGAACCCTGGCCAGGGAGTCGAGGAAGTCGGCCAGGGGCCGTCCGGGGAGGGGTGCCTCCACCCCGATCGAGGGCGTTATCTGGGGCAGGACGTGGTCCCCGGCGAAGAGGGTTCCAGTCCCAGCGTCGAAGAGGCAGAGGTGGCCCCGGGTGTGGCCCGGGGTGGCCACCACCTCCAGGTCTCTGGCCCTCAGACGGAGCCGTCCCTGTCCGATGTAGAGGTCGGGGAGGGGTGAGAGCGGGTCGTCCCGTGGGGCTCGGCGCGCCTGCTCCTCCAGCAGCTGCACCACGGCCTTGGCGCCGTGGCTTGCTAGCCTCCGCCGGGTCCGCTCCCGGGAGCGGCCGGGGTCGGTGGCCCAGAGCTCAGCCGACTCGCGCTCCTCCAGCCCCAGGGTCACAACCGCCCCGCCCTCCTGGCGGATGAGGTCGGCCGCGCCCAAGTGGTCCCCGTGGACGTGGGTGACGAAGAGCAGCCGGACGCGATCGAGCCCACTCCCCACGCGTCGCAATGACTGGGTCAGGGCGGCGAAGCAGCTGGGCTCGGTCCAGCCACAGTCGACCAGGAGGTCGCCCCCCTCCTCCTGCCAGAGGTAGGCGTTCACCGCTCGCAAGGGATCGCCTGTGAGGGGCAGCGGAATCCGGAAGAGACCATCCTCGAGCTGCTCGGGGCCGCTCTCGGCCCAGGCGAAGCGGCTCGCGGGACCAGTCAAGTGGTGGGGGTGACCGCGGCCGGACCGGGGACGTCCGCCCGGGGCTCCTGCTCCTCCGAGCTGCGGATGATGGCGGCGTTGACTTGGGCCAGGTCCAAGGAGCGGTGGGAGCGGATCTGGAGCTGGCAGGTGAGGAGTCCGTCGCCCTCGGTCGTCAGCCGCAGGGGCTTGAGGAAGACCTGCTCCCCCGGGCCCAGCTGGAGGGCGTGGGTCAGCTCCTCGTTGAGCCGCAGGAGCCGGGTCCGGGGTGGCAGCAGCAGCTCCATGTCCAGCTGGATGGGGACGTGGGCCACGGTCAGGGCCGAGGCCAAGGCGGCGCTGTTAGGGATTCGCACCAGCCGCCCGCCGACGTCCAGGGTGGTGTAGACGACCCCGATCTGGGTCACGACCCCGGAGAACTCGTAGCCGCCGAAGAGATAGGTGCGGAGGTGGACCCAGCTGCCCACTCCGAAGGGCCGGGCCATGAGCAGGACTATCCCGGCGAAGAGGCTGGCCAAGGACGTCTGGGCCGCGACTCCGACGACCACCCCGAGCACCGCCCCCGCCGCCAGGAACCCGCTCAGGTTGATGTTGAGGGCGGAGAGCAGGCCCAGCGCCAGGATGACGTAGAGGCACCAGGTGACTACCGGGCGCCAGTGGACCAGGTCCGTGCCCCGCAGCCCCCAGAAGCCCCAGCCGACGAAGGAGCGGATGGCGACCCCGCCCAGGATCACGGCCAGGATCAGGACCCCCAGCTGGATCTCGGTGCCGTAGCGCCTGGGGAACAGGGAGAGGATCTCCGGCCTGACGGTGAAGAGGGCCGCCAGCAGGATCAGGGCCAAAGCGGCGGCGATCCAGGAACCGCTGCGCTCCTGGGCCAGGGTGGGCCGGGGGGCGATCACGCGGTCATGCTGCCAGAGACACCGGGGCCGATGCTGGACATCGCCACCGTCCTCCGCCCATCCCGGCCGCTATATTCGCCTCCAAAGGATGGACGAACTGGTCCCGACTGGGGAGCCGCAAGAGGACTTCGATCAGCTGGCGGCCGCACTCCGCGCCGAGGCGGGCGACCTCAGCACGTTCCTCGAGGTGGTCGCCAGCAAGTTCGAAGGCGCGCTGCCCCGTCGCACCAGGGTCGAGCGTGAGGGGGGGATGCTGCGCCGCCGCCACCAGGTCCGCCGGGTGTGCCTCGATCTGGGCGAGCTCCAGTTCGAGCTGGCCCGGGAGGGCGGGGACGTCGCCGCCCGGAGGACCAGGGTGGTCCGGGGAATCACCCTCAAGAGCGAAGCGCTGGGCCTGGACGAGTGGCTTCACTCCCTGGCCCAGGCACTGAGCGCCCAGGCCGGGAGCAGCCTTCAGGACCGGCTGGCGCTAGAGCGGCTGCTCAGCTGATGCGCTTTTTCCGCGGCGGCCAGGGGCCACGACCCAGCCCGGAGGAGCAGGCCCGGGAGCAGGAGCGCGCCGAGAAGAGCCAGAAGATGGTGGAGGCGGGCGGGATCCCGCTCGACGCCCAGGAGCGGATCGAGCGCCAGCTGGGTCGCGGCGGTGTTTGGACCTCGGACCTCTCGGTCGACGAGCTGGCCGCTCTGCGGGGCATCGACTATGAACCGGTCGCCCAGGTGCTTGGCAGCTCACTCTATCGGGTGGGCTGGATCAACACCGGCCTCGCGATCGGGCCCCGTTACGGCGGGATGGGCTTCCCCAGCGCCTACGGGGCCATGGAGCCGGTCGAGAACCAGGGCCTGACGCGGGCCCTGATTGAGGCCCGGCGGCGGGCCATCCACCGGCTCGAACTCGAGGCCCAGGCCCTCAAGGCCGACGGCGTGGTCGGCGTCCGGCTCAAGATCAGCAACTGGGACTGGGCCCAGGGGCTGTCCGAGTTCACGGTCCTGGGTACTGCCGTGCGCCGCCGCGGCCACGCCGGCGGTGAGGAGCGTCCCTTCACCTCGACCTTGACCGGCCAGGACATGTCCAAGCTGGTCTCCTCCGGCTACGCCCCCCTCCGGCTGGTGATGGGTGCCAGCGCGCAGCAGGCAATGATGGTTTTCACCTACGCCGGCTGGTACAACCGCGAGATCGGACCGTTCACCCGGGCCCTGCACATAGCCCAGACCGCGGCCAACCACCGAATCGGCCTGGAGGCGGGGGAGGCCGGAGCCAGGGGCGTGGTCGGGGTCACCTTCACCTCGAACATCGTCGAGTATTCGACCGGATCTGAGGCAGTGCTGGGGAGGATCGTCCAGTGGGTGATGCTCGGGACCGCGGTCCGGCCCCAGCCCGCTTCGCAGCCGGTGGCGGCACCGCGACTGGTGATGCCGCTGCGGCCCAGGGGGGAGACGGGTGGCGGATCAAACGTCCCTTGAGGGCGTCCCTAAGGACGCCCAGCGGCGACTGCGGGAGATGCGCGGCGGAGACGGCAAGAAGGGCCTCTTCACCAGCGACCTGTCGGCGCCGGAGCTGTTGCTGGTCCAGCAGGCGGGCTTCGACCCGCTGGCCCAGGTGCTGGGCGCCAGTCTCTATCGGGTGGGTTGGACCAACGCCTTGACCAACAAAGGAGGGGGTCTCTACCGGGCGGCGGACCTCCCGACCCTCAGGGCCTCCAGCCATGTGATCGAGAACCGGCGCCTGACCCGGTCGCTGACAGGCGCCCGACGCCGGGCCGTCCAGCGGCTCCAGCTTCAGGCCCAGGCGGTCAAGGCCGATGGCGTGGTCGGGGCCCGGCTCAAGATCAGGGACTGGGCCGAGGGGTTGGCGGAGTTCGCCATTCTGGGCACGGCGGTTCGGCGCCAAGGAGTGCGCAGCAGGTACCGGCATCCCTTCACCTCGAGTTTGAGTGGCCAGGACACTGCCAGGCTGTTGTCTGGCGGCTATGTTCCTCTCAACCTGGTGATGGGCGCCAGCGCGCAGCAGGCGATGATGAACCGGACTGATGCGCTCTGGTCCCACCGCGAGATCGGAAGCTACTCCCGAGCCCTGAACCAGGCGCAGAGCAGCGCCAACCGGCGGATGGCCCGCGAAGCCTCGGAGCTGGGGGCAAGCGGCGTGGTCGGGGTCACCTTCACATCAAAGATCGCCGAGTACGAGGCCGGTTCCAGCTGGGTACTGGGAAGAATCGTGGAGTGGGTGATGGTGGGGACCGCAGTCGGTTCCCTGCCCGCCTCGCAAGCTGCGGCAACTCCTAAGCTGGTGATGCCGCTTCGACCTAGGAGGAAGATGGATGGCGGATCAAACGTCCCTTGAGGGCGTCCCGGAGGATGCTCGGCGCCGACTTCGGGAGATGCGCGGCGGAGACGGCAAGAAGGGCCTCTTCACCAGCGACCTCTCCATTTCCGAGTTCCTGTTGGTTAAGGAAGCGGGCTTCGAGCCGGTGGGGCTGGTGATCGGCAGCTCCATCTACCATATCGGCCTTCAGGTGGCCAACTACCGCCAGAACCAGGAGCTGCAGGTCCTGAGCCAGGCCATGTACCAGGCCCGTGAGCTGGCCATGACCAGGATGGAGGAGGAGGCCGACGTCCTGGGGGCGGACGGCATCGTCGGGGTGCGCCTGGACATCAATCGCTACGAGTGGGGCCAGGGACTGGCGGAGTTCATGGCCGTGGGCACTGCCGTCCGGAGCCAGCAGGGAAGCCTGCGCACCAACAAGAACAAACCCTTCACCTCCGACCTCTCAGGCCAGGACTTCTGGACCCTGCTGCAGGCGGGCTACGTCCCCCAGGCGCTGGTGATGGGCTCCTGCGTCTACCACGTCGCCCACCAGCGCCTGGGCCAGTGGATGCGGAGCGTCGGCCAGAACCAGGAGATGCCCAACTTCACCCAGGCCCTCTACGACGCCCGTGAGCTGGCCATGGAGCGGATGCAGACTGAGGCCGAGGAGGTGGGGGCGGAGGGGATCGTCGGGGCCCAGATCAGGGAGAGCAACCACGGCTGGGGCAGTCACGTGATCGAGTTCTTCGCCGTGGGCACCGCGGTCAAACCGACCAAGGCCGACCACCGCATCGCCCCGCCCCAGCTGGTGCTCTCGCTGGACCAGTAGCGGCGGCTCCCAACCAATCCGCCGTGCGCTTCTACTACGACGACCTCTTTCTGGAGCACCAGGCGCCGGGGCACCCCGAGTCACCGGACCGGCTCCGGGCGATCGTCTCGACCCTGCGCCAGGAGTCGCGGCTGCAGCGGGCTAGGTGGGAGCGTCCCCTGCCGGCGACTGAGGCTGACGTCCTCCTGGCCCACTCCCATGAGCATCTGGAGTCCGTGCGCCAGCTGAGCTCGCGCGGCGGCGGCTGGATCGACGCTGACACCTACTGCGGTCCCAGGTCCTACGACGCTGCCCTCCTCGCGGCGGGCGCGACCATCGGTGCGGTCGCCGCCGCCCTCTCCGACTCCGAGCCGACATTCGCCTTGGTGCGTCCCCCGGGCCATCACGCCACCCGGGACAGGGCGATGGGCTTCTGCCTCTTCAACAACGTTGCCATCGCCGCTCGCTGTGGCTTCCGTCAGGGGCTGGCGCGGATCGCCGTCGTCGACCTGGACGTCCACCACGGTAACGGCACCCAGGACATCTTCTACGCGGACCCCAAACTGCTCTACTGCTCCCTGCACCAGGTGCCGCTCTACCCCGGAAGCGGCAGTGCGGACGAGCGCGGATCTGGCTCTGGGCTCGGGGCGACCGTAAACGTTCCCCTACCTCCCGGTTCAAAGCCGGAGGCGTGGCTTGGGGGGCTGGGCCGGTTGGTGCTGCCGCGGCTGCGCCAGCACCAGCCCCGCCTGATCCTGGTCAGCGCCGGTTTCGACGCCCTGGCAGGCGACCCCCTGGCTCAGCTGCAGCTGACCCCCGAGACCTACGGCCGGGCTGCCGCTCTCATCGGGCAAGTCGGCAGGGAGGTTGGCGCGGCTCCTCCGGTCTGGGTTCTGGAGGGCGGCTACGGCCTGGGCGGGATGGCCGAGGCGGTCCGGCTCTGCGCCCTGGAACTGGCCGCCGTCTGACCGGTCCCGAAGAACATCGCCAAGACTGTCACGCGGCGGCGCGCGGGGCACAGTCGCCTCCATCTCCTGGTGCGTGTGACGCGAGGGCGGCCATGCGCCGGGGCAGCATCAGCACGCCGACTGCCTGATCGGCCGGGGGCGTCAGGACCAGTCCAGCCTGATCCGAGGCGTGGAGGCGGTCTCCATCCCTCCAGAACCGCGACCCTCCGCCGCCGTGGTGCAGACCCGAGCTGGCGGTCCACTCGGGCCAGGTGGGCATGCCGCAAGCGCAGCACCAGCTAGGAGGAGCAACACCCCTTCAGGACACCCGTGTCCGGGGCCGGACTCAGGTCTGGGGCGTGCGGATCTCCACCTTGCCGTCCTGAACTCTGACCTCGAAGACGGGGTTGGCCACTATCGCGGGCCCGTGGGGGGGCGGCCGCTGCGGAGATCGAATTGGGAGCCGTGCCAGGGACAGTGCAGCTGTCCCTCCTGCAGTGGCAGCTCGTCCAGGGGACCGTCAGCGTGGGAGCAGATGGCACCGGCGTCACAGTTCTCCCCGCCCGAGCGGCGCAGCAGGACCTTCTGCCTGCCCGCCTGACGGCGGATGAAGCCGACCTCGGTGACCTCGCCTTCGGCCGCCACCACGGACCATTTCTTGGGAGCGCTGCTGAAGGCGTTGCGGTTTACCTGGATCCCCTTGCGGAAGACCATGTCGCAGCCGCGTAGGCGCCGGCGTAGGCCGTCCCCAAGCCCAGCAGCGAGATGCCCACCGCCCAGCCCCGGGGAGCCCCGCCGCCTGGGCCAGAGAGAGGTGTGAAGAGCATCAGGGCGCCGCTGTTGATCAGGGCGTGGGCGCTGCCGAGATCGCGCTCCTGACCGTACTTGTCCTGCCAGTCCGCGAGCCCAATTGCGACCGCGCCCAGGGCCCCGGCGCAGCCGGTGGCCGGGAGCAGGTCGGCGCCCCGGCCCAGGCCATCCGCGGAGCCGCCGCGGGCGAGGTCAAGCAGGGTCGATCCGGTCCAGGCTCCGATGGGTAGGTCGGTCACCGCGGGATGAAGGGCATGACCGAGCCAGGTGCCGTTGAGCAGGTCCTTGACCTGCCCCGTGCGCTGGCCTCCCTTGGCGCCGAGCTTGGCCAGGATCTGATTCAGCCACTCGCCCACCGGGGGCAAGAAGCTGAGGCGCCGGACCAACCGGTCGACCATGTCGGACAAGTGCCCTGATCCTCCTGGGTCGGCCCGACCGCGCCGGTGCGTCGCCGTCGCTGAGAATGACCCGATGCTGTTCCCCATCCTGGAAGGAGACTCTGACTACGCCGATCTCGCCGTTCACATAGTCGCGCAGACCCAGGGGATGGAGCCGATTGTGGTTCCGACCCTGGACCGGCTCCTCGAGCTGATCCGCCAAGAGCCGCCCGCCGCCCTGCTGGCGGACCGGGGCCTGCTCCAGGGGCCGCGCGGAGTGGAGGCGGTCCGGACCATCTCCAGCGCCCCGCTCGTGGTTCTGACCGCCGATCCTGGCGAGACGGTGTCGCTGATGGAGGCCGGCTGCGACTACGTCCTGACCAAGCCCTATCCTCCCGCGATGCTGCGGGCGACGGTCAGGGCCATCTGGCGCCGGCGCCAGGTGGAACGGCGCTCCGGGGGCCGGGTGCTGGAGGTGGGCCCCCTGGTGGTGGAGCCTTCCCGGCGCAGCGCTCGGATCGAGGGTCGGCGTCACTTCCTGAGCCCCCGGGAAGCGGACCTGCTCGAGTACCTGGCTCTCAACTCCGGAGTCGTCCTGAGCAGGCGCCAGATCATCGACGGGGCCTGGGGCGGCGACCCCACCGCCACCCCCCAGGCGGTGACCATGTGCATCCACCGGCTCCGCCTCAAACTCGAGGTGGACCCGGCCAAGCCCAGGCTCTTGCGGACTAAGCGCCGCGACGGCTACGTCCTCGAGGCCAGGCCCGCCCCGGAGAGGGAGCCGGTGTGAACGGGTCCGCTGGCGCCGGCCTGGACCGCCCGATCCTCCTGACCGGAGCCAGTGGCTTCGTCGGCCACGCGGTGATGGAGGACCTGCTCCGCTCGGGCTATCGGGTCAGGGCCCTGGTGCGCTGCCCCGAGCGCTTCTCCTCCCCCGAAGGGGTGGAGACGTTCCCTGGGGATGTGACCGACCTCCAAACGGTCGTCCGGGCAGGCCGGGACTGCCAGGCCGCCATCCACTGCGCTGCCGACTACCGGCTGGCTCTGCGGCCCGGCGAGGAGAGCCGGATGATCGCGACCAACGTCGGTGGCACCGCGAACGTGCTGGAGGCGGCCGCGCGCTGCGGCCTCCGCCGGGTGGTCCACTGCAGCACCGTCGGCACCCTGGCCTTCGAGCGCTCAGGACGGGTCCTGACCGAGTCCGACCTGGCCAGGTCCCCTTCCCTGCTGCCCGGACCCTACAAGCGGAGCAAGTGGGCGGCGGAATGGCTATGCCTGAAGCGATCGCCCCAGGGGGTGGCGGTGGTCGTGGTCCAACCCAGCACCCCGGTCGGCGGCGGCGACCGCAAGCCCACCCCCACGGGCCAGATGGTCCGCGATTTCCTCCTTGGACGACTTCCCGCCTACGTCGAGACGGGGCTCAACGTGGTGGCCGTGGAGGCAGTGGCCCGGGGCCACGTGCTGGCGCTGGAGCGCGGCGTCCCGGGGCGCTCCTACATCTTGGGTGACCGCAATCTGAGCCTGCGCCAATTCTTCCAGCGCCTGGCCCAGATAGCGGGCCGGAAGGCGCCGCGCTGGCGCATTCCCATCTCGGTGGGTCTGGCCGCCGCCGCCCTGAGCGAGCTGGAGGCCCGGCTCCGGGACCGCCCCCCGAAGCTGCCACTGACCTCGGTGCGGATGGCCCGCCACCCGATGTACGTCGACGCCCGGCGGGCGCGCGACGAACTGGGGTGGTCCCCGGGGGCGCTCGATGAGGCGCTACGCCGGGCGGTTGCGGAACTGGGGCCGAGCTGACCATGGCGCCGCTGCTGGACCGCTGGTACACCTTCCTGCCGTGGATCGTGGTCCTGGTTCTGCTGGGGCGCGAGGTCGGCTGGCGCCGGGCTCTGGCCGTCGCCGCCGGAGGTTGGCTCATGGCCTTCGCCGCCGAATGGTCGTCCACCTCAGGGCCGGGGATCCCCTTCGGTGTCTATCACTACCGCGCCGCCGGCCTGAGCCAGGACTGGCGGGTCCTGGGCGTTCCTGTGTTCGACAGCATCAGCTTCACCTGGCTCTCGGTCTGCACCTACGTCCTCTGCGGCCGCCTCGGCGCCCGCGGTCCTTGGCGCCTGCTCCTGGCGGCGGTCGCGGTGGTGGCGGTGGACGTGGTGGTAGACCCCGTGGCGCTGAAGGGGGGGCGCTGGTGGCTGGGGTCGATCTACTCGTACCCGCCGCACGTCGGGGTCTGGTACGGGGTCTCGGCCCTCAACTACTCGGGATGGTTCGTGGTCGCCCTGGCCCAGGAGCTCTGGCTCGGCTTCTGGCTCTTCGGATCCCGGCGGCCGGAGTGGCCTCTTCTCTGGGCTTCCGGCCTCCTGATCCTGGGGGCCATGCTCCAGAGCGCGGTCCTGGCGGTGATCCTGGGGGTGGGCCCCAGCGCCCTCTTGGCGGTGGCCATGCTGGTGGCGCTGGGGCTGATCGCCCACGGGCCCCCCTGGCCCAGCCGGAGCGCCCCCCCCTTGATCCTGATCGCCTGCGCTCTGGCCTCGGAGGCGGGGGCGGTGCGCCATGCCCTCGGGGGTAGCTGGGTCGCCCGGCAGATGGCCGCCGGACAGCTGCGCTGGCGCTCGGCCAGCCAGCCCCTGCTCGAGGTCTGGCAGACGGGGATGGGCGGGGCCGCCGCCACCATCGCCGCCACCCTGGCCCCACCGGGGTCGGCGGTTCTGGTCTGCGGCGTCGGCGGTGCCTGCGGCCCCGACTGGCCGGTCGCCGCAACCGGGATCGCTTCCCAGGTCTTCGACGAGGAGCTCGGCTGGTGCCAGCTGGACCCCACCGCCCACGAGCGTCTGGTCCTGAGCCGGGTGGGGCGGTCTGCCCGGCTCGCCAGCCTGCTGGCCCCTAAGGACGGCAAGGCCGGGAGGGAGGCGATGGCGGCCCTGGGCGTCGACCTGGTGGAGATGGAGACCGCCGCCTGGCTCAGAGCCTGCGAGAAGCGGGGCGGGCGGTTGCTGGCTGCGGTCCGCACCGTCATCGACACCCCGGCCCGACCGCTGGGACTGGCCCTGGGCCTGGTCCCCAGTGGCGCCGCCGGTCCCAGCCCAAGAAGGGTGGCGGCACTGCTGCTGCGCCACCCCTTCTCCGTGCTCCGCCTTCTGACCCTGTCGAGGCAGCAGAGCCTGGCCCTGGCGGCGCTGGGGGAGGCGGTGCGACGGGCGGTGCCGGTCTTGGTGGGGCTGGCGGCGGGTGCCGGGTCCCAGGGGCAGATGCGGCTGGCGGACGAACCGCCCCCATTGGCGGTGTCATAGGGGACCGGCCCGCGGTCGGAGCAGTTGGGCCCGGCGGTTAGGCGGTTGGCAGGGCGCGGCCCGGCCGCACCCTGCCTGCCGAGCGCGCTGGATCGAGCGCTGGTCGAAGACGCGCCGCCGCCGCTCAGCGGCGCCAGCGGTACGGCGTCGTCGTCGAGATCCTCACCAGGCCGGAGCGTTCCAGGATCGGGCGCGAGTCCTCGTTCGAGTCGCTGTGAATGAGCGTCTTGCCCATCCTCAGAGCCGAGCGGGCGCGAGCCGCCGTGAGGGCCCGATAGATTCCCCTCCGCCGCCAGGGTCCGAGCGTCGCCCCGCCCCAGATCCCGGCGAAGTCGCTCCCCGTGACCGGCAGCAGACGACCCGCGCTGACGACCCTCCCAGCCGCCTCGGCGACCCACACTTCAGTCCCGTCGCCACTTGCCAGCTGCCGCAGCAGCTCAGGCACCCTCTCCCGCGAGCCACCCTCGGGAAAGACCTGGTCCAGCATCTCCGCCATGGCCCGGACGTCGCGTTCCCGGCTCACGCGGCGCAGTGTCACGCCCGCCGGCAGCGGCACCGCTACGTCCAGCAGCCTCGCTGGCCCCGCCATGATCGACTCCCGCTCCTCGGCTGCGAAACCGTGGTTAAGAAGGGACTCCTGCAGGCCGGGGGTGCGGTCGTGCCCGCGAGTCTTCCACTCGACCTCGGTTGTGTTGGGATCCGACCGGAAGTGCGCCAGGACCCCCGGAACCAGGCCCGGGAGCGCCTCAGCCTGATCCCGCCCCGGGAGGTCGTAGGTCACGAAGCCCCGACCGCCCTCGAACGTCTTAAGGTGGAGGGGGCCCAGCCGGGCGACGGTCAGCGCGCCTGCGGTTTCGGCGGCAGTGCGCAGCTGCCGGTCGTACGCGTCAAGGAGTTCCTGAGCCGTCCGCACGGCCACCCAGTATGGGGTGTGGCCGGGCGCGCCAAAGCCAGAGCTCTACTGGCCGATGCGTCCGTCGATGCGCTCGCGGAGAAGGTCCGCGTGGCCGCAGTGGCGCGCGTATTCCTCGATCATGTGCACCAGCACCGCGCGCAGGGGGATGGGTGTGCCGTCACGCTGAGTCCCGAGGGCCGCCAGGTCATCGGTGCCCCCCACCCAGCGGTCGGAGAAGTCGACCTCCTCGCGCCAGGCGTCCCAGGCCTGGGCGACGAGCGGCGCCTCCCCGGCGGCGTCGTTCCAGCAGGCGTCCCGGTCTCCGGGGGTGCGGTAGCGCGGCTCAGGAGTGCCGCCGGCCATGACCTGCCGGAACCAGTAGCGCTCGACTTCGGCCATGTGTCGGATCAACCCCAGCAGCGACATGGTCGAGGGGGGGACCGAGCGGGCTGCCAGTTGCTCCGGGTTCAAGTCACCGCACTTCATCTCCAGGGTGAGTCGGTAGCCGTTGAGGAAGTCGAGGAGGGTCGTGCGCTCGTCCACCGGGTCGGGGCCCCCCTGCCGCGGATCCTGATCCGCGTCCACCCACATGTCCGGCCGAGTCGTCGCCGCCGACCACGGCCGCCGTGGCTGCTCGTCCGACGCCGCGGTGCTGTCCATCGCCCCATCCTGGCAGAACCCCGGCCGCCCCTCCGCGGTGCGATCAACGCCAGCCCCCTGGGCCGGTGGGAGGCGTCCTGTACCGGGGGTCCGGCGAGGGCCGGCTCAGGATCTCATGGCCCGGCGCTGATCGGTTGCGACGACGTCGCCCAGTTCCTCCCCTTGGAACCAACTCGCGGTGTCCCGATGCTTCCGCAGGCGGCTGTGCTGGGTAAACCGGGCGCACCGGGCTCGTAATCCTCCGCCTCCAGGCCGGCGTTCGCCCCTCAGTCCTGTCCCGGAGCCGTTTTGGCCTGTCGCCGAGGCCCCCCGCCGCAGAATCGGGTCTCCGGGTCGAGGCACCACCCGAGGACCTCGGGCCACGGTCCATAGCCGTCGTCGGTCGTCAGGTGACCGGCCCCGGGAATGGTCTCGGCGTCCAGTCCCAGCGGCCGTCCGTAGAGCGCGGCTGCGGTGCCTGCAGAACAGTTGGGATCGTTGTCGGAGGCGACCAGCTTGATCCTCTTGCTGCTGGAGGACGCGAGCACGTGGGCGCGCCAGGGCGTCGGCGCGAACCCGGCCAGGCCTAGTTGGGCGAGGTCGCGCCGACCGGCGGGCGCCACCAGCAGAACCCGGCCTGCAGGTCGCGCCAACACCGCGGTGCCGGATGCCGCCGCCAGGTACCAGAGCGCGCAGGCGAGGCTGTGGCAAACCACGATGCGCTCCCCGGGACCCAGCTGCTCATATTCATCCGCGAGCACCTGGAGCCACGCCGCCGGGTCGGGCCTGTCGGGGTCTGGCAATTGTGGGTAGAGAACCTGCTCGTCGCGGCGTCGGAGCTGCTCGGCTAGCCACCACTGCCAGTGGCCACGGGGACGGTGGTTGCCGTACCCGTGGAGCAGCAAGAACCGCCTTGGCCTTGGTGTCACCCGGCGGGGCGGAGGAAGGATCGGCTCTCGGAGATGATGGCTCTGCTCGTGGACACGTCGGCGATGTTGCGCTGCGCTTGGGGGTCGGCGGCCAGGCGAGCGCGGTAGGCCTCGTACGACGCCAGGGAGTCGAAGTTGATAAGTGCCAGCGCGAAGTCGGTCGCGCCCTCCTTGGGGAGGTAGTAGTCCACCAGCGTTCCGCCGCAGCGTTCGATGATCGGCCGCCAGCGCGACGCGTAATCCTCGAACTCCGCGAGCCTCAGAGGATCGATCCGGTACTGGATGCAGCAAGTGATCACGCCGTTCCTCCATCAGTGAAAGTCAGACAGAAGCCGCAGCCCCCAATGTCCGCCCGCCCCAGCGCTGACGCTTCGATCCGTGTCGAAGTGTCACGGCCCTACCATTGGTGCTGATGAGTGTCCTGCGACCGGCGGCAGGGGAAACCGATCTCGCAGCGGTCGGGGCGCTCTTGGCAGACCACGCACGGGTGACGATGCTGCTGACCCTGGGGGACGGCCGCACCCTGCCGGCCACCGTCCTCGCCTCCGAGGCGGGAGTCGCCGCGTCCACTGCCAGCTACCACCTGACGAGGCTGGTCCAAGCTGGTCTCCTCAAGTGTCAGCCCAGGGGGCGCTGCCGTTACTACGGGTTGGCCGGACCCGAGGTGGCGGAGCTGATCGAGATGCTTGCGCGGCTGGCCCCCCAGCGGCCCGTCACGTCTCTGCGGCAGGGAACCCGCGCCCACGCGCTGCGCTTCGCTCGCAGCTGCTACGACCACCTGGCCGGACGGCTTGGTGTGGCTGTTCTCGACGCCCTGTCGGCGCAGGAGCTCCTCTCTGGTCCCGACGGCGATGAACCAGGCATCTTCGCGGTCACGGCCAAGGGTGCGGAACGGCTGGGCGGGCTGTGCGTCCCCGCGGGGGTGAGACAGGCGGCCCGGGGTTGTCTCGACTGGACCGAGCAACGCCCACACCTGGCGGGCAAGCTGGGTCGCCAGCTCCTGGCTCGGTTCTTGGAGCTGGGCTGGGTCGTAAGGCAGCCTTCGTCCAGAGCTCTGACCCTGACCGAGTTGGGGCGCGAGGCGTTATCTGCCGAGCTTCGTCTGACGATCCCCGCATAGCAGCAGCCGCCCCTCTCCCTGCCCGGGTCTGGTCTCGGTCGGGCAACCGCCTCCCCCCGGAGCCGCGGCGCCGGCCCGGGGCCGGCACTTGATCCAACCTGTTCCACCACTGCGCTGGTCAGCCGGCGTGTTCGGCAGCGCCGCGCCCCGCTGGAGATAGGGAGGGTCTCAGAGCCCGTTCATCTCGCGGCCAAGTGGAACCGGCCGCGAGGGGCACCCTCTAAGCGAGGGCGGCCTGAAGCGCAGCCCGGCGCCCGCTGCGGACAGCCCCCTCCATGGTCGCGGGCCAACCGGTGTCGGTCCAGGCGCCGGCGAGCCAGACGCCCTCGAGAGTGGTCCTCGGTCCCGGCCTCGAGCCCGCCGAACCCGGCCCAGCCGCGAAGGTGGCGGCCCGTTCCCGGGTCACCCGGCTGTGCCGGAGGCGGGCACGGCGCGCGGCAGGGAACAGCTCCTGGCACAGAGGCCACAGGCGCTCGACGACCTCCCGCTCGGGCCGGCTCACAGCCTCGTCCGCGGCCGAGAGCGAAATGGCCGAGTGGAAGATCGGCTCGCCCTCCAGGTCCAGGTCGCGCTCGCCCAGCTGGGAGCGGTCGAAGACCCACTGCAGCGGCGAACCCGGCACCGCCACCACCGGCCCCGGGAGGAAGGGGCGGTCCGTGAACAGGTGGAGGTTGACGATCGGGGACTGGGGCAGGGAGGCGGCGGCCTCCAGGATGGGGTCCGCGACTCCCAGGGGACGGAGCACCCCCAGGCTGGCGTGAGCGCTGGCGCTCAGCACCAGCTGGTCCGCCTCCACCTCGTCACCCCGGTTGTTGAGCAGCCGGTAGCGCCTTGCCGCGCCCGGCTGCACCGTGGTCGCCCGCCAGCCGAGGTGGAGCTCGACCTTTGCCGCGGCCAAGGCCCGGCGGCAGCCGGGGTCGAGCCACAGGGTGAGGTCCGTCTTGGGGATCCGTAGCGCACCCTCGGCGGAGCCCTGGAGCAATCCCTCGCGGATGACGAAGGCCGCCACCCTGGCGCTGCAGCTGTCGAGGGGCACGTTGCAGGCCGACACCAAAAAGGGCTCCCAGAGACGGCGTATGGCGACCGCGTCCTGGCCCAGGCCCTGGAGCCAGGCGAGCGCGGGGACCACATCCAGGAGGACCTCATCCTGCGGGCTCAGCGAGCGCAGCGCCGCCGCCACGGTCCAGGTCCCGACCAGCTGGCGGGTGCGGAGGCCGGGCCAGCGCAGCAGCATGGTGGCCAGGTGCAGCGGCGGTGGCAGGGCCGAGGCCCGCAGCCTGCGGCTGATCCCGGTGTTGGGACTGGCCACCACCAGCTCCAGCCGCGTTTGGCGCCAGGCGGGCTCGGCGCCCACCTGTTCCAGCAGCCGCTCCAGCTCGGTGCAGCAGCCCAGGTAGACGTGCTGTCCGGTGTCGACCCGGCCGGCGACGGGGTCGGCCACCGAGCGGCACAGGCCACCAAGAACCCTGGCTCTCTCGACCATGACCACGGTGGCGCCCCGGCCGGCCAGCTCCAGGGCCGCAGTGACCCCGGCCAGGCCGCCCCCCACCACCGCCACGTCGGCCAAGGGTCGCCCCCTCAGCGGGAGAAGGTGGCCCGGGCCCAGGCGGAGAGGGCCAGGCCGAGCTTGCGGGAGGGGCTGAGCGACACCCGTTGCGACTGGACGTCGAAGTCCCGGCGCTCCATCTCGTCGAGCAGGGCCCGGTAGAGTGCGGCCAGGGTTGCGGGACAGCCGCGGGCGTCGCGGTCCACCAGTGGCACCAGCCGCACCCCCTCCCGGAACAGCTGCCGGGCCCGCCCGGTCTCGAAGGCCATCAGGCTGCGGTAGCTTGCCGCCCGCCAGCCGCGGCTTCCCAGGGCCAGGTCCTCCTGGTCGCAACCGAAGCGCTCCAGGTCTTCTCGGGGCAGGTAGCAGCGGCCGCGCCCGTGGTCCTCCTTCAGGTCCCGGAGGATGTTGGTCAGCTGCATCGCCTGGCCCAGGCGCAGCGCCAGCCGCGGCACCTGGCGGTCCCGGTAGCCGAAGATCTGGGCGCTCAGCAGCCCCACGGCACCCGCCACCCCGTAGCAGTAGCGCTCCAGGTCGGCTTCGGTCCGGATGTCGAGGGGGGCGCAGTCGGCGGCGCAGCCCTGGATGACGTCCTCCAGCTGGGTCGGGTTGAGACCGAAGTGCCGCACCGCGTCCCAGAGGACGAGCCACCTGGGGTCCGCGGGCCTCCCGGCCAGCGTCTGCCGGAGCTGCTCCCGGTAGTCGTCCAGGCGCCGCCGCCGCTCCTCGGCGCTGCCGGGGCCGTCGGCGATGTCGTCCGCCGCCCGGCAGAAGCGGTACACCGCGTGCAGCCCCTCCCGTTTCTGGCGGGGGAGGAGGCGGAAAGCGTAGTAGAAGTTGCCGGCGGCGCGGCGGACCTCGAGGCGGCAGCTGCGATGGGCCGCCCGCAGCTCGGCCGCCGTGGGGGAGAGGGGGACGGCGCCGTGGGGGGCGGCGGCGCTCAAGTCTCTCGCGGGGGCCGGACGCGGCTCCAGGCCAGCGCCGCCTGCCACATCGCCCGGCGCCTCCTTTCCGGGCTGAGCCGGGCCTTCTCCCTGAAGACCTGGGGTCCAGACTCGAGGGCGCACGAGGCCGCCGCCAGGCCGCAGAGGATGAAGGTCGCCATCTCCAGGCGCATCAGGCCGGGAACCCGGCCCACCAGGGGCCAGCCGTCCAGGAGCAGGCGCCGGGCCCGGGCCACCGCGTGGGCCTCCGCCGCCAGCATTCCTTCGGTGACCAAGTCCCCCCACCACTCGTCCTCCCCGCACTGGTGCGCCTCCAGCACCTCGAGCGGGAGGTAGCGTCGGCCGCGGTCCCGGTCCGAGGCTACGTCCTGCCACATGTTGGCCAGCTGCAACCCGGTGCAGATCGAGTCTGAGTAGCCCAGCCGCTCTTCGTCGCGGATGCCCTCCAGGGCCAGCACCAGCTGCCCCACCGGGGTGGCGGAGAGGGTGCAGTAATGGTCCAGCTCGGCCCAGGTGGCGTAGCGGCTGACCACCTGGTCCTGGAGGTTGGCCCGGATCAGGCGCTGGAAGGGGTCACGGTCCAGCCCGAAACGCTGGATCACCGGCTGCAGCCGGCGGAAGACCGGGTGCTCGGGACTGCCCCCGTAGCAGGCCTCCAGCTCCGATTGGGCCAGTCCCAAGAGGGTCTCTGCGTCGCCCAGGTTCTCGTCGCCCAGATCGTCCACCAGGCGGCAGAAGCCGTAGATGGCGGCCCGGGCCTCGCGCCGGCCGGGGCGGAGGAGCCAGGCGGCAATGGGGAAGTTCTCCTTCGCCCGGGCCTCACCCTGGCGCCCCAGGGAGTAGTCAGGCAGGCGGGTCGGTGAGGATCGGTCGGGGGCGACCGCCACCGGCGGGCGGGCCGGGGTCACCAGCTGCGGCCGCCGCGCGCCCCCGGCGGGCGGCGGGCCCGGGCCAGTGCCATCACCGGAAAGACGGTGGCGTACAGGTGATAGCGGAGGTAGAAGGCGCGTGGAAAGCCGGTGCCGGTGAAGAGCTGTTCAGACCAGCCGCCCCCGTCCTCCTGGTGCTGAACCAGCCAGCTCGACGCCCGCTCGCAGGCGGCCGCCATCTCCCGCCGCGCCTTGGGATCGGTGGCCGCCTCGGCCGCCTCCAGCAGCCCGATCAAAGCCCAGGCGGTCTGCGAGGGGGTGGGCTCGCCCCGGCCGACGTGGGCGCGATCGTGGTAGGAAAGGACCGACTCGCCGAAGCCGCCGCTGGCGTGCTGGTTGAGCCTGATCCAGTCCCCGATCCGGTGCAGCCGGGGGCGGTCCTGGGCCTCGGCTGCGACGGCGTAGGCGGCGGCGGTGGCGGCACCGCCATAGACGTAGTTGACGCCCCAGCGGCCGTAGTAGGCCCCCGAGCCCTCCTCCGAGGCCCGCAGCCAGGTGAGCGCCCGCTGCCTTGGCTCCTCCAGCTCGGCCCCACCCATTCGGGTGAAGGCGTCGACCACGTGCGCGGTGACGTCGGGGCTGGGCCGGTCCAGGACCTCGCCGAAGTCGGAGATGGGCAGGTGCTCGACCCAGCTGCGCTCGTTGTCGACGTCGAACGCCCCGTAGCCGCCGGTCTTGCCCTGCATCACCAAGAGCCAGGCCAGAGCCCGGCGGATGGCGTCACCCACCGGGGTCTTCTCCTCCCGGGTGTGGCCCGCCAGGGAGAGTGCCGACAGCACCACCGCGGTGTCGTCGGTGTCGGGGTACTGATCGTTGACGTATTCGAAGGGCCAGCCGCCGGGGGGTGCGCCGGGGCGGTGCACCCCCCAGTCACCGACCTTGGTCACCTCCCGGGAGACGAGCCACTCCACTGCCTTGGTGAGGGCCGGGTGCTGCGGCTCCACCCCGGCGTCCAGAAGCGCCCACAGAGCCAGGGCGGTGTCCCAGACCGGGGAGACGCAGGCCTGGAGTCTGAAGCCCTGCTCGTCTTCGATCCCGAAGCCTTCCAGCGCCTCCAGGCCCCTGCGCACGACCGGGTGGTCCAGTCCGTATCCCCGGGATCGGAGCGCCAGCAGGCCGTAGACCCAGGGGGGCTGGATCCCGGCCCAGGAGCCGTCCGCCTCCTGGTGCTCCACGATCCAGTGCTCGGCCCGGGCCAGGGCCAGCTGCCGCACTCCCACCTGGGGCAGGAGGCCGTACGTCCGCAGGGCACGGTCGACCACCTTCCAGGTGGGCCTGCCCACCCCGGGCCGGTGCGGTCCGAGGGGAAGCTCGTCCCTGGTCGGAGTGGCGAGCGGGAAGACGGCGCGCTGGCTCCGGAGGATGCTCAGGGGGACGGTGGTGGCCCGTGCCCAGGACGCCAGGTCGTAGATGCTGCCCAGCTGGTGGCCGGGGACCAGGATCCACTCCGGAGGCACCGCCGGGATCTCGTGCCAGGGCCAGAGCCCGGCCAAAGCCAACCACATCCGGGTGAAGAGCCGGGTGGCCCGGATCCCACCCTTCGAGGCCACGAAGAGCCAGGCCTGCCGCACCTGGAGGTGCTCTCGGGGCACCCCCGCCGCCCGCAGCGCCACCAGCACCTCGGCGGTGACGCTGACGTCGCCCTCGACCTCTGGGGCGATGGCGTAGCTGCCGTCGTCGCGCTGCTGGCCCAGGAGGTAGTGGACGGCCTTCTCCTCGCGCTCCGGTCGTGCCAGTCCCAGGAAGCGCTGGAGCAGCACGTACTCCGCTGTGATAGAGGCGTTGCTCTCCAGTTCGCCCGCCCAGGAGCCGTCGGGCCGCTGCAGTTGCAGGAGCCGCTCCCGGCCCCGGGCCAGGGCCGCGCGCTGATTCCTAGAGGCCTGGGCCGGGCTCTGCGACTGGGGCGGCTCCAGTTCCAGGCTCAACTCCAGCGCTCTCCGAGCCAGCGGCCCAGCGTCTCCAGCTCCACCCGGCCCTCGCCCGCCAGCGGCAGCCGCGCGGCTGCCGCCAGCGCCTTCTCAGTCCAGGTGGTGGTGAGGCCCTGGCAGCGCTCGTCCACCCCCCCCTGGCGGAGCAGCTCCACCGCCGGCCCCAGATCGCGCCGCCGCAGCCCCGGCGGCTCGAGCCAGGAGCGGGCCGCCTCGCCCACGTGGCCGTTGCCGCCGAGCGCGAGCACCAGGGGCAGTCCCTGCTTGCCCCGGAGCAGGTCGTTGCCCACCGGCTTACCGGTCTCCTGGGTGTCGCCGAAGACCCCCAGCACGTCGTCGCGGAGCTGGAAGGCGACGCCTAGGGTGCGGCCGAAGCGCTCGCAGGCGTCTACGGTGGCCACAGTCGCGGTCGCGGCGATGGCGCCCAGCGCCGCCGCCGCCCCCATCAAGGCCCCGGTCTTGTGCTCCACCATCCGTAGGTACCGGGGCAGGTCAGCTGGGGGGGCTCCCGTGGCTTCGATGTCGGCCTGCTGCCCTCCCACCATCTCGAGGGTGGCGTGGCTGAGCCGGGCCAGGGCCCGGCTCACCATCCGGGGCGGAAGGTCGGCCGCTGCCACTGTGCAGAAGGCGGCGGTGAGCAGGGCGTCACCGGTGTTGAGGGCGGTCGGGGTCCCGGAGCGGACCCAGAGCGCCGGCTGGCCCCGGCGGGAGCGGTCTTCGTCGACGATGTCGTCGTGGACTAGGGAGAAGTCGTGGACCAGCTGCACCGCCAGGGCCAGGGGCAGCGCCCGTTCCAGGTCCGCTCCCAGGGCCTCTCCCAAGAGGAGGGCCAGCGCGGGTCTGAGGGCCTTGCCGGGACTGGCCCCGGGCAGCAGGCCCAGGTGGTAGCGGGCCGGCTCCTGGGAAAGTTGGGGCAGGATCTGGACCACCTGCGACAGACCCCGCTGGATCTGGGCGTGGTAGCGGGCCAGGATCGACTGGGCCGCCATCGCCAGCTTGCTGCAGCGCTCCGAGGCCGCCAGCTGGCTGCGATCAGAGATCACGACAGGCGGCCTCCACCTCGTCGACCACCCACCCCGGGGTCGAGGTGCCCGAGGTGATCCCCACCAGCTGTCCGGGCTGGAACCACTCCGGCCGGATCTCCGCCGCCGACTCGACCTGGAAGGTGGGCCGGCGCTCGGCGCAGCGTTGAGCCAGGGCCTTGGTGTTGGCCGAGCCCCGTCCGCCCACTACCAGGACCACGTCGCACTGGTCGAGGAGGCCGCCGACGGCTTCCCGCTGCCGCTGGTTGACGACCGGGCAACTGGTGTCGTGCACCTCCAGGTCGTCACTGCGCGGCCGCAGGCGGGCCACGATCTCCTGGAAGCGCGGCTGCGGGAAGGTGCTCTGGCAGACGACCCCCCGGCGGGGCCGGAAGGGGAGGTGGTCGGCCTCGACGGCGCTGGAGACCACGGCCACCTCGGCGTCGGGCCAGCGCTCCGCCCAGCCCAGGACCGAGCGCACCTCGGCGTGGTCGCGGTCGCCGACCACCGCCACCGCCATCCCCTCCTGCGCCAGGCGGCTGGCGTGGCGCTGGACTCGGCGGACCAGCGGGCAGGTGGTGTCCACCAGGTGCAGGCCCCGGCGGCGGGCCTCGGCGAAGAGCTCCGGCGTGGCTCCGTGCGCCGTCACCACTACCTGGGGCCCCCCGGCGGGGGGCAGCTCTTTGGCCCGGCCCAGGCCGCGCCCCTCCAGCTCGTCCAGGGCCCGCTGGTTGTGGACCACTTGCCCCAGGGCCACCGTTGTCTCCCCTGGGTGGAGGGCGTCGGCCGTCAGCTGCAGAGCATCCTGGACTCCGAAGCAGAAACCGGTATGCCGGGGGCGCACCGTCTGCAAGCTTGGCCCTCCACCCAGAACAGAGGTCCGTTAACGGACCTAAACAATTCCCTTTCTGACCGTACTCTGAGCTGATCTCGATCGCCGTTATGAGTTCAGAGAGGAATGTTACGCAACCGTTATCTTCGCCGGAGAACTGGGCCGGGGTTCTGGCGGAGTCCAGGTTAGGGTACGAGGGGTGCAGGCCCTGGTCTTCGATCCCTCACCGGCGCGGCTGCCCCTGGCGGGCCTGGCCGCCCGGGTGGGGCCGGGACCGGCCCTCGGGCCCTGGTCGCTGCTCTCGCTGCGGCGGCTGCCGCTCCCAGCGCCCCCGGCCCCGGGGTGGGTCCGGCTCCGGGTCCTCACGGCCGGCATCTGCGGCAGCGATGTCAAGCAGGTCCTGCTTCAGGCCGCCGCCGACAATCCCCTGAGCGGCCTGATCTCCTTCCCCCACGTCATGGGCCACGAGGTGGTGGGCCGGGTGGAGGAGCCGGGACAGGGACCCAAGGCGGGGACCCTGGTCGTCCTGGATCCCTGGGTGGGCTGCCGGGTCAGAGGGGAGGAGCCCCTCTGCGAAGCCTGCGCCCGCGGCTTCCCTCCCCTCTGCCGCCACCAACCCGAGGGTGGTCCCTGGGGCGACGGCCACGGGATGCATCTCGGCAACATCCGCGGCCTCCCGGGTGGGTTCGCCCAGCGGCTCTGGGCTCATCCCAGCCAGTGCCATGTGCTCCCGGGCGGGCTGCCACCCCGACTGGGGATCCTGGCCGACCCCCTGGCGGTGGCGCTGCACGCAGTGGAGCGGGCCCCGGTTGACGGGCAGGGCCCGGTGCTGATTCTGGGAGCCGGGACCATCGGCATGGCCCTCACCTTGGCCGCCCGCCGGCGCTGGCCCGCCCGGCCGACCTGGGTCACGGCCGCGTGGCCCCACCAGCTCGCTCCGATAGCGGCACTGGGTGCCGAAGCCCTTCCGGCCTCGGCGCGCCTGGTGGTCCCGCTGGTCGGGCGCCGCACAGCGGCGGTGTCGGTCTCCCCCTGGAGGGGTGGGCCCTGGCTCTTGGGTGGGGGGGTGGAGCTGGTTCTGGACTCCATCGGCAGCCGCCAGACCACCGAGCTGGCCCTCCGCTGCCTCGCCCCAGGAGGCCGTATCGTGGTCGTCGGGGTGGCCAAGCCGGAAAGGACCGAGACCACCCTCGCCTACTACAAGGAGGCCGAGATCATCGGCTGCAACGGCTACGGGCTGGGACAGGGGAGCTCCGGCCACCTCTTGGACCGGGCCCTGGAGATCCTGGAGCAGCGCCAGGCCGAGCTCGGGGCCTGGGTCACCCACCACTTTCCCCTCCGGGCCTACCGCAGGGCCTTCCGGGTCGCCGCCCGCCCCGGCCGGTATCGCGCGATCAAGGTGGGCCTGGACCTGGCAGAGGAGGTCGGGCCATGATGGTGGCGCGGGCCAGCGTCCTGGTGCGAGCGCCCTTGGAGACGGTCCGTCAGGCGGTGCTCGACCCCAGTGCCTACACCTTTGGACCCACCAAGGTCCAAGCCATGGAGGTCATCTCCCGGGGCCAGGACGAGCTGGTCGCCAAGATCAACGGCAACCTCGGTCCCTTCCACTCCTCGATCCAGGCCCGCTACCGGCTCCATCCCGACCACGTTGACCTGACCATGCTCGAGGGCCGGCTGCGGGACTTCCATGCGGTCTTCCTCTTCGAGTCCCGGGACGGCGGCGTCCTGCTGACCCACCAGGAGGAGTACGACTTCGGCTACCCCGTGATCAGCCGGCTCTTGGACCGGGCGCTCCAGGGCTGGGCCACCCGCAGCGTCGAGGCGGAGGTCCTGTCGCTGAAGCAGGCCGCCGAGAGCCGCTCCCGGAGCGCCGCCTGACCCAGGTTTGGCGGACTTCGGGGTCGGGCAGACTCGCAGCTGCCAAAGACGAGCAACACCCTGAGTCCCTCGGAGCTAGAGATTGACCCCCACCCAAGACCCTGACCAGACGGCTCCCAGCCCCGGGCGCCGCGCCCCGCGCACCCCCGAGATCGAGTCGCTGCCCCTGGTGCCGCTGCGCGACAACGTGGTCCTGCCGCATCAGCTGGCCCCCCTGGGGGCTGGCCGTGACCGCTCGGTCGCCAGCCTCGAAGCCGCCGTCGCCGGCGAGGGCAAGGTGGTCCTGGCGGTGCAGCGCCAGAGCGAGCTGGACGAGGTTCAGCTCCTGGACCTCTACCCGGTGGCCACCGTCGCCCAGATCGGGGCCTTCCGGCGCGGGTCGGCCGGGGCCCAGGTCCTGGTGGAGGGCCAGCGCCGGGTGCGGCTGATAGAACTCGAGACCGGTGACACCTGGTCCGCCAAGTTCGTGGACCTGCCCGACACCGAGCCCCAGGGGACCGAGATCGACGCCCTGGCCGGCAGCGTCCGGCAGATGTTCGCCGATTACGTCGCCGCCGGCGCCGCCGTGCCCCCGGAGCTGGCGGTGGCGGTGACCCGGGCCAAGGAGCCTGGCAAGGTCGCCGACCTGACCGGGACCGCTCCGGATCTGGACCCGGTGGACCGCATCGCGCTGCTGCAGGAGCCGGACGTGGAGCGCCGCCTCCGGGGACTGGTGCCGCTCCTGGCGCGGCAGCTGGAGGTGGCGCAGCTGCGGAGCAAGATCCAGCAGGACGTGGCCCAGACCATCAACCAGGGTCAGCGCGAGGCAATCCTGAGAGAGCAGCTCAAGGCCATCCGCAAGGAGCTGGCCGAGGTGGGGGGTGAGCCCACCTCCGACGACGACCTGCGCGAGCGCATCGAGGCTAGCGGCATGCCCGAGGCCGTGCACACGAGGGCGCTCAAGGAGCTGGACCGGATGGAGTCGCTGCCGAGCGCCTCGCCCGAGGTCGGGATCGTCAGGACCTACGTCGAGTGGCTGGGGGACCTGCCCTGGAGGGATCCCGCCGAGGAGCGGGTGGACATCAAGGAGGCCGCCAGGATCCTGGACCAGGACCACTACGGCCTGCCCAAGGTCAAAGAGCGAATCCTGGAATGGATGGCGGTGCGCAAGCGGGTTCTGGACCGCCGCCGGCTGGCCGAGCTGGCCCAGCCGGAGAGGAAGTCCAAGGACGAAGAGACGGCCTCGGCCAAGGGCGCTGCTCCCTCGGCGGAGGGACAGCCGCCGCGGGCGCTGCAGACGCCGATCCTCTGCTTCGTCGGACCGCCGGGAGTGGGCAAGACCTCCTTGGGACGGAGCATCGCCCGGGCCCTGGGCCGGAAGTTGGTCCGGGTCTCCTTGGGCGGCATTCGCGACGAGGCCGAGATCCGGGGCCACCGCCGCACCTACATCGGGGCCCTCCCGGGTCGGGTGATCCAGGCCATGAAGCAGGCGGGCACCCGCAACCCGGTGATGATGCTGGACGAGATCGACAAGGTCGGCCTCGATTTCCGAGGCGACCCTTCGGCGGCACTGCTGGAGGTGCTGGACCCGGAGCAGAACAGGGAGTTCAGCGACCACTACCTGGAGGTGGCCTACGACCTCTCGCAAGTCCTATTCATCACCACCGCCAACGTGGTCGACACCATCTCCGCCCCCTTGCGCGACCGGATGGAGATCATCCCCATCACCGGCTACACCGAGGAGGAGAAGCTGGGGATCGCCAAGCAGCACCTGGTCCCCAGGCAGATGGAGCAGCACGCCCTCGACCTGAGCGAGTTCCGGATCGAGGATGAAGCCCTGCGCGCGGTCATCCGCAGCTACACCCGCGAGGCTGGGGTTCGGGGGCTGGAGCGCCAGATCGCCCAGGTCATGCGCAAGGTGCCGCGGCGGCTGGTCGAGGACCCCACGCTGAAGGGGGTGACCGTGACCCCTCAGGACCTGATCGAGTATCTGGGGCCGGGTCGCTTCGACCACGACGCTGCCGAGGTCGAGGACCGGGTGGGAGTGGCGACGGGCGTCGTCGTCTCCGATGTCGGCGGGGACCTGGTCACGGTCGAGGCCCTGGCGATGGAGGGTCGGACCGAACTGCAGCTCACGGGGCAGATCGGCGACGTGATGCAGGAGTCGGCCCGGGCGGCGCTCTCCTGGGTTCGAGTGCACGGGTCCGAGTACGGCATCAAGCCTGGGTTCTTTGACGACCACGGGGTCCACATCCACGTCCCCGCCGGCGCGATCCCCAAGGATGGGCCCTCGGCTGGCATAACCCTGACCACGGCTCTGGTCTCGGTGGCTTCGGACCGGCCCGTGCGCCACGACCTGGCCATGACCGGCGAGGTGACCTTGCGAGGCCGGATCCTCCCAATCGGTGGGGTCAAGGACAAGCTCCTGGCCGCGCACCGGGCCGGCATCAGGGTGTTCCTCCTGCCCGAGGGCAACCGCCGCGACCTTTACGAGCTCGACAAGGACCAATTGGAGGGTATGGAGGTGGCCTTCGTCAGCTCGGTCGAAGAGGTACTGGACCGGGCCCTGATGGATCCGCTCCAGGCCAGGTCGCGCCGGCGCCCCGTAGGCTTTGACCTGGGCACCCCGACCTCGCTCCCGGCCCAGGGGGTGGTCGCGGCGAACTGACTTCTCCGCCCGCACCGGCGAGCGTCCGGGCGATTGCCGCTGAACTCCCATAGGGCAGTTGCGTCAGCGTCTGACTTCGCTTGGCCGCCGGCTTCGGATGCCCAGGACGCACGCCGTCTGCCGCCGGGCTCGACTCACGTCCGCGGCCCGTCCGTCCTGAGGCCGAAGTGACCGTGTCGCTCGGGGTGATCGCTTCAGGTCGCTCCCGCGCTCCAGGACGGCGAAGGACCCGGCGGGCCGGGACCCCAGATGGGCCCCGGCCGTCGGGTCGTGGGTCTCTATAGAAGTCGGTTGTTGTCGGCTACCCCAAGGAGTACATCTGGGGGTAGACCTCGTCGTAGACGCCCTGAGGGACCAGGCCCTTGAGGCTGCTCTTGTACATCTCTAGCTGGTACGGCTGATTTGGCATCCAGACCACGGGAAGCTGCTGGGCCAAGTAGTCCTCGTACTTGAACAGTGCAGGGGTCTCAGCTGCAGCCGTCGCCGCCGTGTGGGTTGCCGTGATGTTGGCGTCGTTGACCGGACTGCTGTAGTCACCGGCGTTGCTGGAAGCTCCGGTGTAGAACAGCTCGCCACCGGTCGGGAAGTAGTCGGGTGAGAAGACCCAACCACCGCCCCAGTCGGCCAGCTCCCAGTTGGTGCAGGGCTTGGCGGTCGTGCAGCCGTCGAAGGCGGTGCCGATGACGGTTGCGAAGGGCGCGGTGCTCAGGTTGAGCACGATCCCGGCCTCCGACTTCATCGTGGACTGCATCGCCTCCATCTGGTTTGTGAGAGGAGTGGCCCCGCTCGCATAGAGCAGGTTGAAGCTGAGCTGGGCCCCGGCCGCGATGCCGGCACCACAGTCTCCAGATCCCGTTCCGGCGCTCTTGCAGACGGTCTGCCCACCGGGAACGACGTCCCAGCCGTGGGCCTTGAGCAGGTTGACCGCCTTGGTCGGGTCGTAGGGGTAGACCTGGGAGCCCTTCTCCACCGGACTCTCATCCGGGTTGTTCGTGGGATAGACGGGCACAGGCCCGTTGTTCGCGGTCCCGATGCCGCCCAGGAAGTCCTTGATGTACTCCTGCTGGTTGACCAGGGACTGGAAGGCCTGACGGAAGTAAAGCTGCTTGAAGATCGGTCCGACCGTGGGATTGGTGAAGTTGTAGGGGAAGTAGACGATCCCGAAGTCGTTCCACGGAGCGTAGCTGTAGCCAGCCTTCTCGAGGGGAGCCTTCTGGGCCAGGTCCTGATTCGGGATGTACCCGATGGTCAGACTTCCTGACTTGAGGGCGTCGAACTCGGCGGTGTCGGTCGTGTACGGCTCCAGCTCGAAAGCCGAGATCGTCGGCTTGGGGGTGCCGGAGTAGTTCTTGTTGGGCACCAGCTTGGCGAAGCCGTCAGTTGTGAACTGTGCCAGCTTGAAGGGACCGTCGACCACCTGCCACAGGGGGTTGGTGGCGTAGGTCCCGGTGTCCTGGGACTGGGTGTTGATGTACTGGGCCACTCCCAGAGCACCAGAGGTAGCCGAGCCCGGGTTCGCCGGGATGTAGGAGTTGGCGGGAAGCCCGGCGCCGGCCGGAGCCACCTCACGCGACTCAGCCTGAGCGTCCTGGTTTCCGATGGCGCCACCAGCCGAAGTCGTGTCCCAGCTCTTGGTGGGCAGGGGGGTGATCTGGCTCAACTCGTTGTAGAGGTACCACTTGGGGTTGTAGGACCCGTTCAGCTTCATCGTCAGGCTGTAGGTCCCAGTCTGCTGGTAGCTCACGACGTTCTCGGGGAAGCCCCCGGCCACGTCCGCGCCCCAGCCCGGTCCGGGAGCCGAGGACGATCCCACCGCCGGCGACAGCGGATCTGTCGCCGCGCTGAGAAGGTTCATCCAGAGGATCACGTCCCTTGCCGTGATGGGGGTGCCGTTGGACCACTCCCAGTGCTTGAGGGTGATCGCGACCTCGGTGTTGTTGTCGCTGAACGTGGGCATGTTGGCGATGCTCAGCCCAGCGTTGAAGGTCGGCTCGCCGTTGTTGCCGAACCAGAACAGCGGCGTGTACATCATCTGCGAGAAGTCGGAGAGGTTGGTGACACTGAAGTAGGGCCCTGACGCCAGCGGGAAGATGTAGTTGGGCGGCGCCGACGGCCCCTCGGCGAAGGTCACGACTGTGCTCTTCGACGTGGTCGGACTGGTTGTGCTCCCGCAGGCGGCGACGAAGAGGGCCGCAACCGCAGCCACCCCCGCCAATCGCACCCCGGTGAGCTTTGGAATTCGTCTCACTACCCTGATGTCCCTCCTGTGCCGATGGTTCGCCGCCTACGTGCGACGCCCGACGCGGGACCTAACCCACGCAGTGGGGACATATTAGAGACCATCCCCGGGGCGGGTCATCCCCCAACAGGGTGATTCTTGGTGCTGGCGGCCCCGGGGCCGAGCGGAAGCAGGCCCTGCTTCCACGCTCGCAGCACCGCCCCCGCCCGATCGGCGGCGCCGAGCTTGCCCAGGATGTGGCTGACGTGGGTCTTTACCGTCTCCTCGCTGAGGAAGAGCCTGGTCGCGATCTGGCGATTGGTCATCTCCTCCCCCATGCAGGCGAGGACCTCCAACTCCCGGCGGCTGATCTGCGGCGCCCCCGTCTGGTCCTGGGGCAGCTCCAGGAGCGACTCCCCCTGGGCCACGCGGCGGATGGCGCCCGTCAGCTGGGCCCGGTCGACGTCCTTCAGCAGGTAGCCGGCGGCTCCCGCCTTGAAGCTGGGCACGGCGTAGTTCTCGTGGCCGAAGGTGGTCAGCATCACCACCCGGGTCTGCGGTCGGTCCCTCATGATCTCGCGCAGGGCCTCGATCCCGTCCATCACCGGCAGCTGGACATCCATCAGGACCACGTCGGGCGAAGCCTCCAGGGTCCTGGCCACCGCCTCGGCCCCGTCTCCCGCGTCGCCGACCACCTCCAGGTCGGGCTCGGCCGCCAGCATGGCGCAAAGCCCCTGACGCACCACCGGGTGGTCGTCGGCGACCACGATCCGGATCACGAGGCCGGCACCCCATCGGGGCAGGGGATCTCGAGGATCACCGTGGTCCCCCTGCCTGCGCCGCTGCGGAGGTCGAGGCTGCCGCCGCAGGTGGAGGCCCGCTCCCGCATCGAGGTTATGCCGAAGCCGCCGGCCCGCAGCTGCCCCTCGGGGTTGAATCCCAGCCCGTCGTCACAGATGCTCACCTTGAGCCGCTGCCCCGCCCGCTGCAGATCGACGGTCACAGCGGTGGGCTGCCCGTGGCGGACGGCGTTGGAGACCGCCTCTCGCACCACCCGGAAGACCGCCACCTCCAGCTGGGCGCTGAGCGGTCCCCCCTTCATGCCCCTCTGGCGAAGCTTGGTCCTGACCCCGGTGCGCTCCTGCACCCGGCCGAGCTCCTCGTGGATGGCCCCGGCCAGGCCGGCCCGCTCCAAGCCCTCGGGGCGCAGGTCCCAGACCGAGCGCCGGGCCTCGCGCAGGCTGGCCCGGGCCAGGTCGGTCGCCTGCTCCAGGGCGGATTGTGCCCGGCACCCATCCAGCGCCATCCAGGCGTCGGCGGCCTGGAGCTGGACCAGGATTCCGGCCAGCCCCTGGGCCAGGGTGTCGTGGATCTCGCGGGCGATGCGGTTGCGCTCGTTGAGGGTCGCCATCTCCTGGGTGTCGGCGAAGAGCTGGGCGTTGCGCAGGGCCAGCGCCAGCTGCCCCCCCACCACCTCCAGCATCTCCGCCTGGCGCGGGGCCGGCGCCTGAGCCTGGCGCAGCACCAAATAGCCGACGCGGTTGCCGGAGACCTGGAGCGGCTCCACGACCAGGTCGCCCACCAGCTGGGCTCCCTGGCCCAGGCGCCCGGGAGCTTCCAAGGTCTCCAGGAGTCCATCCGGCAACGGCGTCGCGGTACCCCCGGCCGCCGAACTCCCGACCAAGCGCACCCCCTGGGGCACCGAGGGGTCGAGCAGGTAGACCGCGACCTCGGCCACCTTCCAGAGGTGGGCCAGGCGGGTGGCAGCATCGCCGGCGACGTCCGAGAGAACCAGTGAGCTGCCCAAGCCGGCGCTGACGGAGTTGAGGGTCGCCAGCTCACTGTTGCGCTGCCTTAGCTCGGAGGTGCGCTGGTCGACCCGGCGTTCCAGGTTGCGCCGGGCGGCGTCGATGAGGCGGCGTTGGCCCGCCAGCCGCTGCCGCATCCCCTCCAGCGCCAACTCCAGGGCGCCGATCTCGTCGTTGGGGCTGGAGTCCGCCGCCACCGGCGTCTCCAGGTCGCCCCGGGCGATCCGCTGAGAGGCACCGGTCAGGTGCGTCAGCGGGTGCAGCAGCCTCCGGCTTAGAACGCTGGTGAAGAGCACGACCAGGGCGGCCAGGACCAGAAGGAAGGGGAGCAGGAGCCAGGTGATGCCGACCAGGCCGCGGCTGATGGTGTTGGAGAAGCCGACGACGCTGCCGTCGATCCCCGAGATCGGGACCGCCACCCCCAGACTCCACTGGCTCGCCGGCAGCGGCCGGTAGAAGACGGCCAGGCCGTCTCCGCCCAGGTTGATCAGCTTCTGGCCCGAGTGACCCTCGGCCATGCTGCTCCCGACCGCCAGCCAGGGGCTGGACTTGGCCAGGAGGTTGACCGGAGCGCCCTGGCGCCGGTGGGCAGTGGAGCGGAGGTCGGACTCCGCTCCTTGGGAATAGCCGAGCAGCGCCCCGTCGCTGCTGACGAGGAAGGCGTAGCCCCCCTCAGAGTGCCCCGGGGGGCCCTTCAGGAAGTTGGCCACCAGGGCGTTGACGGTGACATTGGCCCCGACCCAGAAGGGGGTGCCGTTGCTGGAGGTGGTCTCGGTGGCGACCGTGATCGCCGGCCCGCCAGCGGCCGGGTTCTGGTAGACGGGCGTCCAGACCACGGGCTCGTCCGAGGGTCTGACCAGCGAGCGCCAGCCGCGGCTGGCCAGAGCGTTGGTCAGCCGCCCGAGGCCCGCCTGATAGGCGCCTGGCGGGGGCGACAGCTGACTCTGCCCAGCCCTCTCGGCCTGCGGACCCTCGAAGACCGGAGCCACCGCCACCAGTCCGGTCTGAGGCAGCTCGACCCAGACGTCGGCCACCTCGGGATGCTCGTGGTAGACGAGGTTCAGCTGGGGTCCCAGGGACTCCAGGGCCAGAACCTGCGATGAGATCCCGGGAGATCGCCCACCCGGCCCGTAGACGGTGATGCCCGAGGTCGGCTGGGCCGCCGTGGGCGGCTCCGCCAGCCGCTCTCGCGTCGCCTGGCTCAGGAGGGCGACGTCATCCTGAACCGAGTTGAGCTCGTTGTTGATCACGAGGGCCTTGCTGTTGACCAGGTCCCGGAGGTGGGTGTCCTGGCTCGCCTCCAGCTGGTGGTTGGCCTTCTTGAGGGCGCCGCTGTTGAGCGACGACAAAGCGGCCATCCCCGCCAGGCCGAAGATCGCGAGCGGGATCACCGAGACCCCCAGCATGGCCACCAGGATGCGGCGCCGGACGCTTTGGCGGTGCCAGAGCTCGATCCGACCGAATACCGACCGCACCCCCCCCGAGATCCACCGGCCCCGGCGGCGGCTAGGTTGTGACATGGCCTCTTCAGACCTCGCCCAATAGATCGAGGAGCCCATCGTACACGCTGCCGTGCCCCCGCCCGCACCAGGTCTGGCGGGCGGGGATCGGTTACACCTAACTCGTGAGCCGGCAGCCACCCAAGGCCCCGGGACCCCGGGTGCTCGTCGCGCCCAACGCCTTCAAGGGAAGCCTGAGCCCGGCGGCGGCAGCCCGGGCGATGGCCTCGGG
Source organism: Candidatus Dormibacteria bacterium (assembly GCA_050734425.1). Classification (GTDB taxonomy): domain Bacteria; phylum Chloroflexota; class Dormibacteria; order Aeolococcales; family Bog-877; genus Bog-877. The sequence continues at coordinate 56,810 of JBOHUL010000046.1, forward strand.
GATCCGTAGGGCCTGGCCCCAAGCCCTCTGCCGGGAGCTGCCACTGTCAGACGGCGGGGACGGCTTTGGCGCCGCCCTGGCCACCATCCCGGGCAGCTCCTGGACCCATTCCCGGGCCCGGGGGCCCCTCCTCGAGGAGGTCCGGGCCAGCACCCTCTGGCTGCCAGGGGGGCGGACCGCAGTGATCGAGCTGGCCCGGACCTGCGGTCTGCGCCGGGTTCCCCGGCCGGGGCCAGCGAGCTCGGTCCGGACCAGCACCTTCGGCCTGGGGGAGCAGATCCGCACCGCCCTGGAGCACGGAGCCAGGCGGATCGTGGTGGGGTTGGGGGGAAGCGCCTCCACCGACGGAGGCGCGGGCGCGGCCCAGGCGCTCGGGTTCCGGCTCCTGGACCGCTCTGACCGCCCCATCCCCGCGGGCGGAGGCGGCCTGGTCGAACTCTGCCGAATCGAGGCCGGAACCGACCTCCCGGCGCTGCGGGGCATAGAGATCGAGGCCGCCTGCGACGTTGACAATCCCCTCCTCGGGCCGCGGGGAGCGGCGGCGAGCTTCGGGCCTCAGAAGGGTGCGGGAGCGGCCGAGCTGGCGCTGCTGGAAGAGGGGCTGCGCCGGCTGGCCACGGTGGTGGCACGGGACCTTGGCGAACACCCCAGTCCTTTCGCCTGGGGCATGGGCGCCGCCGGAGGCACCGGCTTCGGGCTGGCCGCCTTCGCCGGGGCCAGGGTCCGCTCAGGCGCCGGGCTGGTTGCCGAGGCCCTGGCGCTGGAGGGGGCCCTGGACTGGACCGAACTGGTCGTCACCGGCGAGGGCCGCCTGGACCTGGCCAGCTTCGGGGGCAAGGCCACCGGCGAAATCCTGCGCCAGGCCCGGTCGCGAGGCCTGCCGACCCTGCTGGTGGCGGGCAGCGCCGAGGACGAGGCCGTGGTCCGGCTGCGGCGGCTGGGGGCTGGGCTGGTGTTGACTGCCGACGGTGGGCTGCCCCCGACCTCAGGCCTCGAGGCCAGCCACCAGTTGCGACGGGCGCTGGAGCTCGCCTGCCGCGACCCCGCGATCGGAGGACGCTGGCGGCAGAGGCTCAGTCCCGGCTGACGCCTGGGCTCCGGCCAGCCCCGCTCGGGGCGCCCAGAAGGGCGCGAGGTGAGCGTCCCCACCCCCACCACCGCCAGCGGCCCCAGCGCCACCAGAGTGAGCTGGGATGGCGCGACTTCAGTAGATGGGTAGGCACCACTCCCGGTACTTCTCGACCTCGCCCCGGACCAGCTGGTCGTAGAGGGAGGCGAGCTGCTTGGTCATGGGTCCGGGCTTGCCGGTGCCCACGGGCCGGTGGTCGATCTCAGCGACCGAGGCGATCTGGGCCCCGGTGCCGCAGAGGAAGACCTCGTCGGCGACGTAGAGCTCGGTGCGATCGACGGTCCGTTCCTGGAGCGGCAGGCCCAGATCCTCGCCCCACAGCTGCATCAGGGTGGCGCGGGTGATCCCCTCCAGGATGTTCTCGGTCACGGGGGGGGTGATCAGCGTCCCCTCCCGGATCATGAAGAGGTTCTCGGCAGAGCCCTCGCAGACGTGGCCGTCCTGGCCCAGGACGATGGCCTCGTCCAGACCGTTGGCGGCGGCTTCGCTTTTGGCCAGAGCCGAGTTGATGTAGATGCCGCTGATCTTGGCTCGGGCCGGGGCGGCGTTGTCGTCGACCCGGCGCCAGCTGGAGACCATGCAGCGCAGTCCCGCGGTGCGGTCGAGATACTCGCCGAAGGGCTGGGCATAGATGAGAAAGCCGTCTTTGAGGTCGTGGAGCCGGACGCCGATCTCCTCGGAAGCCTTGTAGACCAGGGGCCGGACATAGGTGTCGCTGCGGAATCCGTTGCGCCGGATCAGCGCCACCGTGATCTCGCACAGCTCGTCGGGCGAGTACGGCAGGCTCATGCGCAGGATCCGGGCCGAGTTGTGCAGCCGCTGGTAGTGCTCCCGGGGCCGGAAGAGGTAGAGCTGCTCCTTGCTCCCGTTCCAGTAGGCGCGGATTCCCTCGAAGCAGGCGGTGCCGTAGTGGAGGGCGTGGGTCATGAGCCCGAGCCGCGAGTCGCGGTAGCGGCGCTGCTGGCCCTGGTAGAAGACCCAGGCGGCCCCCTGGTCGAAGGCCGCCAATCCAGCTCCCTGGTCAGGCTTCTCCAGTACCAGCGAACCTGATCCTGGGCGCACGTCGTGTGCGGTCATGGCACCCTCCTGCAGGGCTGGTTGAGCGGCCTCGGGAACGGCCGGCGCAAGTATAAGGCGGGAATTGGCGGGTGACCGCCCGGCCACTTCCACCCGTCCGCGGAGGGGCGCCGGGGCCGGTGATACGATCCCGCCCAGTCATGCGATGGCCGTGGGCAGGTTGGGGTGTGACCCGCTGGCTGACGCCGGGCCTGCACGTCAAGCGCTGGGTCGGGGTCACCATCCTGGCCATCGTCGGGATCGCCCTGGGGATCAGCTACGCCCTGCGCGAGTACTACCAGAGCGCCCACCTCCCCGCCTTCACCTACTACCTGACAATGCAGTTCTGGCCGCGGTGGGTCAGGGCGGTGATCTTCTTCGGCGTCGGGCTCTTCCTCCTCTGCCTGGGGCTGTACAAGCTGACCCGCTCCTTGCTCAGCCCCTTCGTCCCCGGCGGCGACAAGGCGCTCGTGGAGCGGCTCTACGACTTCCGCATCCGGCAGCGGGGTCCCCGGATCGTGGCCGTGGGCGGGGGCACCGGGCTCTCCACCCTGCTCCGCGGGATCAAGAGCCACACCGGCAACGTCACCGCCCTGGTCACGGTCGCCGACGACGGCGGCAGCAGCGGCCGGCTCCGGGCCGAATACAAGGTCCTGCCCCCGGGCGACTTCCGCCAGTGCCTCACGGCCCTGGCCGACGTCGAGCCCCTGATGAGCGAACTCTTCCAGTACCGCTTCAAGGAGGGCTCGCTGCGGGGTCACTCCTTCGGCAACCTCTTCATCATGGCAATGAGCGAGATCACCGGTGACTTCGAGCACGCTCTGCGGGAGTCGGGACGGGTCCTGGCGGTGCGGGGCCAGATCGTCCCCACCACCCTCGAGACTGTCACCCTCTGCGCCATCGCCGGGGAGGAGGTGCTGGTGGGGGAGTCGCGCGTCCCCACCGGCAAGCAGCCGATCCAGCGGGTGTTCCTGGTCCCCGAGCACCCAATCCTCAACCCCGAGGCCCAGCTGGCGATCATGAACGCCGAGATGGTGCTGGTCGGCCCGGGCAGCCTCTACACCAGCCTGCTGCCCAACCTCCTGGTGGAGGGGATGGTCGAGGCCCTGCGGGCGACCCCGGCGGTCAAGGTCTACGTCTGCAACGTCGCCACCCAGCCCGGGGAGACCAACGGCTACGCCGTCCACGACCATGTCGAGACCCTGGAGCGCTACGTCGGCGCGGGGCTCTTCGACTACGTCGTCGCCAACAGCAACCTGACCCTGCCCCTCTCTCCGGCGGCCCAGGAGGCGGGGGTGCATCGCGTGGCGTTCGACCGGCGCCGGGTGGGGCGCAATGGGACCAGGTACGTGCTGGGGGACCTGGTCTCGAGCCAGATCACCTCCCACCACGACCCGGACAAGCTGGCCCGGCTGCTGATGCGCCGGGTCTGGCCCCGCGGCTGAGCCGAAGCCGGGGCTGCGTGTCCGCTTTCGCTCAGGGCCCGCACCGGGCCCCGTCTAACATTGCTTCGCCATGAGGATCGGGCGCGGTCGAGGGCGGAGCTCCTCAAAGGCGGCCGGACGCTCCCTCCAACTTGAGGCCGCGGTGCCGGGCGCTGGCTCCGGCCGGTCGCGGCGCGGAGGGATCGCCTTTCCCCCACTTCTGTCCGCGGTCCGTTGGCGCTTGGGAGCCAGCGTCTCGCTCCTGGTGGTGGCAGTGCTCGCGGTCTTCACCGCCGCTGCCGGTCCGCTGTTCCTCGCCACCGCCGACGTCGAGGTCCTCCACACCCAGCTGAATTCGGCGGGGAGCGCCCAGACCGCCTTCCAGGTCAGCAATCGCAGCGCCACCGTGAACTCCCTGGCCAAGCTGGTACCGGTGCCAGGGCGGGTGCGCAGTCACGGTCTGGATGCGCTCTTCGGCCAACCGGTCTACACCGAGGACCACGGGCTGACGATTGGCCCATTCACCAACAAGGTTGCTGCCGACTTCGTCTACCGCAGTGGCGTCTGCGCTCACCTCCATTTCATTCAGGGCAGCTGTCCCAGCCAGATGGACCAGATTGCCATGACCCAGCGCGATGCCACCAAATTGGGCCTGAAGTTGGGGCAGAAACTCGAGAGCCGCTACCAGGTTTCAGGGATCGTCGCGGTCGGCAACAGCAACGCCCCCTACTGGATGGGTGACAACTTCTTCCAGTTCGCGCCGGCATACCTCAGTCCAAGCGGGAACACGTTACCGGCCCTGGACGCCTTCTTCGCCACCAAGGCGACCTTGGACCAATTGCCCAGCGTCGGTTCGGTGCAGTTCCCGTTGCGCGTTTCCCGGACCCTCCCCGACGGGGTCCCCCAGCTGCGCTCCCAAGAGAACCGGCTCTCGTACCTCCTGCGCACCAGATACGGCTACACCGTAACCAGTGGGCTGAACAGCGTCCTCAACGCCTACGACAAGCAGGCGAGCGACGTCGCCGCCATCGTCGGGGTGGTGGCGCTGCAGCTCATCCTGCTAGTCCTCTTCGTCCTCTACGTGCTTGTCGCCAGGACCGCGGTCAGCCGGCGCTCCGAGGTGGCCCTGGCCAAGCTCCGGGGGGCGAGCCTGCTCTCGCTTTTGGTGATGGGGATAGCCGAGCCGGCGTTGATTCTGCTCATCTCGCTGCCGGTGGGACTGATCCTGGCCTACATCGCCATGGAGTTCGTCTCCCGGCTCGGGCTCCACGCCGCCCCGGTCCCCTTCTCGCTGCTGGCTCTGCTGGCGGCCCTAGCAGCCTTCTGCAGCGGGATCATCGCCACCGCCGCCGGCAGCCGCAAGCTCCTCTCCCGGCCCTTGGTCGACGAGCTCCGGGCCAGTGAGGACAAGCCCAACCCGGCGGTGAGGGCGGCCGGGGAGGGGGTGGCCCTGGCCCTGGCCGCGGCGGGGCTGGTGGAGCTGGCCACCGCGGGGGCCCTCAGCGGCTCCCATCCCAACCCCGTGGCCCTCTTCGCCCCGGGGCTGATTGCCATGGGGCTGGCGGTGCCCTGCGCCCGGCTGCTACCCGCCGCCTGCGCCTACCTGGTCCGCCGCACCCGCAACTCGCGCCGGATCGCCACCGGACTGGCGGTGCGCCAGGTGATCCGGCGGCCCGCGGCCCTGCGCCAGGTCCTGATCCTGACCGTGGCGGTGGGCCTCTCCGCTTTCGCCGTCATCGGCTGGTCGGTGGCGGCCCGCAACCGGACCATCCGGGCCGACTTCGACCTGGGGGCCGCCCGGGTGGTCCAGGTCCAGGTCCCGCCGGCGGTGAACCTGGTAAACGCGGTGCGGCAGGCCGACCCCTCGGGCCACTACGCCATGGCGGTGATGGAGTCCCGCCAGGCCAACTCCCTCCTCCTGGCGGTGGACGCCTCCCGCCTGGGCACGGTTGCCTACTGGCCCAAGGATTTGAGCAGGACCAGCCTCAGGAGGATCGTTCGCTGGCTCAGCCCCAAGCTGCTGCCGCCACTGGTCCTCTCCGGGCAAGAGATCAGCCTGACCGCCGACCTGAGTCAGACGGTCAGCCCGCCGCCGGACCTGGTGGTGAACATGCTCGACAGTGGCGGCAACGCTCAGGAGGCGGACTTTGGCTACCTCAGCCAGGGCAGCCACCAGTACAGCGCCAGCCTGCCGCCCGCCTGCGCTTTGGGCTGCCGGGTCATCTCGGTGGAGCCGGTCTGGACCCCACCCCAGGTGGAGACGGCGCAAGGGAGCGCCGTCTTCGACTACCAGTTGCCGATCTACGTCCCGCCCCCGAGCGCGACCTACACCGTGGCCCTGTCCCAGATGGAGCAGATGAGCGGCGGCCGCTCTAAGCCGCTCAACCCGCGGGTCTACGACACCTCCTACTGGGGCAGCAACTCGTCCGGGGCCAAGATCCAGGGAACCGGGTCGTCCCTTGTGATGAGCATCCACGACAACGCCGACGACGACGTCTCTCCCGGCGGGGTGCCGGCGCCGCTGCCCACCAGACTCCACGCCGTCTCGACCGTGGCCAGCCAGGCCGCCGACCCGGTGACGAACACCATCGACGACTTCGACGGCTATCCCCTCCACGTCAACACCAGCCCCCAGGTGGTGGCCCTGCCCAACCTCGGGAGCCAGGGGGACCTGATGAACCTGCAGACGGCCCAGGAGGCGGAACGGGGAACCCCGCTCTTCACCGAGAGCTACGTCTGGGAGGCACCCCACGCCCCGCCCCGGATCCTCGCCCGGCTCAAGCACGAGGGCGTGTCAGTACTCAACGTCACCACCCCGGGCCCGGCGGTTACCCGCTACAACCAGGGCGGCCTCGGCCTCGGCTACCAGTTCTTCGTCTTCGCCGCCGGCGCGGCGGCCGCCCTGGCGGTGGCGACCACCATCCTCAGCTTCTTCCTCAGCGCCAGGCGCCGTTCCTTCGAGCTGGCGGTTCTCCGGGCGATGGGCGTCTCCCGCCAGACTTTGAGCCGGGCGCTGTTGGCGGAGCAATGCCTGGTCCTGATCCCGGGACTCATCTTCGGGATCGCCGCCGCCATCATCGCCGGATTGGTGGCGCTGCCCGCGGTGCCGGAGTTCGGATCGAATTCGGGCCAGCCCCCGCTCCAACTAGGGCTGCCGGCCTTGGCGATCGCGGTCTTGGGGCTGGTCTTCCTGGTGATCCTGGTGGCGTCGGCGTTCCTGGCCGGAAGGGTGGCCCTGGGACAGGTGGACATGGCCGAGCTGAGGATGGAGCTGCATTGAGCCAGACGGGCGGCGCCGGCCACGGCCTCGAGGTCGAGTGCGACCGGGTCGTGCTCCTCTACCCCAGCGAGGAGGGAGATGTGGCGGCGCTGCGGGGGATCGACCTCGACATCGGTGCCGGCGAGGCCCTGGCCATCCTGGGTCCCTCGGGGTCGGGCAAGTCCAGCCTGCTGGCCCTGCTCGCGGGTCTGCTGCGCCCCTCCTCGGGCCGGGTCCGCCTAGGACCTCACGATCTGGGCCAGCTCTCCGGTCGCGACCTGGCCCGGCTCCACGCCGGCAGCGTCAGTCTGGTGCTCCAGGACCCCACCCGCAACCTCCTCCCGTACGCCTCGGGCCTCCAGAACGTCGAGTACGCCCAGCGGCTGGGCGCATCCCGCTCCCACCAGAGCCCGCGACCGGCGCGCGAGCTCCTGGAGCTGGTGGGGCTGGGTGAGCTGGACCGGCGACCGGTGGCCTCGCTCTCCGGCGGGGAGCAGCAGCGCGTGGCGATCGCGGCCAGCATCTCGCTGACCCCGTCCCTGTTGCTGCTGGATGAGCCGACCAACCAGCTCGACGGCCAGGCCCGCGACCTGGTCCTGGACCAGCTGCTGCGCATCAATCAGGGATTGGGTACGACCCTGATCTGCGTAACCCATGACCAGGCGGTCGCTGACCGCCTGCCCAGAACCGTCCACATCCGCGATGGGATCGTCGGCGCCGAGGGCCGGGCCGGCCAGGCCTACTCAGTGGTGAGTCGGGATGGCAGCGTGCAGCTCCCTCGGGAGGTGCTGGACCTGATGCCCCCGGGAACCCTGGTCAAGGTGGTGCCGAGGGGCAGCGGGGCCGAGCTGATCAACTCCAGTCAGGACCCGCCGGGAGACCCCCCGAGCCCGAACTGAGCCCGGGCCGCATTCCGAGGTCCTGGCGGTGCGGCGAGATGGGCACGCCGGCGCTGGCTCAGCCGGTGATCGCGGCCGCGGCCCGGGGCGGGGCGGGGCGGCCGTCGACCAGCCGGAGGCTGCGGTCACAGCTGGCGACCACCTCCTCGTCGTGGGAGGCGAGGATGACAACGCTGCCCCTCTGCGTCTGGGCCCGCAGCAGCTCCAGGACCTGGCGCCTGGCGTCCTGCGCCAACTCCGAGGTGGGCTCGTCGGCGATGAGCAGGTCCGGGTCGGAGGCCAGGGCCCGGGCCACCCCCACGCGCTGGCGCTGGCCGCCGGAGAGGTCCTCCGCCAGGTGCTCGGCGGACTCGTCCAGCCCGACCGCATGCAGCGCCTCCCGGGAGCGGAGCGCGATCTCCCGCGCCGGCATGCGCCTTGCCTGCAGCGGCAGGGCCACATTCTCCTGGGCGGTCAGGATCGAAACCAGGCCGTGGTTCTGGAGGACCAGGCCCAGCCGATACGGGGCACCCTCACCCGCCACCACCGGGACGCCATCGACCAGCACCCGGCCACTGGTCGGCGCCAGCAGGCCGCACAGCACCATCATGAAGGTGGTCTTCCCCGAGCCCGAGGGTCCGGTGATGGCGACCAACTCACCCGCCGCCACCTCCAGGTCGACTCCACCCAGGATCGCTCTCTCTCCGATCCTCACCACCACCCGCTGGGCCTGGATCTTCTGGATCACGGCCCGGCCTTGCCCAGGAGCTCACCAGCCTGGAGCAGGTTCTGGGGCAGCACCAGAGTCCTCTCCGGCGCCGCCTGGAGCGCCTCTCGCACCAGCTCCTCCAGCAGCGCTGGGAAGGGGACGGAACTGGCGCTCCAGAGGTGGGCGGCGAGGGAGCCGGGGATGGTGTTCACCTCGTTCAGGAAGAGGTCGCCTCGATCTGACAGAAGGAAGTCTACCCGGGCCGTGCCCCGGCAGCCCAGGAGGTCGAAGGCGGCCAGCGCCAGTCCCTGGACCCGCTCTCTGGTGACGTCCGAGATGCGCGCGGGCAGCTCCCGACTGGGGTCCTGGGCTGCGGACTTGGGACCGCCCACGTCCCCGGCCGACTTCCCCAGGGGCTCTACCAGCTTGCCCCTTCTGGCGTACTTGTCCTCGTAGCTGAGCAGCTCTTGGCTGCGGAGGTGGCGCTCGACCAGGCTCTGGCGGGGCGCATTGCACTTGACGGCGCAGTTGAGGTCGCTGGCGTCCGGCACCACCGGCTCCAGCACGAGCTCTGAGTCGAAGTTGAAAGCGGTCGTCAGCGCCGATTCCAGCTCGGAGACATCGTGGGCCAGCGCGACCCCGACGCTGGAGCCGCCCCGGTTGGGCTTGACCACCAAAGGGAACCCCAACTCCTGGCCCAGCTCCCGCGCCCGGGCGGGGTCCGCCGCCAGGCGCCCCGGCACCACCGGCAGCCCAGCCTGGAGGAAGAGCTGCTTGGAGCGGAACTTGTCCATGGCCAGGGCCGAGCCCGCGACCCCGGTGCCCACCAGCGGGATGCGGGCCAGCCGTGCCAGGCCCTGGAGGCAGCCGTCCTCCCCCAGGCTCCCGTGCAGCAGCGGCAGGATCACGTCCACCGCCAGATCGCTGGGGCGCCCCAAGAGGGAACCTCCCTGGGAGAGAAGCCGGCCCCGGGCCAGGTCCAGCAGCACCCCCTGGCCCTCCTCGGGGAGCCGCTCCCGGAAGGAGCCCAGCTCGGCCAGCTGAGGGGCGGTGATCCAGCCCCCACCCTTGGTGATGTAGACCGGAACGACCTCGGCCCCCAGCTCCTTGAGCACAGGCATGGCCTGGCAGGCGGTGATGATGCTGATCTCGTGCTCCACCGAGCGGGAGCCGAAGACCACCGCCACCCGGACCCCCTTCAGGCTCAAGGGCGGCTCACCCGGGCTCGAGATAGGAGTCGGGGAGGTCGTTCTCGAACAGGACCACGCTGCCCCGCCCGGCCACGTCCGGCAGGCGCCGCTGGGCCTCGGCCAGGTCCTGGGCGACCGTGAGCTGGCCGAGGGGGTACCCCGCCTGGCCCAGCCCCAGGGCGATCTCCCGGGACTGGATCCGCCCCACCAGGATGACGTGGCTGCAGACCGCGGCCGCCTGCCTGCCCAGCTCGCGCATGCTCTGCTCCTGCAAGGGCCCCAGCTCGATGAACCCGGGCGTGACCAGGACTCGGCGCTGGCCCGGGAGGCCGGCCATGAGCCGCAGGGCCGCGGCCGCCCCTTCGGGGTTGGAATTGTAGGCATCGTCGATGATGGTCACCCCCATCACCTGGCTCACCTGAAGCCGGTGCGGCGCCGGCTCCAGCCGGAGGGCGCGCTCCGACAGCGTCTCCTGAGAGACTCCCAGCTCGGCGGCCACGGCCCAGGCACAGAGGAGGTCGGAGATGATCGGGTCGCCGTGGACCGGGACCCGCAGCCGCAGGTCCTCCCCCGCCGACCCAAGCAGCCGCAGCTCGGTGCCCTCGGGGCCGGACTGGATCTCCTCGGCCCAGTAGCGATCGCCCCGGCCCCCGACCCAGACCACCCGCGCCCGCAGTGGCCGGGTCAGCAGCTCCCGCTCGTTGACGCTGGAGGGCAGCACCGCCAGCCCCGTCTCGGGCAGGGCGGCCAGCAGTTCCGACTTGGCCAGGGCGATCTTGGACCGGGTGCCGAAGCGCTCCAGGTGCATCACCCCGACCGCGGTGACGATCCCCAGCTGGGGCCGGGTGAAGGAGCAGATCTCGGCGATCTCCCCCTTGCGGTAGGCGCCCATCTCCAGGACCGCGTAGCGGTGCCGGGGCTCCAGCCCCTCGTTGATCGCCCGGCAGACCCCCAGGGTGGTGTTGAAGCTCTCGGGAGTGGCGAAGCAGGGGGTTTCGGGCGAGTCCAGCAGTCGCTCCAGGAAGCGCTTGGTGGTGGTCTTGCCATAGCTCCCGGTGATCCCGACGACCAGGGGAGCCACGGCCTCCAGCCGCGCCTGTGCCTGGCGCACGAAGCCGCGCCGCCGGCGGCGCTCGTCCGGGGCCAGCGCCAGCACCCCCAGCGCCAGGGCGCCCACCAGCAGGAGGTCGCCCCCCGCCAGCACCACCGCTCCTTCCCAGCCGGCCCAGAGGGCGAAGAAGAGCGCCACCAGGCTGAGGGCCGCGGCCGCCAGGCCGAGGCGTCGGGCCCGGCTGGTCACCAGCAACTGGCCCCGGCTGCTGAAGGGTTGATCGGTGAAGAAGGGCAGAAGCGCAGCCAGGAAGAGCGGCACCCAGCGGATGGAGCCGCCGGGCCAGCCGGCCACCAGCGCCATGACCAGCCCTCCCACCCAGAGCGGCAGCTGCCAGCGCCAGTTGCTCCTCAGCCTCCGCCGGCAGCTGGCCCACAGCCTCTTGAGCCGGTACTCGTCCAATTGGCAGATATAGAGCCAGCCCAGGTAGCGGCCCCTGAGCGAGGCCGCCGCCAGCAGGGTGAGGAGGACGGCCTGCCAGACAGGGATGGTCACGGGGTCAGAGTTTGGCGTCCACGAACGAGTCGAACACGGCGGCGAAGCGTCGGGGCTCATCCAGGAAGGGGAAGTGACCACTCCGCTGGAACTGGACCATCTCCGAGCCCGCGATCGAGCGGCGCAGATGCCAGCCGAAGGGGTCCAGCGGCAGCTCCCTGTCGCCGGCTCCCCAGGTGATCAAGGTGGGCACGGAGATCCGCCGCGCCAGCTCGGTCAGATCCTCGGACACCGCCCGGACCAGCACCGGCCGCAAGGGCCCGGCGCGGCGGTAATCCTCGGAGCCGAGGCGCTGGCGCAGCCAGTCGACCGCCACCTGGGACCAGCTCTGGGGCAGGAGGCTCTCGGCGCCCAGGCGGAGCCCCCGGAAGAGCCGGCCCCGGGCGGAGGCCCCGCGCCACCCCGGCACCCGCGCCCCGGAGGCGGCACAGAGGATGGCCCGGTCCAGTCCCAAGCCCGGCTCCCCGGCCAGGCGGATGGCCACCCCCCCGCCGTACGAGTGACCGAGGAGCGAGATCTCAGACCAACCCCTCTGATGCACCAGCCGACGTACCAGCTCCGCGTAGGCCGCGGTGCTCCAGTCCCCCTGCCCCAGTGGCGACTCGCCGAAGCCGGGAAGGTCAAGGGCCAGAAGCCGCCGCGGCGTCCGGCTCAGTCGCAGAAGGCCCGTGAAGCCTGCGGCGCTGGCACCCCAGCCGTGTAGCAGCAGTATCGGTGGGTCCGTCCCCCCGCGCTCCAGCGAGGAGATCTGGTGGCCGGAGACGCTGGCCGTCTGCCGGACCGGTGGGGTTGGCGCTTTTGACGGGTCCGGCATCGAAGCTGCAGTGTGCCGAGGTGAGGGAGCCGGGGGCAACGGGGAGGCGGGATCGGGTGCTTCTCAGCCGGGGCTCAGACAAGTCGTGACCCCAGTTCGCCGGCGATCCTGGCAGGGCTCGCCGAGGCTCGCGCTCATGTCCCTTCTGGGGATC
>JBOHUL010000047.1:0-14316 GCA_050734425.1 Candidatus Dormibacteria bacterium
AGGGCCTGACCGACGCGCCTCGGCGAGCTGGCCGCGTCGGCGGTCGCTCCCACCCAGGGACCAAGGCCGGCGCCGGGATTCCCGGCGGTGGCTGCGGGAGCCGGTACTTGTGGCGGCAGCGCCACAGGCGTCGTCGAAGAGCGCCAGGATGGCGCGCTTCCAGCCACTGTTGGCCACCAGCGCCGCAGCGGTGTAGTCGGCGAACCCGCCCGAGGCGATCAGGAGGGGGTACGCCCGCGTCTCGTCGACTGGCATCCCTGGGCTCCGCCCAACCGATGGTGTGGCGCGTCTGGCTTCTGGCGTTGAGCCTCTGACTTCGACTCAGCACCCGACTTGCGGGGTCGCACGAGTCGGCTACCCGGCCCAGGAGACCCTGAATCGGGTCGGCCAGCCCCTTGCACGAGCGGCTTACAATCCAGGTCCGGGCAATTGGGGAGGAGCCAGCCAATCCGCGTCTACATCTCCTGCGACATGGAAGGCGTGGCCGGTATCGCCGACTGGCGCCAGGTCAGCCCCGGGGAGGAGTGGAACCTGGGCCAGGAGCTGATGCTGGAGGAGGTCAACGCCGCAATCGACGGGGCGATCGCGGCCGGGGCCGACGGCATCCTGGTCAACGACTCCCACGGGGGCATGCGCAACCTGGCCCCCCACCGCCTGCACGGTGAGGCGGACTACCTCTCGGGTCAGCACAAGCCCCTCTACATGATGGAGGGGCTGGACTCCAGCTTCGGCGCCTGCTTCTTCATCGGCTACCACGGGGCCAGTGACGGCCCGCCCTCCGCCCTGTCCCACACCTACAATCCCGCAGCGGTCATGGGGGTGAGCCTGGGCGGCAGGCTGGTCGGCGAGAGCGGCATCAACGCCCTGGTGGCACGCCACTTCCAGGTGCCGGTGGCCCTGGTCAGCGGCGACCAGCACACGGCGGCTCAGGCCGCCCCGATCCTGCCGGGGGCCGAGCTGGTCGAGGTGAAGCAGTCGGTGAGCCGCTTCGGTGCTCGAAGCCTGCACCCTGAGGTGGCCAGGAGGCAGATACGAGATGCGGCCCAGTCCGCCCTCGAGCGCCTAGGGGAGATCCCGGAGCCGGCGCTGGCGCCCCCCTGGAGGCTCCAGGTGCGGCTCCGCCACGCCGATCTGACCCAGCTGGCGGCGCAGGTCCGCGGGGTGGAGCCGCTGTCCGAGCTGGAGGTCGAGGTCTCGGCGGACGATCCTCTGACCGCCTACCGGCGATTCGTGGCGGTGCTGCAGATCACGAGACTTCTAGCCCAGGAGCATTAGACCGCCGGGGCGGCCAGGGGGCTGCCTCCGCCATGGTGGGGCCGACCTTGGCCGCTGGCAGCTCTGCCGCAGCCTGGACTCAGTAGCGGCCCGGGCCACCTCCCCCCGTAACGCGAGAACGCCAGACGCTGCCACCGCCGATGACCACCACCAATCCCAGGAGGATGGCCCCTCGAACGAGGATGACGGTGTTGTGATCGACCACACCGAAGACGACAAGGGCGATTCCGCCGCCGACAACGATCAGGCTGATGATCAGCCGTCCCAGAGGACCCGACCTGCGGAATAACCGGCTGAAGAGAAACATCGCGAGGGCAGCATACCCGCTTGGGGCAGAATCTAGCCCCTGGCCGCCAGGGCAGCGAAAGTGGTCAACTGACGGACGTGGCGGCACACGGCTCCGGGACCGGCTCGCATCCGGTGGGCGCTGAGAGCTCATCGCCCGCCTGGCCCAATCTCGGTCCGGTGGATCCGGATGAGCCGGCCACCGTGACTCTGGTCCTGCGGCCACGCCCCGACCGACCCACTCCACTGCCCTCTGACCTCGGGGGACTGCGGCCGTCGCTGAGGGCCCACCTCAGCCGCTACCAGCTGGAGGAGCGCCGGAGTGCGCATCCACAGGATCTGCAAGCCGTCGAGGGCTGGGCGCGGGCGACCGGTCTGGAGTGGCTCGGGGCGGCGCCGGCGCTGCGCACCGCCAGCGTCCGTGGCTCCCTGGGCCGGCTCTCGGACGTCTTCGGGGTCGAGCTGCGACGCTCGCGGCAGGCGAGTCTCGACTTCCGCTGGCAGACCTCGCCTCCGACCTTGCCCGTGGTGGTGGCGGAGCAGCTGGTGGCGGTCCTCGGCCTCGGAACCCAGCCCCGGGCCCGGCCCCACTTCCGGCGGCTGCCGCTGCCCGATACCGGGGCTCCCCTGGCGGCGGCCGCCCCCCTCAGCTACCCACCGGCTCAGGTGGCGGAGCTCTACAGTTTCCCCCCGGGGACCAATGGCGCCGGACAGAGCATCGGGCTCGTCGAGCTTGGTGGGGGATACCGGCAGGCGGACCTCGACGCCTACTTCCAGGAGCAGGGGCTGGCGCCTCCGACCGTCGTCCCAGTCCCGGTCGCCGGCGGGGCCAACCGTCCCACTGGTGCCGTCGACGGACCCGACGGCGAGGTGGTGCTGGACATCGAGGTGAGCGGGTCGGTGGCCCCGGGGGTGAGCCTCGCCGTCTACTTCGCCCCCAACACCGATCAGGGATTCCTGGCGGCAATCCAGGCGGCGCTCCACGACCAGAGCCATCACCCCACGCTGCTGTCCATCAGCTGGGGCGGCCCGGAGTCCGCCTGGGACCCCGGCACCATGACCGCCTTCGACCAGGTCTTCCAGGACATGGCCCTGGTCGGCATCGCGGTCTGCGTGGCCTCAGGGGACCAGGGCTCGAGTGACGGCCTCGGCGACGGCCAGGCCCACGTCGACTTCCCCGCCTCCAGCCCCCACGTCCTCGCCTGCGGCGGCACCCGGCTCAGCTCGAGCGGAGGCGTCATCAGCGGCGAGGCGACCTGGAACGACGAGCCTCAGGGCGGCGCGACTGGCGGCGGGGTCAGCACCGCCTTCTCGCTGCCCGCCTGGCAGGCCCGCGCCCGCGTCCCACCCTCGGTGGACCCAGGCCACGCCATCGGCCGGGGCGTGCCCGACGTCGCGGGCGATGCCGACCCCGAGACCGGCTATCGGGTCCTGGTCGACGGCCAGGCGACGGTGTTCGGAGGGACCAGCGCCGTGGCGCCGCTGTGGGCGGGGCTGCTGGCCCGCTGCGCCCAGTCTCTGGGCCACCCAGTGGGTTACCTCAATCCAATGCTGTATCAGACGCTGGAACAGGAGGGGGTGACCCGCGACATCACCCAGGGCGACAACGGCGCCTACGCCGCGGGCCCAGGCTGGGATGCCTGCACCGGCTGGGGCAGCCCCTGGGGAGAGAAGCTCCTGGCGGCGCTCTCTGGATGAGGCGCGCGCCCTGGTGAGGCCCTTGGGGGTCAATTGGGTTGGGGTCGAGACCGGCGAGTTCTCGTCGATGCGCCGTTTCTTCAACGAGGTCATGGGCCTGGGGATCACCTTCGAGCGGGAGGGATTCTGCGTCCTGAGCCTCCCCGACGGCGACAAGCTGGAGCTTTTCGGGCCTGGCTTTCCGCTGGAGTCGCACCTGTTCCAGGCCGGCCCGGTGGTGGCTGGGTTCTGGGTCGCAGACCTCGACGCCGCCTTGGCCGAGCTCCGGCAGGCCGGGATCGAGCTTCTGGGAAAGGGGGGTCGCGACCAATCCGGCTACCGCTGGCAGCACTTCCGGGCCCCCGATGGCAAGGTCTTCGAGATCAACTGCGATCCCGGACGAGCTGACCCCGCCGATCCTCCGGCTCAGGCTGGGGCGCGTTAGGAAGGACCGCGACCGCTGAACCTCGGCTGGGGCACCCGGATCGGGGTGTGGCCGCGCCGGGGCTCCCTTGGTCGCCGGCGCAAGAGGCGCCGACTCCGTGTTGCAGCCCCTTGTAGGCGTCTTGGGCCGACGTGCCTCATCGTCCCGATCTCGTTCCCATGGGCTGGAGCGCTCCCTGCCGCAGGCAGCGGAATCGGTCGGCCGGCCTCAAGGCCTGTCCGCTTCTGGCATTGACCAGTTCAAAGGGGCGCATCTATAGTGGCCCAGAGAACTCAGCTGGGTGGACAAGCGCGCGGGTTGTGACGAGGGAAGTGGCATGAGATTGCGCAGAGGCACCGTCGGTCGCTTCGCCGCCGCACTGGCGGCCGCTGCGATGGTGGCGACCGGGGTGGTTTCGGTCAGTGCTTCGACCCACGCGAGCTCGGGTGGCGTCGTCACCTGGGCCGAGCAGCCAAACGTCTATCCGACGTACATCTTGCCGTTGCTGGCCGCCCCGCAGGAGTCCAACTCGAATCTCTACCAGTTCGACAACCAGCTCTACCTGCCGCTCTACTGGTTCGGGGACAACGGCAAGGCGTTACTCAACAGCGGACTCAGCGTCGCTCAACCGCCCGTCTACTCCGACAACGACACCGTGGTGACCATCAACCTCAAGCACTGGCAGTGGTCGAATGGCAAGCCCATCACCGCCCGCGACGTGATCTTCTGGATGAACTTGGTCAGCGCCGTCACCGACCCCAACGCGCCTACGGTCAGCACCAACAGCGGAGCTGGGCCGAGCTGGGCGGGAGCGGTTCCGGGGGCATTCCCCCAGAACATCGTCAGCTATGGCCAGACCGGGACCTACAGCCTCAAGCTGACCCTCAACCGGTCCTACAACCCCACTTGGTACACGTACAACGAGTTGAGCCAGATCTACCCTATGCCGCAACAGTCCTGGGACGAGCTCTCGGCCTCCGGTCCGATCGGGGACTACGACACCTCGGCCGCCAGCCGCGTTCTCCTCTCAGGCCCGAGCACTCCCGCCACCTGCACCCCGACCGCCCAGTGCTACGTCCCCAGCAACCCGGGGACGGCGACCTCGGGGGCGTTGGGAGTGGCCCAGTTCCTCAACGTCCAGTCGCAGGACATCTCCACCTACGACTCCGATCCCCTCTGGAAGGTGGTCGACGGACCATTCCAGCTGGCCCGCTTCCTCACCAGCGGCTACGTCAAGCTGGTTCCCAACAAAGCCTATTCCGGGTCCCCCAAGCCCACCATCTCGGCCTTCGAGGAACTCCCATTCACCTCTGACTCGGCCGAGTTCAATGCCCTGCGCACGGGCAGCCTCACGATCGGGTACATCCCGACCCAGGACCTGGGCCAGGCAAAGAGCCTGGAGAGGTCCGAGCACTACAAGCTCTCGGAGTGGCCGGCTTTCGGGATCACCTACATCCCGTTCAACTTCACCAACCACACGAGCGGCCCCATCTTCCGCCAGCTGTACTTCCGCCAGGCCTTCCAGACTCTGATCAACCAGAAGGAGTACATCAAGCAGTTCCAGCACGGCTACGGCACCGTCGACAACGGCCCGGTGCCGACCTACCCGCGGGGTTACAAGTTCACGAGCCCGCTAGAGGCCAAGGGCGAGGTCTACGCCTACTCTCCAAGCAAGGCGGTGAGCCTGCTCAAGAGCCACGGGTGGCACGTGGTCCCCGGTGGGGTCTCGTACTGCCAGAAGCCTGGTAGTGGCAGAGGTGATTGCGGCGCTGGGATCAAGGACCACCAGCAGCTGAGCTTCGGCCTTCTCTACTCGAGCGGGACCGAGGAGCTGACCAACGAGATGGAGGCGATGCAGTCGGCGATGAAGGCCAAGGCAGGCATCTCGCTCACCCTGAAGTCGGCGAGCACGTCGTCGGTGGCGAGCGTTGAGCTAGCCGGCTGCACCATGGCCAAGCCCTGCAATACCTGGGACCTGTCCGATATCGCGCTCAGCTTCACCTGGACCTTCGGGCCGGACTTCTTCCCGAGCGGTGAGCAGCTCTTCTACACCGGAGCGGGACCCGACGCGGGCGGATACTCCAGCACCGTCAACGACGCCAACATCAATGCGACCATCACCTCTTCCGCCGCCGCGGAGAAGGCCGCGATGTTCAAGTACGAGGACTATCTGGCCAAGCAGCTCCCCGTGGCCTGGGTGCCGAATGGCGACATCCAGTTGACCATGTACAAGAACAACCTGAAGGGCATTGTCCCCCAGGATGTCTTGGACATCATCTATCCCCAGGACTACCGCCTCTCGAAGTAGCGGGAGTCGCGGCGTAGTCAGCGGGAGGGACGGCAGCCGCCGATGGACCCTCGAGAGTTGACCGTGGTCAGCCTCCCCAATGCTGAGGGTTGCAAAGGCGGGACGGCGGCAAAGAGCGCGACTTTGCCCGGATGAAGAATCGGCCCAGCACTCTTGGTCGGCGCTATCTCACTGCCGCAGGTCGGAGGCTGGACTCTTCCGCAGCCCAGACGCGCTCGGCAGTTCCAGGCGCCCCGCCAGTCTGCCGGCCGCCTGGGCCAGGCGCCTTCGCTCGGTTGGGCTCAACTCCTGGAGCAACTCGTCCAGCATCCGCCGCCGCGCCTCGTGGAGCCGCTTGCGCAGGCGCTGTCCCGCCTGGGTGATCTTGACCAGAGCCGCCCGCCCGTCCTTGGGGTCGGGGTGGCGGGCCACCAGCCCCGCTCTCTCCAGGCGCTGCAGCCGTGGGGTGATGGTGGAGTTGTCGACGCAGTAGTAGGCCGCCAGCTCCGAGGGGTGGACCGGGCCGGTGGTCCAGATCCGGTGCAGCATCGCCACCGCGCTGAATGGCACCTGGCACTGGGCCCGGCGCATGGTCTCGTTCTGGACCTCACGGCTGGTGGACCACCGCACGATGTCGGTGACGGCCCGCTCCAGCTCGGCCACGGGGTCGTCCTCGGCCGAAGGCGCGGTTGTGGCTTTGTCGCTGGTCTTTGCCAACCCAGGTGCGGCGATCACGGCGTAGCGGGCTCCCCGGCGCGCTGCCCTTCCAGGGCCGGGGCCCGCGGCTGCCCTGGCTTTTGGGGCTGGGGCGCAGGGGGGGGCGGGGTCGTGGCTGCGGGGGCGGGGGCGGCGCCTGCCCCGACCGGACTGGCCACGCCGCTCTGTTGGGCTTCGTCGTAGATGTACTTGCCGCCCCGGAGCGCGCTCACGGCTGCCGCGACGAAGCAGCTGGCGGCGGCGAAGTCGAAGGCGGTGTGGAGGCCGTCCATGAAGGGCGCCGAGATGAGGTGGGGGAAGAAGGAGCGGCCGGTGAGGTACGCCTGCTGGGCGTGGGACAGATGCCCCAGGACCGCTGGACCGAGGAGCCCGGCCATGGGGTTGTAGCCCAGGAAGGAGGCGAAGAGGCTGCCCACCGCGGGCAGGTGGGAGATTCGCAGCGCGGCCGTCTGCGGTACACCCTGGGTCACGAGTCCGTGGTAGAGGGCATGGGGCAGGTTGGCGGAGAGGCCGACGATGACCAAAGAGAAGAAGATGCCGATCGAGAGCACCTGGGCCGAGTTGCGGAAGGTGGCCGACATCCCCGAGCCGGCGCCGCGCTCGTTGGGAGGCAGGCTGTTCATCACCCCCGCCTGGTTGGGGGAGGCGAAGAGCCCGGCGGAGAGGCCGTAGAGGAGCAAGAGGATGGCGAAGAAGACGTAGTTGAAGTTGGCGGGCAGGAGCTGGAAGAGGACGAAGATGACGCCTGACGCCGCCACCCCCACGGTCGCGAAGAGCCGCGAGCCGTAGCGGTCGGAGAGGATCCCCGCGATGGGCCCCGCGACCAGGAAGCCGGCCGTCATCGGCAGCATGTAGATGCCGGCCCAGAGCGGGGTCTCGACGAAGCTGAAGCCGTGCTGGGGCAGCCAGATTCCCTGGAGCCAGATGATCATGATGAACATCAGCCCGCCCCGGGCCAGGGAGGACAGCATCGAGGCCAGGTTGCCCGCGGCGAAGGCGCGGATGCGGAAGAGCTGGACGTGGAACATCGGCGCCTCGACCTTGGTCTCCAGGTAGGTGAAGGCGGCGAGGCAGACGATCCCGCCGATCGCCGTGCCCAGGACCATGGGGTTGCCCCAGCCCATGGCCGAGGAGCCGTAGGGCAGGATCCCGTAGGTGATCCCCACCAGAAGCGATACCAGGCCCGCGGCGAAGAGCAGGTTGCCCCACCAGTCGATCCGGGCCGGCTGGCGGACCCCGGTGTCCCGCAGCATGAGGAAGGCCCAGACCGTGCCGAAGACCCCGACCGGCACCGAGACCAGGAACACCAGCTGCCAGCTGACGGGACCGAGGATTCCCCCCAGCACCAGTCCGATGAAGGCGCCAGCGATCGCCGCCACCATGTTGGTGCCCAGGGCCATCCCCCGCTGATGGGACGGGAAGGCGTCGGTGAGGATGGCGCTGGAGTTGGCCCAGAGCAAGGCTCCGCCGACCCCTTGGAGAACCCGCATGCCGATGAGGTAGAGGGCCCCTTCGGACCCCTGCATCCAGCTGACCGACAGCAGGATGGAGAAGACGGTGAAGACGAGGAAGCCGAGGTTGTACATCCGCACCCGGCCGTAGATGTCCCCGATCCGGCCCAGGGTCACCACCAGCACCGCGGTCACGACCGTGAACCCCATCAGGAGCCAGAGGAAGTAGGGGGAGTTGTTGGCTGTGAGGGGGTTGAGGTGGATTCCCCGGAAGATGTCGGGGAGGGCGATCATGACAATCGAGGTGTTGATCGTCACCATCAGCACCCCGAGGGTGGTGTTGGAGAGCGCGACCCACTTGTAGTGCCGCCCCACCGGGCGGCCGCTGCCCCCACCTCCAGCCAGGACCTGGCGCATGCTCACCCTAACTCCTCGCCGAGCCGGAAATGCTTGGTTGGATCATACCAAGTAAATTGCCCATCGCCAAACGCGAGGGCAGAAGCAGGGCCCAGGGCCCGGCTTCTGCCTAAGATGGCCCAGAGGTGACGGGACCGGAGCACGAGTTCGAGCGGGTCAACCTTCTGGCAGACCCGCTCTACGGCTACTGCCAGATCACCAAGCCCGAGGCGGGGCGGGGCGGGGGCTCGGAGGCGGAGCTGCTCGACCACCCCTGGCTGCAGCGGCAGCGCCGGATCCACCAGCTCCAGTCGGCCTGGTGGGTCTTCCACACTGCCGAGCACTCCCGCTTCCAGCACGCGGTCGGGGCTATGCACTTGACGGGGAGCTTCAGCGAGCACCTCTATCCCAGCCTGCGCCAGAGCTTTCCCGACCTGCCCTCGGAGGCGCTGGTCGTCGAGACCATGCGCATCGCCGGGCTGCTGCACGACATCGGTCACGGGCCGTTCGGACACTTCTTCGACGTCGAGGTGCTGAGCCAATTCGGCCTAGACCACGAGGATGTCGGCCGCCAGCTGGTCCTGGGTCCCCTGGCAGACCTGATCCGCCAGCTCCACGGCAGTCCCCGAGCGGACTTCCGGCTGGGAGAGCAGGTGCTGCCGGAGTGGGTCGCCTGGGTCATGGCGCCCCGGGACCTGGAGGGGACGGCCCCGCCCGGCTGGCTGCGGGCTTTGAAGCCGGTCCTCTGCGCCCCCGCCAGCACCGACAACATGGACTACGTCCCACGTGACGCCTACATGTGCGGGGTGGCGGTGGGCCCGGTGGACCTGCAGCGGTTGCGCCACTACTCCTTCATCAAAGACGGGCAGCTGGTGCTGCACCAGCACGGGGCCCCTGCTTTGGAGCGGTTTCTCTCGACCCGGCTCTACATGTACAACCACGTCTACTTCCACCGCACCGTGCGCCGAATCGACCTGCACCTGCGCTTGGTCTTCGCCCGCACCTGCAGGGGGCTGATCCCACCTGGCAACCCGCTCCTGCACCTGGACGCATACCTGGGGCTCACAGACTGGTCATTGCTGGCCGAGGTGGAGCGGCTGCAGCGGCACCCCCGAGATGACGAGGAGCGCGAGCTCGGGCGCCACTGGGAGGCCGTGACCACGCGGCGGCTACCCTGGCGCCTGGCCTTCGAGGCCTACCGCGAGCTGGGGGACCTGCGAGACGGGGCCGGGCTGCGTGACCCCAGGGAGATCGAGGCCAGGCTCCGCCAGGGGCTGCCCCCGAATCTGAGGGAGGTCGGTCTGGAAGTGGACCTGGCCAGCACCAGTCCTCGGCCGGACAACCCCACCCGCGAGGGCGAGACTCTTCGCCTCTATGACCCGATCTCGCAACGGGTGGAGGAGGAGGCGGCACCTGCGCTCTTGGCCCGGCTGCTGCCGGCCCGGACCGTCTGGTTGCGGGTCTACACCGACGAGCCTGAGGCGCGGGCGGCAATCCTCGAGACGGCACGCGCAGTGCAGGGTCTGCTGGCTTGACCGCCCCCGGGCCCGACAGCGGCCACCCCGCGCGCCTCGCGATCGGCCGCACCAGCCGCAGGCGGGACCTCGGTTAGCTGATCGCGGTGGTATGAGCGTTTCTCAATGGCCGAGAGGGTCTGGGAGGACCTCGGAGGAGGCGCAGGAAGCATTTCCGGGAGCAGATAGTGCGCGAGCTCCGGGAAGGGGACCGGCTGCCCCGCCAGGCGTCGGACAGAAGTACGGCACCTGATCGAGACCTTCGGGACCAGCGCGCGCCAGGCCTGCCGGGCAGGGGGCCAGCCCAGGGGGACCCAGAGGCGGCCGCCGAGACCAGAGGCGGCGCCGGAGGAGCTGCTGGCCGTCCCAAAGCGCACGCTCCTCGCCGCCGCCGGGAGCCTTCTCGCCGGGCTGGTCCTCGCCTAGAGGCTAGCACCGGCTTTGGCAGCGGGCGAATCGAACTTCCGAACCGCCGCCGGGTTGGGCGGAGTGGGTCCGCCCGTGACCTTCACTCTAGGACCGGGGCGGGATCCTTGGCCCCGAGGGCATCTCCGGCGCCGCCTCTGCCTGGAAGTTGACCTGGCTCACCTGGGCCGCCAGCTGCGAGGCCACTCGGATGAAGACCTGGCCCTGCTCCGAGTGGGGCTGAGCCAGGACCAGGGGCTGGCCCGGGCCACCACCGAGCCGGATCTGGGGATCTAGGGGGATCTCCCCGAGGAAGGGCAGCCGGCGTCGCTCGGCCAGCTCCCGGCCGCCCCCCTGGCTGAAGATCTCGGTCACCTCGCCGCAGTGGGGGCAGCGGAAGCCGCTCATGTTCTCGATCACCCCCAGGATCGGGACCCGCAGCTGCTGGAACATGGCGATGCCCCGCCCGACGTCCGCCAGGGACACGTCCTGGGGGGTGGTCACGATCACAGCGCCGGTCAGGGGGATGGACTGGGCCAGAGTCAGCTGGACGTCACCGGTCCCCGGGGGCAGGTCCAGGACCAGATAGTCGAGCTCGCCCCACTCCACCTCGAAGAGGAACTGCTTGAGCGCCCCCGCCAGCATCGGACCGCGCCAGATCACCGGCCGTTCGGGATCGATGATGCTGCCGATGGAGACCACCTTGAGCTCACCCCGGCGAAGCGGCACCATGCGGCCGTCGACAGCACCGGGGCGCTCGGTGAGTCCCAGCATGATGGGCACGTTGGGGCCGTAGATGTCGGCGTCCAGGAGCCCCACCCGAGCTCCGGCCTGGAGCAAAGCTAGGGCCACATTGACCGCGACCGTGGTCTTGCCCACCCCTCCCTTGCTGGCACTGACCGCCACCAGGTTGCGGACCCCGGGGACCTCCCGGCGTCCGGTCACTCCCCTGGTCCGGCTGACGTCGGCGTCCCACTCCAGCTCGACCTTCTTGATGCCCGGGACGGTGCCGATCACGGCGCCCTCGATCTCCCCCTGGATCCGGTCCTTGAGCGGGCAGGCGGGGGTGGTCAGGACCACTCGCATGTGGGCCGTCGCTCCGTCGATGCGGAGGTTCTTCAGCATCCCCAGATGCATCAGGGGACGGTGCAGCTCGGGGTCCTCAACCCGGGCCAGGGCGTCCTCCAGAAGGGCGAGCGGGTGAGGTTGGCGCTCAGCGGGCATCTCCCTTTGATCATATCCAGGCCCGCGACGCGCCAAGCACGGGGAAGGTGTTGCAATAGCGCGCAACAGTAACGATGATTGATCCGATGAACGGTCTGGAGACGCTGCGGCAGCAGGGCCGGCGCCTGACCCCCCAGCGGCGCCTGGTCTACCAGGCGCTCGTCCAGCACCCGGGCCACGCCACCGCCGACGAGCTCTGCACCAGCATCGGGCGCAAGCTGCCAGGCTTCCAGCGCACGACCGTCTACCGCACCCTGGACCTCCTGGTGGACCTGGGGCTGGCCCGCAAGGTCCAGCTGGGCCATGCCAACAGCTACGAGGCGGTGATGGCGGGCAAGGAGTCGCACCAGCATCTGGTCTGCGACCGCTGCGGCGACACCTTCGACATCAGCTGCCCCGACGTCCCACGTTGGGTAGAGGGTGCCGCCAGACCGCTGGAGTTCGCGCTGGAGCGGGTGGAGCTACTGGGTCACGGACTCTGCTCCGGCTGCGCCGCCGCAGCTTCCTGACCTACCGGTATTCCGCCTCTCCGCCGCAGACGCTGAGAGACCGTGCTGCGCGCGGTTGCCCTCCGCGGGATCGGCGAGGTGGTAGGGCGGCGGCAACGCCCCCGCCCTACCTACGCTACTGGCGAATTACGGGGTTGGGGGCAGCGTGTCGGGATGGAAGAACGGAATGAGCGTCGTGTCGGGCGTGCCCCCCGGGCCCCCTGTCCAGCCGGCAGAGTTGTTGTCGATTGTGGGGCAGCTGCCCGGTGCGTCAGCTACACCGGCATAGAGCCCGGCGCCCCAGCCATTCTTCGGTTGGTTGGCCCCGTAGTAGTAGCCATTTACTGGCGCGGTTGGGGTGTTATCGTTGATGCCGCCGCATAGGTACAGTGGATTGTCCGCCGCCTGGACTGCGTGCACAGCCAGGGTGACGGTGGCGCTGGAATTCTGGTAGACGTTTTGGTCATCAGCAGAGTCGAGCGGCCAGTACACGTAGACACTCAGTGTCTCGACGAAGCCGTTGGTGACGGGGCAGTTGTCGTACTTACCGCCGACGGACTGGCACGGCGCAGCGTTACTGGCGGCCGGTGGGCCGTACGTGGTGCTGACGTCAGTGCTGCCCGACGCTTCGACCGTCTGGTCATTCCCGATGCCGAAGGTCTGTACTAGGTCTTGGGGAGGGTTGGAGTATGTGTCGTGGAAGGGGCTACCGAACACCCATACCTCCAACCCCTTGCCCGATGCCGAGCTTGGATTGTAGAGAGGTTCGCACGACTCGTTGGTGGCAATGTCGCCGCCGTTGCAGGCCAGGGTCTCCGATTTTCCGGTGCCGGGGCTTGTTGCTACAGTGACGTCCACCCCAAGGAATGCGGCCAAGGAACCGGTGTACTTCACGCTCTCCGAGCACAGCGTCCCGGACCGGTCCCCGAGAGGTGCGCCGTTAGTGACGTCGTCGGGGTAACCGGTCGTGCTGTACCCAGGGTAGATGTCGTTTACGCTCTCCTGGTAGGCGTTGTGGTTCTTGGTGGGCGTCGTCGTCGCGGTGGTGCTGCACTTGAAGACTGAGTCTTGGGTAAGGGTCACGTTACCCGAGGTGAAGGTCACCTGGGATGGCGCAGCCGGGTCGTAGAAAAGAGCCAGGCTCGCCGCCGTGGCTATCGCCGCAATCGCCCCCACCGCGCCCACCGAGGCGAGCACGATGGTGAGCCGCCTGTGAAAGATGTTCCTCAAGTCAGAAATACCTCCTCGTCCGTATTGATGTTCCGTACGCGGGCTGCGGCCAGACGGCCGTTCCCGGGCAGGTTGTGCAATCAGTGGTCATATGGACCCTTGGCAGGGCCATCGGCGATCCAGGAGCGGCGAGCGAACCCCGCCACCAGGGCCGCGAACGGCAGGGTGATCAGGAGCACGAACACCAGCGGCTGGTGCAGCGCCTGGAGCACGTAGCCGGCGTAAGGCATCCGTAACTCATAGACCCCTAGCACCTGGCCGGGAAGGACCCGATTGTGGTCGGGTGCCGGATTGGCGTCGCCCTTGGTCTCGTACGCGGTCGTGTAGCTCTGGGTGTTGGCATTGAGCAGGTGGCTCACCTTGTAGATGCGGTGGCTGAAGACCGACGCCACTGTGCCGTTCGGGCCGACCTCCTCGAAGCTGATGACCTGGCCCCGATGCAGGCGGGCCGCCTGGGCTCGGGTGACGGTCCGGTCGACGATCAGGTCGCCCGGATTGAAGGTCCCGGTCATCGAGCCGCTCAGGACGATGAACGTGCGCTGGCCGAAGGCGCTGGGGACTCCCTGGGGATTGTTCCGCGTGACGACCGCCAGGAAGAGCGCAGCCACGAACAGCAGCACCAGCCCCAGGCCCACCAGGGTGCCAAGGACGTTCGCGGTGGTTGCGACGATGCGGTGGCCCCAGTTGGGGGGACCCCCCGGATGTGGCTCCCTTCGAGCAACGTCGCCTTCGGCCTCGCCGGGGGTCGAGCGGGCCACCTTGACCATCTGGTCGCTCGCCTTGGCGGTGCCCGAGCCCGGGCGGAGGGTGACCGCAACTGCGGCCCCCTCGCCCCCCGGCGCTGAGTCAGCCAGAACCCGACCTCCCGCCCTCTCTGCACAAAGGGCACCCGAGCCCGGCTTCGCCGGGGATCTCTGTCGCGCGCAACCGTCCGCGGTCATTC
>JBOHUL010000048.1:0-2239 GCA_050734425.1 Candidatus Dormibacteria bacterium
GTGCCGGTGAGCACCAGCACCACCAGGCCGGCGACGTCGAAGAGGATCGCCTGGCGGCCGCCGTAGAAGATGCCGAACCCAATCAGGCAAAGTCCGGCGACACCGCCCACCACCGCCAGAACGTCCGCCAGAACCCGAACAGATCCGATCCTGCGCCGGTCCAGTAGCTCCAGTCGCCTGGGCGCCTCGGCCTCATCGGGCAGGGGCGGGGCCTCCTGATCCAGGGCGGTCGCCAGGAAATTGAGCTCACCCTGGTGGGAGTCCTTGGCCAGCCGCTCCAGCTCGGCCTCGGGTGGGGTCAGCTCCTGGACCTTGGCCTCGGCCTCCTGCCACTGCTTCAGGAGCCCCTTGGAGCCGGTCGCCGCCTCGCGCAGCGCCGCCGGGTCCTTGGGCGGGCGCCCCGAAGGGGTCCGCTCCAGCTCCTGGCCGATCTCCTCCAGCTGCTGCAGGTCCTGCTCCAGCTCCAGCAACTCCTTGGCCTTCCAGCCGCCCTCGGCCTCCCTGGCGGCCGTCTCGGCCTGGGCCAGCTCCGCCGCCAGGTGGTCGCGCTGGCCCAGATCCTCGTCCAGCTGCCGCCGCGCCTCTCTCGCCTGCTCCAGCTGGCTCCGGGCCTCCTCCAGCTCTTTGGGCTTCATCTTGGTGTCCAGGGGCTTGGTCGTGGTCTTGTCGCCGCGGATGCGGTCCTGGCGCCAGCGCTCGAGCCGGTCGATGGCAGCGCGGGCGGTGCCCTCGGCCCCAGACGTGGCGCTGGCCCGCTGCAGGTCCTGGCGCAGGGCCTCGCCACTCAGGCTCAGGATCTGGTCCTGGGCAACGGTCGAGATGGAGAGGAACGCGGCCCGGCCCAGGTCCAGCCCCGCCGCCAGGTCGACTCCACGGCCGCGGCGGAACTTGTCGGTGACGTCGCCGCCCTTGGTCAGGTCGAAGACCTGGTCCCCATCGGGCTTGTCCAGGTCGCGGACGAAACGGTAGCGGCAGCCTTCGAGCTCC
The DNA here is from genome assembly GCA_050734425.1 of Candidatus Dormibacteria bacterium. Lineage (GTDB taxonomy): Bacteria > Chloroflexota > Dormibacteria > Aeolococcales > Bog-877 > Bog-877. The sequence continues at coordinate 988 of JBOHUL010000048.1, forward strand.
ACCTCGGCCTCGACCGTGAACCGGCCCACGTCCCAGGGCCGGTAGCGCCGGAGCAGCTCCTCGGCCTCCTTGGAGACGTGGCCTCGGGGGGTGCGCTCGACCCCGCACAGCGCCAGCCTGAGGGCGGTGTGGAGGGTGCTCTTGCCAGATTCGTTGGGACCGCCGACCAGGGTCATCTCCTCGTCGAACTCGAACTTGCCCCACAGGGCACCGAAGCCGGACACAGTCACCGACTTGACCCTCATCTCAGTTGCTCCCCTTTCCGGCCAGCCCGCTCATAGGAGCGCCGGCTCCTCGCCCCGAAGCGCCTCGATGCCACAGCGGAGCGCCTGCTGCACGAGATCCGAGTTCTTGTCATCGCGGGCCATGAGGCCCCTCGTGAACTCGCCACGGACGTCCTTGGCCGAGAGGAGCTCCTCCAGGTCCAGAGCCGGCCTGGTCCGGTACACCAGCTCCACGCAGCGGTCGCCCTCACGGAGACGCCGCAGCAGCTCGGTGGGCCCGATCTGGATCCCGAGCGCCAACTCCCCAACCAGCGTGACCCGCGCCCCCTGGTCCTTCCCACCCGGCAGCGCCTCCTGGAGCCTCCGCACCAGGGCGTCCGAGTGCTGGCATTGGCTGACGTCGACCTCGATTTCGCTCAAGGTGAAGGTGTTGACCTTGTGCACCGTGACCTTGGGCGTGCCTCCCGCGAACTCGATCTCCACGGCACCCCGCTCGCCCGCCTCGCCGAAGGTGAGCGGCTCGGGGTTGCCCGGATAGACCAGCTGGTCCGTCTGCCTTGGGGTGTGGAAGTGGCCCAGGAGCCCGAACTGGAATCCGGACTTCTCCAGCTCCGCCCGCTTGAAGGGGGCGTGGTCCTCCTTGCCCTCTTCCTGGAAGGGCATCCCCTCCTGCTCCGAGCCGTGGAAGAGGGCCAGGGCCGGCAAGCCGTCGGGGACCCGGACCCCCTGGAGCAGGTTCCCCGTTCCCTTGGGCTTCTGGTGGGCCACCCCGAAAACACGGTAGCCAGAGACCTCGAAGGGGGTGAACTCGGAGGTCTCGAAGACGTGGACGTTGGTGGGCCAGTCGTTGCTGGCGTACAGCGAGCCGCGGTGCCAGAAGTCATGGTTCCCGGGGGAGATCAATACCGGGCAGGGAAGGTCCCCCAGCTGCTCCGCCAAAAACCGGGCCGTGTCCTGGCTGACCCGGCCGTCCTCGTAGAGGTCACCCCCGATGGTGAGCGCGTCGACCTCGAGCTTCTTCGCCAGAC
>JBOHUL010000049.1:0-62765 GCA_050734425.1 Candidatus Dormibacteria bacterium
GAGAGGGGCGAGCCCCGCGGCGAACCGGTGCGGCACTACACCTGGGAGCACGCCTCCCAGCTCCTGCCAGAGCTCACCCAGGTGCTGGAGCAGTTGCGGCAGGAGCTGGCTCGGGCCGCCGACCCTGTGACCACCGCCCAGATCCGGCGCTCGGTCCACCACAACGGCGGCGGCGACAAGGCGACCGCCCTGCTCCGCGCCGGGGAGCGGGTGCGGCGTCAACTGCAGTTCCTCCAGGAGCACGGGATCCTCCTGCGAGACGTCCAGTCGGGACTGGTCGACTTTCCCTCGGTCAGGGACGGGAGGGAGGTCTATCTCTGCTGGCGCCTGGGCGAGCCAGAGATCGGGTTCTGGCACGGCGTGGACGAGGGCTTCGCCAACCGGCGCCCCCTCTGAGGCCGCGTCGCGGCCGAGGCAGGCGCGATCCGAGCGGGGCCTCCGCTTGCAGGCGCCTGACCGAGCGGCGTTACCGCCTCCACCCCTCCGACTGGAGCGCTGACCGCCCTGCTGTAGGATCGGGCGGTGGCGGAGGCCCTGACCGAGTTGGATCTGCGCGCGTACGTGCGGGACGTCCCCGATTTCCCCAAGCCGGGGATACTTTTTCGCGACCTGACCCCGATGCTGGGGGACGGGGCCGCCTTCCGCCAGGCGTGCGCCCTCTTGGCCCAGCCCTTCTCCGAGCTGGGAGTTGCCGCGGTGGCTGGGATCGAATCCCGGGGCTTCACCTTCGGGGCGGTGGTCGCCTTCATGCTTGGTGTGGGGATCGTGCCAGTGCGCAAGGCCGGCAAGCTGCCGGCCGAGGTGATCAGCGCCCGCTACCAGCTGGAGTACGGAGAGGCGGTGCTGGAGATCCACCGGGACGCCATCCCCCCCGGCACCAGGGTGCTGGTGATCGATGACCTCCTCGCGACCGGGGGGACCGCCGCGGCGACGCTCAACCTCATCCGGCGGGTTGGGGGTGAGCCCGTGGGGATGGGCGTCGTGGTGGAGTTGTTGCAGCTCGGGGGGCGCGCGAAGCTCCAGGGGGAGCGGGTAGTGGCCCTGCTCCCACTGTGACGGCGGAAGCGACTCCGGCTAGGAGGTCCGCGCCCGTCGCGCACGACGTCACCGACCTCAAGCTGGCCCCCGCGGGTGCCCAGCGGATCAGCTGGGCCAGTAGGGACATGCCCGTCCTCGGTGAGATCCGTCAGCGTTTCCGCGCGGAGCTGCCGTTCCGAGGGCTGCGTCTCGGAGGGTGCCTGCACATCACCGCCGAGACCGCCAACCTGGCTTTGGCCCTGGCCGCGGGCGGAGCCCAGGTCGCGCTCTGCGCCAGCAATCCCCTCTCGACTCAGGACGAGGTGGCGGCGGCCCTGGTGGAGCAGGGGGTGGCGGTGTTTGCCCGCCGCGGCGAGGACCGCGACCTCTACTACGGCCATCTGGAGTCGGTGTTGGCGACTTCGCCCCAGATCACGATGGACGACGGCGCCGACCTGGTCGGGCGGCTCCACCAGGCGGACCCCAGTCGTTCCCAGAAGATCCTCGGCAGCACCGAGGAGACCACGACCGGGGTGGTGAGGCTGCGGTCGATGGCCAAGGCGGGCGTGCTCCGCTTCCCGGTCATCGCAGTCAACGAGGCTTTGACCAAGCACCTCTTCGACAACCGCTACGGCACCGGCCAGTCCACCCTCGACGGGTTGGTGCGGGCGACCAACCTGCTTTTGGCGGGGCGCACGGTGGTGGTCTGCGGCTACGGCTGGTGCGGCCGGGGCCTGGCCAGCCGGGCCCGGGGCATGGGGGCGCAGGTGATAGTCACCGAGGTCGACGCCACCAAGGCCCTGGAGGCGGTGATGGAGGGGTTCCAGGTGATGACCCTGCTGGCCGCGGCGCCGCGGGCCGACGTGGTCATCACCGTCACCGGCGACTGCAACGTCGTCGACCGTCAGCATTTCGAGGCTCTCAAGGACGGTTGCATCGTCGCCAACAGCGGCCACTTCAACTCAGAGATCAACCTGTCCGCGCTGGATAAGCTGACCACCGAAGTGACCGAGGCTCGGCCCCTGGTGGCCCAGCATCGTCTCGAGGACGGGCGCCGGGTCTACGTCCTGGCCGAGGGCCGTCTGCTCAACCTGGCGGCGGCCGAAGGGCATCCGGCTTCGGTGATGGACATGTCCTTCGCCAACCAGGCTCTCAGCGCCGCCTACCTGGCGACGCACCCGGGAGCCCTCCCACCCGGCGTCCACGACGTCCCTCGCGAGATCGACGAGGAGGTGGCCCGGCTCAAGCTCGCAGCTCTGGCGGTCGAGATCGACGTGCTCAGCGAGGAGCAGCGGGCGTACATGTCGGGTTGGGAGCAGGGCACCGCCTGACGCCGACTCGGGGGGCGACGCTTGGAGCGCCCGCGGCACTCAGCCAACCTTCGACCTCCCATGGCGGCCGCTGCGCGTCTTCCACCCTCGCTGGCAGACCCTGAGGGACCGCCCGCCGTAGCCTGCCAGGCACGCTATATCGTGCTACTATCCGTGCGCTATATCGCGCACGTGCTTAGGGAGGAGAGATGGTGGCAGCGTGGTCGATCGAGAGTTCGCGGCGCGTCGAGTTCGAGGAACCGCTCACCGAGCTGGAGGTCCGGCTGGTTGCAGGAGACGTTGTGATCGGGGCGACCGACGGCCCCAGTGTCCTCGAGGTGAGTCGGGTGGTGGGACCGGCGGTGGAGGTCGAACTCGTGGATGGTCGGCTCCTTGTCCGGCAGCGTCGTGAGGGGATGGGCTTCTCCACCTTCGGCGAGCGGGTCTCCGCCTCCCTTGCCCTCTCGGTACCGGCCGACTGCCAGGTGGACGTCGAGACCGTCTCGGCCTCGGTCCTGACGGAGGGACTCAGCTCCCGGGCGCTCCTGGTGACGGTCTCGGGGGGGCTGATCCTGGAGCGGCTCTCGGGCCCTGTCGAGGCCAGGACCGTCTCGGGAGCGATCACCGCCCGTGGCGAGGCAGCCGAGTTCCGCGGCAAGACGGTCTCGGGCTCGATCACGCTGGACGGGTACCTTGGCAGCGCCGCCCGGATCGAGTCCGTCTCGGGCGAACTCGTCGCCGACTTCGAGCGGGCCGCGCCCGACGGGCAGGTGCGGGCGGACACGGTCTCAGGGGCGGTGCTGCTGCGGCTGCCGGATGGTGCCTCCCAGGAAGTGATGGTCAAGTCGGTCTCGGGCCGGCTCAGCTCCGCCTTCGCCGAGTTGCGGTCGAAGCACCGCCCGGGCTCGCGGGTGCTCAAGGGGACTCTGGGTGCGGGCCAGGGCAGGCTCGAGGTGCGATCGGTGTCTGGTGCGGTCTCACTGCTCCGGGAGGGGGCGGCGTAAGCCCGCTCTTCCGGCCGGGGTCGCTGCGGCTCTACGTCCTGAGCCTGCTGCGCGATGGCGAGCGCCACGGGTACCAGATCATCCAGGACCTCCGGGAGCGGATAGGGGGGGACTACTCCCCCTCGGCGGGCACGGTCTACCCGCGCCTGCGCCAGCTGGAGCGCGAGGGCTTTGTCCGGCCCCGGGAGGAGGCGGGGCGGATCTTCTACCGCTTGACGGTGGAGGGGGAGGAGGAGCTCCGCCGCCGCGCGGACCAGGTCGAGGAGGTCGAGGCCGAGGTGGGCCGGATCTCCCTCTCGATGGCCGCTACGGTCAAGGCCGAGGTCGAGCGCTCGGCCAAGGGTCTGCGAGCGGAGCTGAGGGCCCAGGCCGAGGCACTCCGGGCAGCGCCCCCCGAGCTGCCCTACAACTCCGACCTGCAACGGGAGGTGAGCCGCCTTAGGTCCGCCTGGGCCCAGCAGGCGAGCAAGCTGGGTCGGGAGGCTGCGGCCAGAGCGCTACGGGCCGGCATCGACGCCGCCATAGACCGCTTGCAAGCGGCGGCGGAGGACGAGTCCGATCCCGGACCGCAATGAGCGGGCGGCTCGACTAGCCGACGCCGTCGTCCCGGGGGAGGTGAGGCGGGGGCGCCTGGCGGTCCTGGGCAGCGATTCGACCAGGGCGGAGCCGATCGTGGGTCAGGCGCCGCTGCGACCCTGATCGGCCCTTCACCCGTCTCCCTAATATGGAGGTGCCCTCGGACAGGAGAAGGTCTGCCCCAAGAAGGCGGGTGGCTTCCGGTGAGGGCGGGAGGAAGTGACTGTGACCGAACGAGGCAGGCGGCGGCTGTTCACTTCGGAGTCCGTGACCGAGGGTCACCCCGACAAGCTAGCGGACCAGATATCGGATGCGGTTCTGGACGCCATCCTGGCCGAGGACCCGCTGGCCCGGGTGGCCTGCGAGACGGTCCTCACCACCGGGACCGCCATCCTGCTCGGCGAGATCTCCACCGACTGCTACGTCGACATGCCCAAGGTGGTGCGCCAGACCATCCACGACGTGGGCTACGTCCGGGCCAAGTACGGCTTCGACTACGAAACCTGCGGCGTCTTGGTCTGCATCGAGGGGCAGTCCCCCGACATCGCCCAAGGCGTCGACACCGGCGGGGCCGGGGACCAGGGGATGATGTTCGGCTTCGCCTGCGACGAGACGCCGGAGCTGATGCCGGCGCCGATCCAGTACGCCCACGGCGTCAGCCGCCGGCTGGCGCGAATGCGCAAGGAGGGGGTGCTCAAGTGGGCCCGGCCCGACGGCAAGAGCCAGGTGACGGTGGAGTACGACGAGGAGGGGCGGCCCGCCCACATCGACACCGTGGTGGTGAGCGCCCAGCATTCCGACGAGGTCCGCCGGGATGAGCTGGAGGCGGACATCCGGGAGCAGGTGATCCGGCCGGCGCTGCCGGAGGCGCTGTTCGACGACCTGACCAAGGTCTACATCAACCCCACCGGGCGCTTCGTCATCGGCGGCCCCCAGGGGGACGCCGGCCTCACGGGGCGCAAGATCATCGTCGACTCCTACGGCGGCCTGGGCCGGCACGGGGGCGGGGCCTTCTCAGGCAAGGACCCGACCAAGGTCGACCGCTCCGGCGCTTACGGGGCCCGCTACGTGGCCAAGCACTTGGTGGCGGCCGGGCTCGCCCGTAAGGTGGAGGTCCAGCTGGCCTACGCCATCGGGGTCGCCCAGCCGGTCTCGGTCGGGGTCGACACCTTCGGCACCGAGTCCGTTCCTCCGGCCCAGATCCAGGCCCTGATCGACGAGTACTTCGACCTCTCGCCCCAGGGGATCATCAAGGAGCTGGCCCTGAGGCGCCCCATCTACCGCCAGGTCGCCGCCTACGGCCACTTCGGCCGCTCCGACCTCGACCTCCCCTGGGAGCGCACCCCCTACCGTGAGGCGCTGGCTCGGGACGCCGGCCTCGACGCCCCGCTGGTGGCCGTGGCTGGGGCCGCCAGCTGACGTCCCCGAGTCCCGGGGGGAGACCGCCATCGGCCATCTGCGCCGTGATCCTGGCGGGGGGCTCGGGGACCCGGCTCTGGCCCCTGTCGCGGGCAGCCCTGCCCAAGCATCTGGCGCCCCTGGCCCCCGATGGCCGCTCGCTGCTGCGCCACGCCTACGAGCGGGCGGAGCGCCTGGGCGGTGTAGTCCTCGTGGTCACGGCCCGCGATCAGGTCCCGCAAGTGCTGGCCGAGCTCCCCGAGCTGGACCCCTCACTGGTCCTGGCCGAGCCCGAGCCACGGGGCACCGGCCCGGCCCTGGCCTGGGCCGCCAGCTGGGCCCTGGCCCATGAGCCCGAGGCGGTGCTGGTCTCGCTCCACGCCGACCACTACCTTCCCGACCTGGAGGCGACCGAGCAGGCCCTGGCCTGGGCCGCCAGCTGGGCAAAGTCGTCCCAGCTGCTGGTGGCGATTGGGGTCGAGCCACGCCACCCCACGACCGGCTACGGCTACATCCGCCTGGGGGCGGCGGTGTCGGCGCCCGAGGGTCTTGACGACGCACCGCCGGTCTTCTGGGGCACTTTCGCGGAGAAGCCCGACCGGGCTCAGGCAGAGGCCATGCTGCGGCAGGGAGGGCACCTGTGGAACACGGGTCTCTTCGCCTGGCCTGCGGCCCTCTTCCTGGCGGAGCTGGCCCGGTACGCCCCCCAGGTGGCAGGCCCCGTAGGCGAGGCCGCCGCGCTGGAAACGGGAGGTGACTTCGCCAGGGCCTGGAGCCGGGTGCCGCCGGGGGTGGTGGAGCGGCTGGTGCTGGAGCGGAGCCAGCGGATGGCGGCCTTGCCCACCGACCTCGCCTGGACCGACCTGGGATCGTTCCTCGACCTGCATCAGGTGGCCCTGGCGGCCGGCCGCGGTGACGCGGAGGACAACGTGGTCACGGGGGACGCTCTGCTCCTCGGGAGCCGGGACAACTTCGTCGAGTCCGCCGGTGCGAGGCTGGTCGCGCTGGTGGCCTGTCAGGGGATGGCGGTGGTCGACGGTCCGGACGCCCTTCTGGTGTGTCCGCTGGACCGGGTCCAGGAGGTTAGCCAGTTGGTGCAGGAGATGCGGCGCCAGGGTCGGCGGCAGGTCCTCTAGAGCAGTCTTCGCCGGCGACGGTCGGACCCGGTAAGGGATTAAGGCGCGTCTATGGCCTAGCGATCAAGTTCGCGTTGCGAGCCCGCCCGTGGAGCGTTCCCACCCCCAGTCGCGCCCAAAGTCCAGGCTCTGGACGTAGCTCGCGAAGGGAAAGACGAGGCGTTTGCGGCGTCCGCACGTATGCGTGGGCGGACGAGTCTTTCATGGCCGTAGCGGGCCTGGTAGGTCCCGCGGCGGCGACACGCGCGGGGCCGAGCTACAGTCAAGTCCCACGGAGTCGTCCACTGGGCGGCGGGTCTTAGCGCGGTTTCACGAGCCTGCCACCCCAGCCGTGACGGAGTTGGCGAGGCGTCGCTGGTGGGCTGGGTCCAGCTGGGCCCTCGCCTGCGGCTGTCCTGCCAACGAGCAGTCCCTAGTGGATGGGCGGCAGCGGCGTTCGCAATGGGCTGCGGTAACGACGGTCAAGAGTTCCGTCGCTCTTCGGCGGCGGTCGCCGCCGCCCCTCCAACTGACCGATAGGGCCCTGGCACCAACGAGTCGAGACGGATGCAAAGCCCGAGTTGAAGTGACCTGGCTCAGCTGCCCAAGACCCGGTCCCGAGGCCGACCAATAGAATGGGCGCGGTACTGAGCCCGAGCCGGCAGCACCCTCTGGGAGGCCTCCAGCTGACCCCGTCCAAGATCAGTTTCGGCACCGACGGCTGGCGGGCGGTGGTCGCCGACGACTTCACCTACGCCAACGTCCGCGCCGTCAGCCAGGCCGTTGCCCAATACCTGGCCCCAAACCGGGCCGATGGCAAGGTGGTCGTAGGGCACGACACCAGGTTCTCGGCCGAGCTCTTCGCCCGCGAGGTGGCCCGGGTGCTGGCGGCCAACGCCCGGCCGGTGCTGCTCAGCGACCGGCCCAGCCCGACCCAGGTGCTGGCCTGGCTGGTGGTCGAGCGGGGGGCTCTGGGCGGGGTGGTGGTCACCGCCAGCCACAACCCCCCTGAGTTCAACGGGCTCAAGTACAAGCCGGAGTACGGCGGCTCGGCGCCGCCCGAGGTGACCGCTGAGCTGGAGCGGGAGTTGGACCGGGTGCTTCGGGGACCTGAGGTCAGGACCATCTCATGGGACGAGGCCCGGGCCCAGGGCCTGATCGAGCTGGTCGACCCCCGGCCCCCCTATCGGGCCCAGGTCGAGAAGCTGGTCCAGTTGGACCGGATCCGCCAGGCGGGGCTCCATCTACTTCACGACGCGATGTACGGGGCCGGCGCCGGGTACATCACCGACCTGGTGGGGGGCCAGGCGACCAGGGTGACTGAGCTCCATTGTGAGCGGAACCCCGGCTTCGGTGGCCTGCACCCGGAGCCGATCCCGCCTCACACCGACCCGGCGGTGGCCCTGGTCCGGCAGGGAGGCGTCGACTTGGGCATCGTCAACGACGGCGACGCCGACCGGGTCGGGATCATCGACGAGAGAGGCGAGTTCGTGGACCAGCTGGAGGTGGCGACCCTGCTCCTCTGGCACCTGCTGGAGCAGCGGGGCCTCCGGGGCCCGGTGGTGCGCTCCATCACCATGTCCCGCCGGCTCGACATCCTGGGCCAGAAGTTCGACTGCCCCGTGGAGGAGACCCCGGTCGGGTTCAAGTATTTGGGCACCCGGATGCGCCAGCTGGACGCCCTCTTTGCCGCCGAGGAGTCGGGGGGATTTGGCTTCCGAGGCCACATCCCCGAGCGCGACGGGATTCTGAGCGGCCTCTACATCGCTGAGATGGTGGCGACGGTGGGGACGCCCCTGAGTGAGATCCGGGAGCGCGTGGCGGGGCTGGTGGGGCCGCACGCCTATGCCCGTCGCGACCACCGCTTCTCCAGGGAGAACTACCAGGCAGAGAGGGAGCGGCTGCTGCACCAGCTCAAGGCGGCCCCTCCCAAGCAGGTTGGGGGCGAGCCCATCGAGCGCACCAGATCGGACGACGGGTACAAGTGCTGGCTGGGCGGGGACTCCTGGGTCCTGGTGCGGATGTCGGGGACCGAGCCGTTGATGCGGGTCTACTGCGAGTCCCGCAGCCACGAGCGGGTCTTGGAGCTGCTCGACGATTTCGAGGAGCAGCTGGGGGTTGGCGCCTCTGCTGGGGCAGGCGGTGGCTGAGGCACCGGCCGGGGCGGGCTCTCCGAGGCGGGTGGACAAACCCTGGGGCCACGAGATCTGGTTTGCCGTGAGCGAGCGCTATGCCGGCAAGGTCCTCCACATCCAGGCCGGGCACGAGCTCAGCCTCCAGTACCACGTGCACAAGGACGAGACCATCTATCTGCTCTCAGGCGAGCTGGCACTGGAGCTGGAGGACGACGGCGGCAGGCTCGAGACCCTGGCCCTGGCGCCAGGGGAGTGCCGGCGCATCCTTCCCGGCCGGCGCCACCGGATGCGGGCGATCCAGGACTGTCAGATCTTCGAGGTCTCCACCCCGGAGCTGGACGATGTGGTCCGGCTGGAGGACCGCTATGGCCGGGCCGGCACCAGTGTCGGCTGAGTACCTTTGGGCGCCCGTGGGGATGGCGCGCCGTCGCCTTCAGTCCCGAGTTGCGCACAGATTCCACAGGTGATCGTGGAAAAGCCCCGATCTGGGAGGGCCGTGTGATGGCCTGGCATCCAGGGGGTGCCGCGGCCCTCAGGAGCGCCGCGGTGGATGGGCTGGGCGTGGGCCAGCCGGAGGCTCTGGCCCGGATCCCGCAGCTCACTCCCAGTCGGATACTGCCGTTCGCCCTGATCGCGGCGGCGGTCTGCGGCCTATCCGGGGTGGGCCTGCTGCCGCTCCCGGCGGCGGTCCTGCTGGAGGTGGCGGCCGGCGCCTGTTACCTGGTGGGGCTCCGGGCCTCGCTGCCGCGCTGGCCCGAGCTCCCCTGGCCCCGGCTGCGGCAGTTCAGCGGGATGGGACCGGTGATCCTGCCGCTTTGGGGACTGGCCTCAGCCTCGCTGGTTCTGGCGGCCCAGCCCGGCCTGCCCGGGGAGGCCCTGCTGCCAGCCGGGGTCCTCTGCCTCCTGGCCCTAGCCCCCCGCCTGGAGATCGGTGAAGAGGGTCAGCCCACCTTCGGAGGGGCGAGGGCCGCCCTGGTGCTGCTGACCGTGCTGGTCCCTCTGCCAGTCTTCATCCTGGCCATGGGAAGCGGGATGCCGGCACCGCTGCGAGGCCTGCTGGCGGGGGCGGCGGTGCTGGTTCCCACCTGGCACCTCATGGGCGTATCGCAACGCAACTCCACCTTCGGATTGGTGCGGACGGCGGCGGTCGGCGTCCTGGTGGGGCTGGCGGCCGGGGCCACGGCCATGATCCAGGCCCCGATCGAGCTGCTGCCGGTGGCGCTCTTGCTCGGCTGGTACGGGCTGGCGGGCCTGGCCAGCAGCCGCCAGGGGAGCGCCAAGGGCGGCTTCGCCCTCTTCGTGGTCCTGGCGGCGGTGATGCTGGCGGTGGCCAGCCCTCTCTGAGGCGGTCGCGCCGCGGAGCGACGCGCTACCGTACCAGATGGATGACAACCGCATCTTTGGGAAGCTGGTGGGACGCGAGGGGGCTGCCTCCGCCGCCTCGGACTGGAGGCTGACCGAGGGCGCGCCCAGGGTGGGCGTGCGCTGATCTCGAGCATCACCTAGTCCGACCCAAGGAGGCAAGCCATGGGTGTCACGGTTTCCGAAACTGAGAAGAAGGTTGGCGCGGCCGGTGGCGGCAGCGCCAAGGAGTGGCGGGAACGCGACCGCCGCGCGGTCGCCGGGGTCTGGTCTCGCTACACCGACCTCGTGATCAGCGAGGGGGAGGGTTCGTACCTGGTCGACGTCGAGGGGCGGCGGTACCTCGACTTCGCCTGCGGCATCGCGGTCACCAGCCTGGGTCACCGCCACCCCGAGGTCACCGAGGCGGTCCACCGCCAGCTCGACCGCTACTGGCACACGAGCGTTGTCAGCCAGAGCGTGGTCATGACCGAGGCCGCAGAGCGGGTGGCGGCGATCTGCCCCGAGCCGCTCGACGTGGTCTTCTTCGCCAACAGCGGCGCGGAGGTGGTGGACGGGGCTTTGAAGCTGGCCCGGCGATCCACCGGCCGCCAGGGGATCGTCGCCTTCCGGGGCGCCTTCCACGGGCGCACCTTCGGCGCGCTCAGCGTGACCACCAGCAAGGTCCACTACCGCGAGGGCTACGGGCCGCTCCTCCCGAGCGTCCAGATAACCCCCTATCCCTACTGCTTCCGGTTCTGCGACCACGGTCCCGAGGAGGCCTGTCCCATCGCCGCCGGGGCCGAGTTGGAGCGTCTCTTCCACCAGGTCCTCCCCGCCGAGGAGGTGGCCGCGATCCTGGTCGAGCCGATCCAGGGGGAGGGGGGCTACGTGGTCCCCCCGGACGGCTTTCTGCGCACGCTCCGCCGCATCTGTGACCAGCATGGGATCCTGCTCATCTGCGACGAGATCCAGTCCGGGGTGGCTCGCACCGGCCGCTGGCTCGCCGCGGACCACGAGCAGGTGGTTCCCGACATCGTCCTTTTGGCCAAGGCCCTGGGCAACGGGTTGCCGGTGGGGGCGATCGTCTCCAGCCATCGCCTGATGGACCGCTGGACCCCGGGCAGCCACGGCAGCACCTTCGGCGGCAACGCGGTCTCGGGCGCGGCGGTGATCGCCACCCTCAAGGTGATGGAGCGAGAGCGGCTCCTGGAGCGGGCCCAATTGCTGGGAGAGGTCATCGACGAGCGCGCCCAGAGCTGGCAGCGTCAGGGCTTCGGACCCCAGGACCTCCGCGGCCGGGGGGCGATGGTGGGGATGGAGTTCCTCACCCAAGAGGGAGCGCCCGACCCGGAGCGGGTCGACCGGCTCAAGCACCTGGCCCTGGAGCGGGGACTGGTGGTGCTCTCCTGCGGCATCGACGACAACGTCATCCGCCTGCTGCCGCCCTTGACCGTGAGCGACGCCGAGCTGAAGCAGGGGTTGGACATCCTGGAGGAGGCGGTGCGGGAGTCGGGGAGGGGAGGGTGAGCCCGGAGCAGCCGGAGCCGGTCGAAACCTACGGCCACCTGGTCGGGGGGGAGTGGGTCGAGGCCGCGTCGGGGGCCACGTTCGACTCGGTGAACCCCGCCCACCGCCAGCGGGTGGTGGGGCGCTTCGCCCTGGGGGACACTGTGGACGTGGACCGGGCGGTGAAAGCGGCGGCGAAGGCCCAGCCGGGCTGGGCCCGAACCCCGATGCCGCTGCGGGCGGAGGTGCTGGACCGGGCCGGGCGACTCTTGGCGGAGCGCAAGGAGGAGCTGGCGCGCCTGATGACCGAGGAGATGGGCAAGGTCCTTCCCGAGGCCCGGGGCGACGTCCAGGAGGGCATCGACATGGCCCGCTACATGGCGGGTCAGGGGCGACACCCGGTCGGCGAGGTGGTCCCCAGCGAGCTGCGCTACAAGCGGGCTCTGGCGGAGCGGGTCCCGATCGGGGTGGTGGGCTGCATCACCCCCTGGAACTTCCCTCTGGCCATCCCCTGCTGGAAGCTGATGCCGGCGCTCCTGGCGGGCAACGCGGTGGTGTTCAAGCCGGCCGAGGACACCCCGCTCCTGGCCGTGAAGCTGGCCCAGATCCTGGTGGAGGCGGGCCTGCCCTCGGGGGTGCTGGAGCTGGTCACCGGCTTCGGTGAGGATGCCGGCCGGGCGCTGGTGGAGCACCCCTTGGTCAGGGCCATCTCCTTCACCGGGTCGGTCGCCGTGGGCCGGGAGGTGGCCCAGAGCTGCGGGCGGCTGGGCAAGCGGGTGGCCTTGGAGCTGGGGGGCAAGAACGCGATGGTGGTCCTCGCTGACGCGGACCTGGAGCTGGCCCTGGAGGGTGCGGTCTGGGGTGCCTTCGGCACCAGCGGCCAGCGTTGCACCGCCACCTCGCGGCTCATCGTCGAGGAGAAGGTGAGACAGCCCTTCAGCCAGATGCTGCTCAAGCGGGTGGGGGAGCTGCGCCTGGGCGACGGGCTGGAGCCCACGACCGACGTCGGCCCGGTCATCAACGAGGTCCAGCTGCGGCGGATCCACGGCTACACCGAGGTGGGGCAGAGGGAGTCGGCCCGGCTGCTGACGGGTGGCCGGGTCGCGAGCGAGGGGAGGCTGGCCGAGGGCAACTTCTACCTCCCCACGGTCTTCGCCGACGTCACCCCGGAGATGCGACTCGCCCAGGAGGAGATATTCGGGCCCACTCTGGCGATGCTGCAGGCGGAGGACCTGGAGGGGGCGCTCAGGATCGCCAACGGCACCCAGTACGGGCTCTCGGTAGCGATCTACACAAACGACATCAACCGCGCCCTGCAGGCGGTGGAGCGGCTCGAGGCGGGGATCGTCTACGTCAACGCCCCCACCATCGGGGCCGAGATCCAGCTGCCCTTCGGCGGGATCAAGTCCACCGGCAACGGGGCCCGTGCCGCCGGCACCACGGCCCTCGATGAGTTCACCGAGTGGAAGACGGTCTACATCGACTACTCGGGGCGGCTGCAGCGGGCCCAGATCGACACCGAGAGCGCCTGAGCCCCGGCTTGCTCGACCTAAGTCTCGGAGAAGAGCTCGATCAGTTCCAGGCGGCGGTGCGCGAGTTCGCCAGAGGGGAGCTCATGCCCGAGGCAGCGAGGCGCGACCGCGACGCCGAACCGGACCCCGAGCTCTTCGCCAAACTGGCCAGGATCGGGCTCCCGGGGGTGGTGACCCCCAAGCGCTACGGCGGCGCCGGACTGGACTGGATCGCTTTGGGGCTGGCCTGCGAGGAGCTGGAGTACGTCGACGCCTGCTGCCGCACCGCCCTCTCGGTCCACGCCGGCCTCTGCATGACCGGCATTTACCAGTGGGGCAGCGAGGAGCAGCGCCAGCGGTTGCTGCGCCCATTGGCCGAGGGCAAGATGCAGGGCTGCTTCGCCTTGACCGAGCCCGACGCCGGCAGCGACGTCCGGGGCCTGCGGACCCTGGCCCGCAGGGAGGGCGACGCCTACCTGCTCACGGGCCAGAAGGCGTGGATCTCCATGGGCGACTTTGCCGACCTCCTTTTGGTCTTCGCCACCCTGGATCCGGAGCTGGGGACCAAGGGGATCACCGCCTTCGCCTTGGAGCGCGAGCAGGCCGGGGAGGGGCTGAGGACCGAGCCCATCCACCAGAAGTACGGGCTCAGGGCCTGCGACACCGCCCTGGTCTACCTGGACCGGGCACTGGTGCCAGAGCGCAACCGGATCGGTGCGGAGGGGGAGGGGTTCAAGGTGGCCATGAGCTGCCTCGACAGTGGCCGCTACTGCGTCGCCGCCGGCGCCAGCGGGACCATCCGCGCCTGCCTCGAGATCAGCGTCCGCTACGCCCGGGAGCGCAAGGTCCAGGGAGAGGAGATCGGGCGGCTGCAGCTGGTCCAGGGGATGATCGCCCAGATGCAGCGCGACTACGACATCAGCCGCCTGCTCTGGATGCGGGCCGGCTGGCTCAAGAACCGGGGGCGGCGCAGCTCCCGGGAGTCCGCCCTGGCCAAGTGGGTGAACTCGGAAAACGCGAACCGGGTCGCCGACGACGCCCTCCAGGTCCACGGGGCGACCGGCTTCAGCGAGGAGTGTCCTGCCGCTCGCTATTTGCGCAACAGCCGCGCCACTCGGATCTACGAGGGCACGCGCGAGGTCCAGACCCAGCTCGCCGCTGAGTACGCCCTCGGCTACCGCCAGGACCGGCCCCTGGCCCGGCCTCTTCCCGCCTGGCCCGACGAGGGGGAGGGCGGGGCGGTCCCTTGATCACGCCGGCGATAAAGCCGCTGGAGGAAGCGCTCGGGGCGGGCTGGGAGGAGCACTGGGTCGAGCGCCCCCAGGGGAGGCTGCGCTACGTCTGCGTGGGCAGGGGCCGGCCCCTCTTTCTCTGCCATGGCTACATCGGCTCGGCGGAGAACTTCGAGACCTGGGTGGCGCGGCTCTCGCGGCTGCGGCTCCTCCTGATTCCCGACCTGGCCGGATTCGGAGGCTCCGACCCTCTCGCCGCGCGCCACAGCAGTCGGGCCCTGGCAAATGAGGTGCTGGCACTCGCCGACCACCTGGGCCTCGAGCGCTTCGAGCTGGGCGGGCTCTGCCTTGGCGCCTCGGTGGCCCTGGAGCTGCTGGCGCTGGCACCCAGCCGGCCCTTGCGCCTCATCCTCCACACCCCCATGCTCTTCCCTCGCGGCATCTCTCGGGGCCTGAGGACTCAGGGGCTGCTGGCGACCGTCCCCGGCGCCTTCCAGCTCGTCGCCTTCCTGGGCCGTCGCCGCATCATCGCCGATCTCTACCGCCGGATCGCGGTCGAGGGCTCGACCGAGGTCGACCGGCGGGCGGCCAACGTCAACTTCGCCAACCAGCTCCGGGCCCATCCGCGGGCGGCCCAGGAGTGGCTACGGGACGGGCTGCGCCAGGACTACCGCCCCCTGCTCCTGGGATGGCGCGGACCGGTCGCGGTCCTGGTCGCCGCAGATGACCGTCTGCTCGACCTGGAGGTGGTCCAGGAGTACTTCTCGCTCCGGCCCCTTACCCAGGTCTCGCTCATCCCGGCAGCCGGACACGGCTGGGACCGGGAGTTGATCCGCAGGCAGCTGGATGTCCTGGAGGGCTTTTTGGCCCCCGACCTGTCAAAGGACGGAGCCGGGCCGGGCCAGAGCTGAGGCTGATGCCCCGGCTGTTTTTGGCCCTGGTGCCGCCGGCGGGTGCACGGCGTCGGCTGCAGGCGCCACTCAGGCTATTGAGCCAGCTGGGGGAGGGCGTCCATCCGGTGCGGGACGAGGGAGTACACCTGACGTTGTGCTTCCTGGGCGAGGTGGCTGGTGGGCGGGAGCCGGCCGTCCGCCTGGCGGCGGCGGCGGTGGCCGCGGCGACCCCCGCCTGGCAGCTGCAACTCGGGGAGTTGGGATGCTTTCCCCCCCGGGGGAGCCCCCGGGTCCTGTGGCTGGGCGTTGGGGGTGGAACCGAGCAGCTGCGGCGGCTGCACCAGAGGCTCGCCGAAGAGGTCGCCGCGCTGGGCTGGGAGCGCGAGGGCCGTCCCTTCCATCCCCACTTCACCCTGGCCCGGGCCCCAGGAGGGCTGACTGCCCCCCAGCGCGCTCAATTCCTGGAACTCCGCCGCCGCCTCGCCGCCGAGTCCCGCTGCACCTTCCTGGTGTCCTCGCTCACCTTGGTGGAGTCGGTGGCGCAGCAAAGCGGGGGCAACCTCTATCGGAGACGGGCGGCCTGGCGGCTGCCGCCCGTCTCCGGGTCACCACTCGAAGGGGCGCCCGTAGAAGCCGTGTAGCTCGGGGTAGGTGCCGCTCTCCACCAGGGCCTCGGCGCGGGCTTCGAAGGCCCGGACCTCCGCCGGCCGTAGGAGCTGCTGCAGATCCCGGCGCAGGCTGCGCAGCCTTGGCGGCTGCTGCAGGAGGCCGGACACGGCGCGGAGCCAGACCTCGGGCACCCGGGTGCCGCCGAGCTCGATCAGGGCCGTCCGCAGCTTGAACTCGGTGTGGAAGGTGACGCCGTGGTCGATGCCGCGGAGGTGCCCCTCAGGGTCGACCAGCAGGTGCGACCGCTTGCGGTCGGCGTTGTTGACCAGCACGTCCAGGGCCGCCAGCCCCCGGAGGTGGCTCTCGATGGCGGCGCCGTCGAGAGCCAGGCCCTCGGCCGGCTCCTCGATGAACTCCTGGATCGAGCCGACACCGAAGGGGCCCTCGGCCCTCAGGACGGTGACCGGGGTGAAGCACCAGCCCAGGGCCCGGTCCACCAGGCCGGTGGCCACCTCGCGGCGGTGGAGGGTCCCGAGGGGGAAGTCCCAGAGGGGCCGCTCGCCCCGAGCTGGCTTGTAGACCGCCCGCACCTCTCCCTCGGTGCCCTCCAGGTGGGCCAGGAACACGGCGTTGCTGCCCCAGGGCATCCGCTCCAGCCGGAGGATCGGAGAAAGCTGCAGCAGGCGAGCCAGCTTGCCTTTGCCCTGCCCCGGAGCGGGGTCCCCGGAGATCATCTGGAGTCCCAGCCTACCCGGGCGCAGCTATGCTGGCACGCCGAGCCCCGCCGGGGCTGCCCGTCCCCTCATCCCGCGGAGGCAGGCGTTTGGTCCACTCGTTGGAGCAGCTTCTCACCACCTTCGGTTACCCCGCGCTCTTTCTTTTGACCGTGGCCCAGTGCACGGGGATCCCCATCTCCAGCGAGGTGGTCCTGCCCTTTGCCGGCCTCCTGGTGGCGGGGCACACCCTGGACCTGCCCCTGGTGATCGTGGTGGCGGTGGCGGGAGAGCTGGTGGGGGCCATGATCGCCTACGCGATCGGGGCCTCGGTGGGCAGACCTGCAGTGCTGTCGCTTGGACGGCGACTGCATTTTCGCGAAGGCCACCTGGAGGCGGCCGAGCACTGGATCCAGCGCCGCGGGGTGCTGGCGGTGGCGGTTGGCCGCTGCGTCCCGGTGATCCGCAGCTACACCAGCTTCCCCGCCGGTTTCGGCCACATGCCGCTTCGCCACTTCCTGCCCGCCACCCTGGTCGGGGCGGTGGTCTGGGACACGGCTTTGGCCGTGGCAGGGATGGAGTTGGGACGTCACTTCAACGAGATCTCGCGGGTCCTGGGGCCGCTGGCGGTGGCCGGGGCGGTGGTGGTGGTCCTGGGAGTGGCCTATGGCGCCTGGCGCTGGCTCCGTGGACGCCAGCGCAGGCGTGGCTGGGCCGAAGGAGAGACGCGCGAGTAGTGGGTAGTGGGGTCGCTCGCCATGAGAGCAAATGGTCCGGCATGGCCCGGCGGCAACCGGTGACGCCTCAACTCGGCCAGCGATCCCTGACCGCCGGCGACAGGGTCTGGGGTATTGCGCGGCAACCACCAGGCTCCTGACTGGTAGCCGACGCCGTGTCGCAGGGTCGCGGGCGGCCGGCCTCGAGAAGAGCCCGAGTATCATCGGCGCCTTGGCTTTGATTACCGCGCAAGGTGCCGTCGCCCGGTGGGCACCCTCGTCGCCGCTCCTGGCCCGCGCAATCCCGGGGTGGACAGGCTGAACGGCAGGGGTCTGGCATCGGCGGCGACGAAGGACCGGCTCCGCCGGGGACTACGACGCCTGGGCAGTCTAGGAGTCGACCCCAAGGCCGCCGACGCCCTGACTGCTCGGGTGTCGCCGGGTGACCAAGAGGACGTCCTGGTGCTCGGCCCGGTGGTGCCGCTCGCCGCGGCGGCACTGCTGGCCATCGCCTTCTGGTTGTGGCGGCGGCGGCACAGCGCGGAGGCCGCGGTCCAACCGTAGCCGACACCGTCGCCACTTTGGGTGCTCCCCCGAGGCGGCGCAGCCATAGCTTCGCTCACGAGTGAGCTCTAACTCACCCTGGACTTTCGCATTCCGAGCGCGAGAACCCCGGCACCACGGGGGGAGTGTCAGTGTCGCTCTACCACCTGCGGGTGGCCGGTGTAGCCGCTACTCGTAACCCCGACGTTGAGGAGCAGGGCGCTGCCGACCAGCCATACCGCGATCACCACCAGAATCGCCGCCCCGGTCTTGACCTGCCCCCGGCCGATGAGGATGATCCCTGCCACGATCGCCGCCACTACCACTGCGACCGCAAACCCTGCCATCTCCGAGCCCTCGGTACCATTGGCCGTCAGATTCGCCGGCAACCGTGGAACGTACGTGTTGCCGCTGACCCCCGCGTGATCGCCAAGGAGTGGCGCGCCCAGAGGGATTTGAACCCCCGCACCCAGATCCGTAGTCTGGTGCTCTATCCGGGCTGAGCTATGGGCGCCGACGCTCTGGCGAAGTGGATTTTAGCCTGGTTCCGGTATCAGCCGACGATCGCGCTGGCCTGGCGCTGGTCCAGGGCCCGGGTGGCTGCGATGCGGCAGCCGAGCTGGTCCAGGGCGGCATCGAGCTCCTCGCGGATCGACGAGTCGAGGGTCATCGGATGGTTGTCGAGCTCACGCAGCAGCGCCGAGAGTTGGAGGGCCTTCTGCTCGATCTTCGCGACCGTCGCCCTGGCTTCCAGTTGCTCTAGAGACGCTCCCACCAGTTCCACCATGCCGACCTCCATCAAGGGCCGTCCAACCCACGGGACCCTGCCGGCCGCTCAGGCGGCGGCCCAGCCGTCATCCTATAGCGGCCGGAGGCGATTGTGGACCCGCCGGTTGGCCCTCGCCTCCGGCCCCCTGCCAAACCCGGTCGCCTCCTGGCGTCAGACCACGGGGCGCCTGACCGGATGCGTGATCAGGTGCAGCAGGCGGATCACCACCATGGCGGCTAGAAAGTAGACCACCAGGGCCAGCAGCGCGGCCCAAAAATTGGTGTGTCCCAGGCGGTAGGTGTTGGGGCCGAAGATCCCCGCGAAGGGGCTGGCCAAGGCGTTGCCAACGGTGGTAACAACCGAAACGAATCCGTCGTAGGCGAGCGCCGTGGCGCGGAAGACGAAATCCAATGCCAAGAACGCGTCCACGATCAGGACGCTGAGCAGGACCAGTTCCCCCAATCTCAGACCGTGCCAACCCCTGCGGTAGCGGTAGCCGCTGACACGACCCCTCTTCCTCGGTTCCACCACCTCGCGGCGGGTCGTCAGTTCGCCTGTGCGGGTGGTCTCCTCGGGCGCATCGACGTTCGTGCTCACGATCAGATCCTCCCTGATCGGGCTGGCCCTGGCACCGATCCAGAAAGCCTCTGCCCTCGCCCTATGCAACGGACCTCAACGGTGGCTGTTTCACCGGGAGCGGCCAACCCCGGGCCACGCTACCGCTCGGTCCTGAAGCGCCTATACTCGGCCCGCCCCGGGGCTGCGCCGCCCGCGGCGGGCGCGGATGGCGGAATGGCAGACGCGCGGGGCTTAGGACCCCGTGGGGTAACACCCGTCCGAGTTCGACCCTCGGTCCGCGCAGCGGCTACCCTGATTGGCTAGAGCATGAGTGCAGTGAGCTCCGACCCAGCCCAGCTCGAGGTCAGCGTCGAGCGCCTGCCGGGGTCACAGGCCCGCCTCAACGTGGTGGCGCCGCCGGACGAGGTCCAGCGGGCGCTGGGTCTGGCCGTCGGCCACCTGGGCCAGCGCTACCGGCTTCCCGGGTTCCGGCCGGGCAAGGCCCCGGCGGCGGTGGTGGAGCGGGCCCTTGGCTGGCCGGCCCTGCGTCAGCACGCCATCGACGATCTGCTGCCCTCGGTGTGGGGTCGGGCGCTGGCCCAGGCGGAACTGGAGCCTGTTTCCCAGCCGGAGGTGTCGGAGGTGGTGTTGGAGAGGGGACAGCCGTTCCGCTTCACCGCCAGCGTCACGCTCCGTCCCGAGGTCGAGCTGGGAGACTATCGCAGCCTCAGGGTTCCGCTGGTCCCCCAGGAGGTGGGTGAGGCGGACCTTGAGCGCACCCTGGAGACGCTGCGCCAGCGCTATGCCCAGCTTGAGGATGCGGGCGACCGGGCAGCGGAACTGGGCGACGTCGTCACCGCACGGCTGACGATGCGTCACGGGGAAGAGGTGGTGGGCAGCGCGGGACAGCTCCAGACCCTGGATCTTGAGCGCCAGGACCTGCTGCCGGGGATGGCCGAGCAGGTGGTGGGGGCCAAGGTGGGAGAACCGCTGGAGGCGACCCTGACCCTGCCCGAGGAGTACGGCCGGCCCGAGCTGCGCGGCGAGCTGGTGCAGGTCACGGTCGAGGTGGAGCAGATCCAGGCCAAGCGGCTCCCAGCGCTGGACGACAACCTGGCGACGATCGTGGGTCGCGGCGAGAATCTGGAACAGTTGCGTCAGTACCTGCGTGAGCAGCTGGCGCAGGAGGCGCTGGCCGGAGCCGAGCAAGACCAGGAGGCGAAGGCCGTGGAACAGCTCCTGGCCATCTCCCGGGTGGAGGTTCCCGAGATCATGGTCCAGCGCGAGATCGACCATCAGATCAAGGACTTCGAGTTGCGACTCTTGGCCTCCGGCGTCGGTCTGGAGCAGCTGCTGGCGGCAGACCAGAAGTCCTTGGAGCAGCTCCGGGGCGAACGGCGACAACCGGCAGTGGAGCGGGTACAGACGGAGCTGGTGCTCGAGGAGCTGGCTCGGAGAGAGGACGTCAAAGTGGCCGAAGCCGAGGTTGACGCCGCCTTGAACGGCATCTTTGCCAAGGGTGCGTCCAAGTCGTCCCGGGGCCGGGCGCGGGAACCGCTGCGGCGAGAGCTGCGGCTGGGGGCGGCGCGGCGGCTGGTGGCGGCCCTGGCCCGAGGAGAGCCGCCCGAGGAGGCGCGCCCGGTCTAGTTCCAGAAGCCCTTGGGTATACTCGCGGCAGTCTGCGGCCGGCGCCGCGGCCAAGGTGTTAGGAGGTGGCCATGGCTCTGGTGCCGATGGTGGTCGAGACGACCAGTCGGGGAGAGCGAGCGTTCGACATCTACTCCCGCCTGCTGAAGGACCGGATCATCTTCATCGGCACGCCAATCGATGACCAGGTGGCCAACCTGGTGATGGCGCAGATGCTCTACCTGGAGAGCGAGGAGCCCGAGCGGGACATCAACCTGTACATCAACAGCCCGGGCGGCTCGGTCTCGGCGGGACTCGCCATCTACGACACCATGCAGTACGTCAAGCCCAGGGTCAGCACCTTCTGCATGGGCCTCGCCGCGTCCTTCGCCTGCCTCCTGCTGGCAGGAGGCGACAAGGGGATGCGCTTCAGCCTGCCCAACACCCGGATCATGATGCACCAGCCTTCGGGAGGCTTCCAGGGTCAGGCCTCGGACATCCAGATCCAGGCCCAGGAGATCCTGCGCTTGCGCCGGATTCTGGACCAGATCCTGGCCCAGCACACCGGCAAGCCCGTCGACCAGATCACCCGCGACTCCGATCGCGACTTTTACATGTCCCCGGACGAAGCCTTGGAGTATGGCCTGATCGACCACATCATCAGCGGACACCGGGGACTGGAGCAGGTGGTTGCCCAGGCGGAGCAGCCTTCCCCAGAGCCACAGGTGGTACAAACAGGGGCGGCGGTGCCGGAGAAGAGCCCCTCCAGCCGCTGAGACCCGGGCACACCGAGAGGCACCAGGTGACAGTTCGAGAGACCGGGAGCCACGGTTCGAGACGGGGGCTGCGGAGGCCCCCGATGGTGTTGCGCGATCCGGGTCGGTGCTGCGACTTCTGTGGCAGCCCTGCGACCGCAGTGGTCGCCGGAGGCGCTGAGGGGGCCGCAATCTGCCGAAGCTGCTTGGAACGCGCCGCTCGGGAGTTGACGCGGCCAGGGCCGGGTGACGCCGCATGACCGAGCGAGAGGACCGCCGCCGCCACACACGCTGTTCCTTCTGCAACAAGGGGCAGGAGCAGGTCCGCAAGCTGATCGCCGGTCCCGGAGTCTACATCTGCGACCAGTGCATCGAGCTCTGCCAGGAGGTGCTGGAGGAGGACTCGCGGACCATTCCCTCGCGGCGGCCGCGGAGCGGGGTCGTTCCCAACCCCCAGTCGATCTGGACGTCGCTCAACCAGTACGTAGTCGGCCAGGACCAGGCCAAGCGGGTGCTCGCGGTCGCGGTCTACAACCACTACAAGCGCATCAACGGGGCCAAGGACACAGGGGACGTCGAGCTGCAGAAGTCGAACGTACTCCTGGTGGGCCCGACCGGCTGCGGCAAGACGCTGCTGGCCCAGACTTTGGCCCGTATTCTCGACGTTCCCTTCTCCATCGCGGACGCCACTTCCCTCACCGAGGCGGGCTATGTCGGTGAGGATGTGGAGAACATCCTTCTGCGCCTGATCCAGGCCGCCGATTTCGACATCGGCCGGGCGGAGCGCGGGATCATCTACATCGACGAGATCGACAAGATCTCACGCAAGTCCGACAACCCCTCTATCACGCGTGACGTCTCGGGCGAGGGGGTGCAGCAGGCGCTGCTTAAGATCCTGGAGGGCACGGTCGCCAACGTGCCGCCTCAGGGAGGGCGCAAGCATCCTCACCAGGACTTTATTCAGATAAACACCGCCAACATCCTCTTCATCTGTGGCGGCGCCTTCGATGGGCTGGAGCGCATCATCGACCAGCGCATCGGCCAGCGCACCATCGGGTTCGGCGCCGAGCAGTCGGGCGCGCGCAACAAGCAGAGTACCAAGATCCTGCACGAGTTGACGGCGCAAGACCTGCTCCGATACGGACTGATCCCGGAGTTCGTCGGGCGTCTGCCGGTCACGGTGACCTTGGACTGCCTCGACGAAGACGACATCACCCGCGTCCTGACCGAGCCCAAGAACTCGTTCGTCAAGCAGTTCCAGAAGTTTTTCTCGCTGGATGACGTGGAGCTGGTGTTCGAGGAGGCGGCGTTGCGGGCGGTGGCCCGCAAGGCGCTGGCCATGGGGACCGGCGCCCGGGGTCTGCGCAGCATCCTGGAGTCGGTTTTGCTCAACAGCATGTTCGACATCCCGTCCCACCCCGAGATCAAGCGCTGCGTCATCACCGAGCGCTCGATACTGGACGCGACCGAGCCCGAGATCTACCGTGAGGACGAGCCTCAGGCGGTCCCCGCCTGACGGTCCCCCGGGGAGCGGCTCAGGTGGCAGGCGCGGGCGGGCCCGGCGCCGGGGCGGGGGGCTAGGACGGGGCGGGGGAAGACGACCATCAACGCCAGCGTGGTTGGGAGGAGCGCAGCTCGGCGCAGCCCAGGACGCCCGCGGCGTCCCCCCGACTCATCGCGGATCTAAATAGGATGGGCAACGCACACTTGTCCACGGCGCCGAGGCCGGGGCCGCCGCAGGCGGGACCAGGGTCGAGGAGTGCCGCCAGAAGGTCGGTAGACTGAGGCGAGCCAGAGCCCGGTCACCAGTGCGGGAGCGCGCATGCCAATTGCCACCAACCTCGGCTATCCTCGGATCGGACGCCAGCGTGATTTGAAGCGCGCCCTGGAGGGTTACTGGTCCAGCAGCCTCGACTCCGAGGCGCTGCTGGCCGAAGCGTCCAGGTTGCGTCGGGAGCGCTGGGAGATACAGCGCCGGGCAGGGCTCGAGCACATCCCGAGCAATGACTTTTCGCTGTACGACCACGTCCTGGACATGGCGCTGACGGTGGGGGCAGTCCCGAAGCGCTTCAGTGGGCTGGGTCTGGCACGGCCCCTGGACCTGATGTTCGCCATGGCCCGGGGAGCAGTGGGAGAACGGGAGGTTGTCCCTCTGGACATGACCAAGTGGTTCGACACCAACTACCACTACTTGGTCCCTGAGCTGGAGGCGGACCAGGGCTTTGAGCTCGGTCCGACAAAGCCCGTCGACGAGTTTGTCGAGGCCAAGCGGTTGGGGATGCTGACCCGGCCGGTCTTGCTCGGCCCGGTGACGTTTCTGCGTCTGAGCCGGGTCAACGGTCTGGCCAGCGTTCCCTTGGAGCTCTTGGACGGGCTCCTGCCCGTCTACGCCGAGCTGCTGCGCCAGCTCGAGGCGGCCGGGGCGGAGTGGGTCCAGATCGACGAGCCCTGCCTCGCCCAGGAGGTGTCGGTGGAGGTGCTGGAGGCTCTGGAGCGCAGCTATCAGGAACTGAGAACGGCGGCGCCCTCCCTCAAGCTGCTGCTCGCCTCATACTTCGGCCGGTTGGGTGGCAACCTGGCGGCGGTTCTGGAGTTGCCGGTGGACGCGGTCCATCTCGATTTGATCCGGGGCCGCGAGGACCTGAGCCGGGCGCTGGAACTGGTGCCCGAGGCGATGGCGCTCTCGCTGGGTGTGGTCGACGGACGCAACGTCTGGCGCACCGACCCAGGGCCAGCGCTGGGCCTCATCCGAGAGGCGGTGACCAAGCTGGGGGAGGCGAGGGTGATGGTCGCCCCCTCCTGCTCGCTGTTGCACGTACCCGTGAGCCTGGAGGCCGAGTCGGCCCTCGACCCGGAACTGCGTTCGTGGCTGGCCTTCGCCGAGGAGAAGCTGCTTGAGCTGGCGGACTTGGCCCATGCCCCGGTGGGGGCGGTGGAGCTGGGCCAGCGCCTGGACGCGTCCCGCGCGGCGTGCGCGGGCCGCGCCGGATCTGGACGGGTGACCGACCAGAGAGTGCGGCAGCGCCTGGCCCAGGTGACGCCGGAGCAGCTGAACCGACCCGGCGACGGGCCTTCCCGGCGCCTGATCTGGAGGCAGAGCGTGGCCCCGCCGATCCTGCCGACCACCACTGTGGGGTCCTTTCCCCAGGCCAGGGAGCTGCGTCAGGCCCGGGCCAGGTTGCGCCGGGGCGAGCTGACTCAGGTCGACTACGACGGGATGGTCGAGGAGGAGATCCGCCGCACCATCCACTTCCAGGAGGACGTGGGCCTGGACGTCCTGGTTCATGGCGAGTCCGAGCGCAACGACATGGTGGAGTACTTCGCCGAGCGGCTGGACGGGTTCCTCACGACCCAGGCCGGCTGGGTCCAGTCTTACGGCTCCCGCTGTGCCAAGCCCCCGATCCTCTACGGCGACGTTTCCAGACCCGCAGACATGACGGTGCGGTGGGCGACCTTCGCCCAGTCGCTCACCCAGAGCCCGGTCAAGGGAATGCTCACCGGCCCGGTGACCATTCTGCAGTGGTCCTTCGTCCGGGACGACCTGCCTAGGCGTGAGGTTTGCACCCAGATCGCGCTAGCCGTGAGGGACGAGGTCCGGGCCCTGGAGGACGCGGGGATCAGGGTGATCCAGATCGATGAGCCGGCGCTCCGCGAGGGTTTGCCTTTGCAGCGAAGCCAGCAGCCGGAGTATCTGCGCTGGGCGGTGGACAGCTTCCGCCTGGCCGCCGCCGGGGCCGGGGCCGGAACCCAGATCCACACCCACATGTGCTATTCCGAGTTCGGGGAGATCATGGACGCCATCTCCGAACTGGACGCCGACGTCCTCTACATCGAGACGGCCCGCTCGGCCATGTCCCTGCTGCAGGCATTTGCCGACGAGGGGTACGTCAACGAGGTGGGGCCCGGTGTCTACGACATCCACTCGCCGCTGGTGCCCTCGGTGGAGGAGATGGTGCAGAGGCTGCGGCAGGCGGTTCGAGTGATCCCCGCCGAGCGCCTCTGGGTCAATCCCGACTGCGGCTTGAAGACCCGCGGCTGGGCCGAAGTGGAGCCAGCTCTGCGCAACCTGGTGGAGGCGGCGCGCCTGGTGGCGGCGGAACTGGCGGTCGCTCCGGTCCGCTCCTAGGCGAAGGCCGGGAGCGAGAGTGGAGGCCGCCTACCAGGCGGAGGCGACGGAGCGCTTCTGGAGTCAACGCTGGCTCGAGTTGGGAGTGGGCAGCGGGGACCCCACCAGCTCCAAGCAACCCTTCTCCATCGCCCAGCCCCCGCCCAACATCACGGGATCGCTGCACATGGGCCACGCGCTTAATACGCTGGTCCAGGACGCGCTCTGTCGCTTCCAGCGGATGCAGGGCCTGGAGGTCTGCTGGCTCCCGGGGACCGACCACGCCGCCATCGCCACCCAGAACGTGATCGAGCGCCAGCTGGCCAGCGAGGGGACGACCAAGGAGGAGCTGGGGCGCGAGGCATTTGGGCGCCGGGTAGAAGCCTGGTACAGCCAGTACCAGGGGCGGATCTTGGAGCAGCTGCGCCGCCTGGGCGCCACCTGCGATTGGTCGCGAGAGCGCTTCACCCTGGACGACGACTACGTGCGCGTGATCCGGATCGTCTTCGCCGAGCTCCACCGCCAGGGTCTGGTCTACCGTGGCCCGCGGATCGTCAACTGGTGCCCCCGCTGCCGCTCCGCCATCTCCGATGAGGAGGTGGACTACCGCGAACGAGAGGACCGTTTCTACTACGTCGCCTATCCGATAGAAGGCGGCACCGAGGAGGCGGTGGTGGTGGCGACGGCGCGGCCCGAAACCATCCTGGCCGACGTGGCGGTTGCCGTTCACCCTGACGACGAGCGCCTTCGGCACCTGGTTGGCCGCAAGGTGCGAGAGCCGCTCCTGGGCAGGCCGATCCCGGTCATAGCGGACTCGGCGGTGGACCCCAAGCTGGGCGCCGGTGCCCTCAAGGTCACCCCGGGTCACTCTGCGGAGGACTACGAGATCGGGGAGCGCCACAAGTTACCGGTGGTCACCGTGATCTCCCCAGAGGGCACCATGATCGCCCCCGGGCTGCCGGCGCTGGATGGTCTTCCCGCCCTGGAGGCCCGGGCGGTGGCGGCGGACTTGCTCAAAGAAGCAGGAGCCCTGGTCCGAGAGGAACCGCTGGTGCATCAGGTGGGCCACTGCGACCGCTGCGGAACCGTGATCGAGCCGCTGGTGACAGAGCAGTGGTGGGTCAGGGTCGCCCCCCTGGCGGGGCCGGCGGCCGAGGCTGTGGCCAGAGGGCGGATACGCCTCCATCCCGAGCAGTTCGGGCGCCAGTACCTGGGCAGGCTGGAGGGGCTGCACGACTGGTGCATAAGCCGCCAGCTCTGGCTCGGACACCGCATCCCGGTCAGTAACTGCGGCAACGGTCACAGCTTCGCCTGGGTCGACGAGCCCGAGGCTTGCCCGGAGTGCGGCGCCAAGGACTTGGTCCCCGACCCGGACGTCCTCGACACCTGGTTCTCCAGCGCGCTTTGGCCCTTCGCCATCCTCGGGTGGCCCGAGCCGAGCCCGGCGCTCGAGCGCTTCTACCCCACCCAGGTGGTCAGCACCGCCCGCGAGATCCTCCAGCTCTGGGTGGTGCGAATGGTGATGATGGGGCTGCGGTTCACCGGGAAGATCCCCTTCCACGACGTCGTGGTCCACGCCACCGTCCTTGGCGCCGACGGCGCCCGAATGGCCAAGAGCCGGGGCAACGTGGTCGACCCACTGGCGATGGTGGAGAAGTACGGCGCGGACGCGCTGCGCGCCTGGGCCGCCAGCGTCGCCGTGGGGATCCAGGATTCCCGCTTCGACGAGACCAAGATCGAAGGCTACGCCCGCTTCGCCAACAAGCTCTGGAACATGACCCGCTTGCTGCATCTCGGGTACTTCCCTGAAGGGGGTTCGGGATTGATTCCAGAGCTGCCTGCACCAACCCGGGGAAGCCTGGCCCTGGCTGAGCGCTGGATACTTTCGCGGCTGGCCCGCACCACCGCCGCGACGACCCGGGCCCTCTCCGTTTTCGACTACGGTTCCGCCATTGACTCGGTCTATGGCTTCAGTTGGCACGAGCTGGCCGACTGGTACCTGGAGCTGGCCAAATCCCGCCTGGAGGAGCGGGATCAGGTGGTCCTGTGGGTCACCCGCACAGCCCTGCTGCAGACGATCACCTTGCTCCACCCGATCATGCCCTTCATCACCGAGGCGCTGGCCCAGCAGTTTGAGGGCACGCCCGCGAGCCTGGACCTGGCACCGTGGCCGGAGACCCGGGCCGAGTGGCGTGACCCCGAAGCGGAAGTGGCGATGTCGGACTGCGTCGGACTGGTGCAGGCCCTCCGCAGCTGGCTCACGGATCTGGGACTGCCAACTGCCCGGGGCGGCGAACGGCTGCCGTTCGCGGTGACCGCAGCCGGCCCGGAGCTGGCGCTGCCTGAGGTGAGGGACTACGTCGCCCAGATCTTGCCCGTGCGCTGGGCCGACGGGGCTCACCCGGCCTCGGGCGGGTTGGCCCAGGTGGTGGCGGGGAGGACCACCCTCTCTTTGGTCGGGGGACCGGGGGTGGGTTCGGGTCGGTGGCGGGAGGCGGCCCAGCGAGAGCTAGAGCGGGCCCGCGCCCGCCGCGCAGGTCTGGAGCGCAAGCTGGCAGGCCCGTTCTCCGCCAAGGCCCCCGCGGAAGTGGTCCAGGGCGCGCGCGACCGGGTGGAGGAGGTCCGCCAGCGAGAAGCTCTGCTGCGGCGGCTGACCGAGAGCTGATCGGGGCGGCCTGAATGCCGCCGCTGTCGGCGCTGCCCCTGCTGCTGTTGCTCCTGTTGGCGGGTGCCGCCCTGGTCGCCTCCGTCGTGGGGCAGCCGCGTCCGATGGCTGCGGTCTGGGCCAGGTCCGCGGTTCGGCTGGGCCTGCTGCTGGCCCTGGCGGATGCGGTCTCCCTCCTTTACCAGCTGCAGGCGGGCGGCACCGTGACTACGACCCTCTGGGAGTTGGCTCCCAACCTGCCTGTGACCCTGGCCGTGGACCGGAGCGGAGCCGCCCTGGCGATCATGGTGCTGGTCGCCGCACTGGTGGTCAGCTGGGCCGCCCACGACGAGGAGCCGCTAGCCTCGGCCGCCCTGGGTTTGGCGGCCCTGGGTGCCGTTGGCGCGGCCTTCGCCGGCGACCTTCTCTCCCTGTACATCGGTCTCCAGCTCTCCTCAGCAGGGGGCATCGGCCTGAGCTACGCACGCCGGCGGCGGGCGGCGAGCTTGCGCATGCTGTGGGCACTGGGTGCTGACCAGGCGATTGGCCTGGTGTGGCTGGCGGCACTGGTGGAGCTCTGGCACCGGACCTCAACCCTGGGCCTCCAGCAGATCCCCACGGGGTATGTGACCCCGGCCCTGGCGGGGGTGCTGCTGCTTCCGGTAGTCGTCCGACTTCTGGGCTGCGCACTCGCCGGGGCTGCCGGGGCCGGGTCGAGGGGCGCGGACGTGGGCGACTGGCTGGCGGTGGTGGCGATTCCCACCTCGCTGGTGCTGTTTTTGCGCGTCCTCGGCCTGGGCGGTGGGTCCTGGCCCACGCCCTGGTTTGGCACCTGCCTCGATCTGCTGGCGCTGGCGCTGGGGGCTGCGGCCCTGTGGCAATCACTGGTGCGGTCCACCCGAACCGGCGGACTGCGGGCGCTGCTGCTGGCCCAGGCCGCCCTGGTGGTGGTGGGGTTCGGTCAGAACAGCGCCGACGGGACCCTGCTGGCCCTGGCTGCCGGGTTGTTCGTGGACATGGCGGCCGCCTTCCTGCCCCGGGCACTCCTGCCCCGGTCGGGCGCGGGCGGCGGGGCGGCCTCGGTGGCCGAATCGGTCCACCGCCGGCGGCTTGGCGGTGCCGCTGGCATCCTGCCCTGCTTCGCCACCCTGGCGCTGGCCCTGCTGGGTCTGGACCTGGCCCTGCGGGCCGGTCTGGTCTTGGGCGTCACACCGGCGCTGGCGTATCTCGGCGCGTTGGTGGCCCTGGTCTTTGCCGGCTTCCGGCTCCGAGTGCTGGTCGGATCCTCTGGGAGCTGGCCCTGGCCGCTCTGGGTGCCCGCACTTGGCCTCGCCGCGGCGGCGGCCCTGCCGGGTTGGGCGGTGACGGTGGCGGCCGCAGCTCTGGTCCCCCCGGGCCAGCTCGGCCCGACGGTCCTCATCGCTCCAGATCCGCTCTCACTGCTGGCTCCAGGGTTTCTCTGGCCCGGGGGTTACCTCCTCGTCCTTGGCGCCGTCGGCCTGCTTGCCGCCGGGGCGCTGCGGCTGGCTGCCGGTCCTATGTCGGCGGGCCCGGCGCCGCCGCCGGCGAAGGCTCCCCCGGCGCTGGTGCTCCCCCTGGCGCCGGCCTGGCTGCGGTTGCAGCTCGTGCTGCTAGGCCTGGGCCCTCGACTCTTGGGAGGCTGCGCCACCATGCTCGAGCTCGCCGACCGGGAGGTGACCGAGCGCCCTGTCTGGATCTGGCTGGCGGGGGCGGTGGCGGCAGCGTGGCTGCTGGCCGAGTACGTGCGCCCATGACCGGGGCCGCCTTCCTCGCCGGTGCCGGGTTTTTGGCCGGAGCCGTTGCCCTCTTCGCCGCCGGCCTGAGGGGGATGGCAATCAGCGCCATCGCCCTGGGGCTGGGCCTAGGGGCGGTGGCCTCGCTCGCCACCGGGGCGGCGGGGTTCGGCGTCCTGGCGGCGTTGGGCGTGGGCTTCGGGGTCCTGGTCCTGGCCGGTTCCTGGCTCCCCTGGCTGGACTGGGGGGTGAAGCTGCTGGGCTCGGCGCCGGTCACGCTCCAGCAGCGCGTGTTCGGCCTCCGCAGCCTGCGGGCCATCCTCGGCGCTGCTGGCCTGTTCACCGCCCGGCTCCTCTCGGGCCACCTGGCCGCCGGTACTGTCGCCACCCAGGGTCCCGCCTTCGCCTGCCTGTTCGTGTTCGAGGTCGGCCTCATCCGGATCGGGACTGGCCGCGGACCCGCTGACCTAGGACTGGGGGGCCTCTGTGCCGGAATGGGCGGTGCCGCCTTCCTCCTATTGAGCCTCCCCGAGTCGTCCTTGCTGGCCGCGGCCCTGGTCGCCGGCGCGCCAGCGCTCGGGTTGTTCGCTGTGGCCCGCGGTACCCCCTGGGAGGCTGCCAAGTGACCCTCTGGCTGGCGCCCGGTCTGGCCTGGGCTTTGATCTGTGCCGCAGGCGCGGCGTGGCTCGGCCGGCGCCTTCGGGTGCTCCCCCAACTGCTCCTGCTCCTGGCGGCCGCTGCGGTTTGTTTGGTCCTGGTGCTCTCGCTCAAGGCCCGGGGCCCGGGACTGACGGTGCCAGGGTTGGGCGGACTGGGTCTGACCCGGTTACCGTTCGGGATCCTGGTGGGGGGCTGGGCGGCGCTGACCCTGCAGCAGCTCGGCTCCGGGGCCGCCCGCCTCAGCGGCAGCGGCATCGCCTCCACGGTGGTGGTCGGAGTTGCGGCCTGCGCGGCCCTGGTCGTGCAGGGGGTGCTTCCCATGGTCCTGCTTCTCAGCTTCATGGCGGCCTTCACCTGGGTGCGCTGGCAGCACCTGGTGGGGCCGCTCCTTCCGCTCCGCAGCCTGGGACGCCAGACTGCCCTTGCCCTCTGCGCCCTGCTGGCGGGCGCGGTGCTGCTTCCGTCACTTCGCTTGGGGGCCGTGCCCGCCGCCGTAGTCGGCATGCTCTGGGTCGGCGGCCTGGGCGCCCTGACCGGGCTGCTGCCCGTCTCCAGCTGGGTGGGGGCGATTTCGGCGATTCCCCAGGCCGAGGCCGGGCTCTGGCGGATCTGGCTGATCCCAGTTGCGGTCGTGGCCCTGGCGCGGGTGATGGCCGGGGGTCCACCAGCGCTCACCGAGGTCATCCAGCTGCTGCTGGTCTCCTTGGGGCTGGCCACGGCAATCTTCTGGGCCTGCGCCGCCTGCGTCGCCGCCCCTGAGCGCCGCTACTGGCGGGTGCTGCAGGCCGACGCGGGGCTGATGTGCGTCGGGATCGGCAGTGGCGACCTCACCGGGATGGCGGCGGCCCTGGTTCTGATCGTGGCGCACTGGCTGGCGGGCACCGCCCTGGGCGACCCCGCCACCACGCGCTCGCGCCTGCTGACCTGGGTGGGCCTGACGGGAATCCCGCCCTTCGGCGGATTCGCGGGCCGCTTCCTGGTGGTGGCGGCGGTGACCTTCATGGGCCCAGAGGAGGTGGCGGTCGCGCTGCTGGCGCTGGGGCTGCTGCTGGCGGCCTGCGGCTTCGGCGTGCGCGACTGCCTGCGCCAGCCCGGGTCCGGGATCCGCCTCCGGGAGCTGGCCCCCACCGCCTCCGGGCTCGGGGTCCTGGCCCTGGGGTTGGTGGTGCTCCCCATGGTGGGGGGCGCCTTCGGGTCCCCGCTTTGAACCACCTCCTCCTGGGCTTCGCCCTCTGCGGCGCCCTGGTCATCTACCCTGGCGGCCTCGCGGTGCTGGCGGCCTTGGTGGCCGCGGCGGTTGGCCGGCGGCGGCCGCTGGGGCAGTTGGCCTCGTGGGCCTCGGAGCCCGCCAGAAGCCTGCAGGGAGTCGCCGCGGCCACCGTCGCCCTGGTGCCGCTGCCCTTCCCCGGCAACCCGGTCGCTCCGGTGGGCATTTCCTGGGCCGGGGGCAGCGAGCTCGGCAATCTCGGGCTCAGCCTGGCCGGCCTCTTCGCCTTGGCCTGGCTGGCGGCCCCGGTCCGGCACCGGGGCCTGGGTCTGACCCTGCTGGCGGCCTGGTCCCTGGGACTGGGGATCCTGGCCCTGTCGCTGGGCACTGGCAGCTGGGAGGGGGTCCTGGGGGCCGGTGGCCCCGGGGCCGAGGCCGGCCGGGTGCTCCTGGGGTCGCTGGCCCTGGGGCTGCCCCTGCTCTGGTTCGGCGGGGCGGGGGGGGAGGAAACCGTTCGGAGCTGCGGCTGGGTGGCGGCCGCCGCTATGGGTCTGCTCCTGCTGCTGCCTCAGCTGCGGCAGCTCCTCTTCCCCGGGGTGCTCCTCTCCTGGTGGGTGCTGGGGCTGGTCCTGGCGGCGGTGGGCGGGAGCGGTGGCTCGGTCGTCTGGCGCCGCCGCTCCCCGGATGGCTCGGGCACCGCTGCTAAACTCAATGTCCCGTGAAGCCCTTGCCAATGGGGGGAAGTGCCTCCAGCGGCAGCGGCTGCCGTCCCCAGCCTGGGAGGCCTGCCCGCCCGTGGCTGAGCTAGTCCTGGCGTCCGGCTCCGAGCGCCGGCGGGAACTCCTGCACAAGCTGGGACTCCGTTTCACCGTGGTTCGCCCCGAGACCGAGGAGCGCATGGTGCCGGGAATGTGCGCTGACCTGGCGGTGCAGCTGGTGGCACGCACCAAGGCCCATGCCGGCCTGGAGATGGTCGACGCCCAGAACGCCTTTCTGCTGGCGGCCGACACCATCGTGGTCGGCCCCGCCGGGCCTCTGGGGAAGCCCCACACTGTCGAGCGGGCGCGAGAGATGCTGACCGCGCTGCGGGGCCAGCGCCACGTGGTCCTGACCGGCATGTGCGCCCTCTGCGCCAGCACCAAGAAGGAGGCGACCGGGGTCTCCCGCTCGGCGGTGCGGATGCGCGACTTCAGCGACAAGGAGATGGAGCAGTACATCGCCGGCGGTGAACCCCTGGACCGGGCGGGCTCCTACGCGGTCCAGGGGCTGGGGGGCTCCCTTGTCGACGCGATCGCCGGGCGCACTGACACCGTGATTGGGCTCGATTGCCAGATGGCGATGCAGCTCCTGAGCGGCGTCGGCTATCCCGCGCCGCTGCCGACCGCCCCCGACCGCCACTTGGTGCTGGGCAAGGCCGCCGCCGCCCGCCGTCCTCTGGCCAGCTCCAACCGGTCGGGAGGGGGGCGCTGAGGCTCGCCACCCCCCCGGCGCTGGCAGGGGTGGCGGCGGTGGGGCTCGGGGCCGGGGTGCTGCTGGGGGGCTGCGGCTCGACCCACCTGGGCGGGCTGCGGGTCTCGAGCCGGGTCATCGCCACCTCGAGCAGCGCCGGCACCCCCACGGTGCCCCAGGGCACCTTGGTCGAGGTCCGGATCACCGTCGCCAACTACAGCCAGAACAGTGTCGACGGGGTGACCGTCCGGGTGAGCGTCCCCGCCGGGTTCTCCTATCTGGGGACAGTCAGCACCGCCACCACCGGGAACTCCGAGCGCTCGGCCGACATCGCCCCGTCGACCGGGGACCGGGTGCTCACCTGGGGATCCTGGGCCATGGGCCCCGGGGGTAGCGGGACCCGCTCGCAGGTGCTGGTCACCGCCACCCTCAAGGCCACCGGCTCGGTGTCGCGGGTCCAGTTCTCGCCGGCCGTCTACGCCACCGGCTACCAGAACACCCTCTCGGGCACACCCCTGGCCCTCAGCATCTCTGCCGCCCCCTCCCTGAGCCTGGAACTGCGGGTCAACCCCTCGCAGGCCAGCGCCGGCTCAAAGATCACCTACCAGCTGACGGTCACCAACACCGGCTCCGGTGAGGCCCCCGACACCTCCATCGGCATCAACCTTCCCGACGACTTCGACTACGACGCGTCGGCCGGGAGCTCGGGCAACGCCAGCCTGAGCGGCGCCACGACCCCCAACCAAGGCACGGAGGTGCCCGACTGGAGCGGTATCGACCTTCCTGGGGCCGGGTCGGGCGGCCCGGGAGTGGTATCGATCAACTTCACCGTGGAGGTCCTGCCCCTGGTGCCCCGCGGGACCTACACCTGCACGGCGGTGCTGGTGGCCAGCACCGGGTCCCAGACCCAGAACTACATCCAAAACGACTACACCTCACTGGCTCCGGTGGTCGTCACCGGGCCGTAGTGCAGAAGCCCCGGTCCTGGGCGGCCAGTGGGGCCTGCTAAACTCGCTGGCCGGATGTGGGCGCTGGGGACCGGACCCTCGGGGCGGCCGGGCCCCGCCCGCTCCAGCCGCCACCAGCAGGGAGATCCGGTGTACGCCATCGTTCAGGTCGGCGGGCGTCAGTACCGCGCCAGCGTCGGCGCGCGGCTGCTGGTCGACCGGATGGAGGTCGAGCCCGGCTCTCAGGTGCGACTGGACGATGTTCGGTTGGTGGTCGCCGTCGAGGGAGACCAGCTCCAAACCCAGGTGGGACAACCGACGGTCGAGGGCGTCACGGTCTCGGCCCGGGCCATGCGCCACTTCCGGGGTCCCAAGGTCTTGGTGTTCAAGTACAAGCCCAAGAAACGCTACCGCCGCCGCCGCGGGTTCCGGAGCGAGCTCACCGAGCTGCTGGTCGAGGCGGTGGGCGCCCCCGCGGCGGAGGCTGAGGCAGGTGCGCCGGCACGGCGCCGCCGCAGTGGCCGGACAGAAGCACCGGAGTCGGTGAGTCCGGCCGCGACCCCTGCCCCGGCGGCGGAGGCCCAGTCTCCAGTCCCGAAGGCGAGACCCGGATCAAGAAGCTCCACCGCTCCCGCCGCCCCTCGGCCCCGCGGAGGTCGCCCGGCGAGGGCCGCGGAGCCGCAGGGGCCCCGTCCGGCCAAACCGCCGTCCGGCCGGCGTCGGCCGGGAGCCTCTGCTCCCGCGAAGCGGCAGCCGACGACGGAGCCCGGCGATGGCGCATAAGAAGGGCGGGGGCAGCAGCCGCAACGGCCGGGACAGCCAGTCCCAGCGCCTGGGGGTCAAGGTCTACGGCGGCCAGGTGGTGCACCCTGGGACGGTGCTGGTGCGACAGCGGGGCACTCGGATCCTCGCTGGCCCGGGTGTGGGCGTGGGCCGGGACCACACCCTGTTCGCTCTGCTCGGGGGCACGGTGGAGTACAAGCCCTATCGCACTGACCGGACCCGGGCCTCGGTAACCGCGCCGGCCTCGCCGCCCGCCTGAGCCGAGAGCGGCGGCGCGCCGCCGAGGCAGCCCGTGTTCCTGGACGAAGTCGAGTTCAACGTTAGCGCCGGCGCCGGTGGGGCCGGTTCGGCCAGCCTGCACCGCGAGCGGTTCCAGCCTCGGGGCGGACCGGATGGCGGTGACGGAGGTCGGGGCGGTGACGTGGTGGTGGCCGCCGAACCCGGCCTCAGTTCCCTGGGACACCTGCTGGCGCTGCGTGAGGTGCGCGCTCTCGCCGGGTCTCCGGGGGGCGGGTCCCGGCGTCACGGTGCCGCGGGGCGGGACCGGGTGGTGGCCGTGCCTGCGGGAACCCTGGCCTGGGATGTCGGCAGCGGCCGACTCCTGGCTGACCTGGACCGACCGGGCCTGACCGCCGTCCTGGCCCGGGGGGGGAGGGGCGGCAAGGGCAACGTCCACTTCGCCAGCGCCACCAACCAGGCACCCCGGCGGCGGGAGCTGGGGGAGCCGGGCAGGAGCCGCCGGGTCCGCTTGGAGCTGCGCCTGATCGCCGACATCGGCCTTGTGGGGATGCCCAACTCGGGCAAGTCCACCCTGCTGGCCAGGCTCACCGGAGCCCACCCCAAGATCGCCGACTACCCCTTCACCACCTTGAGCCCCAACCTGGGGGTGGCTGAGCTGCCCCGGGGCCTGAGCCTGACCCTGGCCGACGTCCCGGGCCTAATCGCCGGTGCCCACCGGGGCCAGGGGCTGGGACTGGCCTTCCTCCGACATCTCATGCGAACCAGGGCCCTCATCCATCTGCTGGACGCGGCCCAGGGCCTGGAGCGCTTGGTGACGGACTATGAGACGGTGCGGGGAGAGCTGGCACGCCACGATCCAGAGCTGGTCCGCCGTCCCACCCTGCTGGTGCTGAACAAGCTCGACTTGCTCTCCCTGGCGGAAGGCGAGCGCCGACTTCAACAATTCGCAGAGGGCCTGGGGGCCGATCACCCCGTGGTCCTGGGGGTCTCCGCCAAGACCGGGGTCGGGTGCCGGCGCTTGGAGGAGACGCTCCTCAGCCTGGTCGGTGCGGCGGAGAAGGCCCCCCAGCCCCAGGGAGAATCCGGCTTTCGTCTCTACCGCGGTCCTCAGGGACTGCGCCGGGACATCTCCGTAGCTAAGGAGGGTGGTGGCTACCGGGTGATGGGGGAGGCGCTGGAGCGGATGGTGGCCATGACCGATCTCGAGGACGGGCAGGCGCTCCGTAGCCTGCAGCGACGGCTTCTGCGCCTCGGAGTGGAGAAGGCTCTGAGGCAGGCCGGGGCCGAGTCCGGGGCCGAAGTCTGGATCGGCGAGAGCAGCTTCACCCTGGGCGACGACCCGCAGCCGCCCCCGCCGATGAACCCCTGAGGGTGTAGGTGCAGGGCGCGGGCCTGGTCATGTTCGGGGGCACCTTCGACCCCTCCCACCTAGGCCACCTGGCGGTCGTGCGGGGATTGCGGGCCGAGACCGGTCTCCCGGTGCTGGTGGTTCCCGCCGGGCGCCCCCGTCTGCGGCGGTCGCCCCTGGCGCCGCCGCAAGCCAGGCTGGAAATGTTGGAGCTGGCCCTGGCGGCGCTGGGCGATCCCCTGGTCTCGATCTGCCGGCGCGAGCTGGAGGACCAGGGCCCGAGCGTCACTTTCGAGACGGTCGACTGGCTGCGGCGGGGCGGCGAGAGGCGGCGGCTGTGGTTGGCCCTCGGCGCCGATGCTGCTTCCCGCCTCGGCCGCTGGGAGCAGGCGCCAGCCCTGCTGGAGGAGGTCGGCATCCTCGTCTTCGACCGCGCCGGTTGCCGCCAGGGTGGGGAGGCCGCGCTGGAGGCGCTGGCCCGGGCCGGACTGCCGCTTCAGGGGGCCCGGGCGCTGAACCTGGCGGCCCCGGCGGTGGCCGCCAGGAGTGTCCGCGAGCGGCTGGGCCGGGGCCAGAGCTGCGCCGACCTCCTGCCTGAGCCGGTGGCGGACTACATTCACTCCCACGAGCTCTACCGCAAGCCGACCCGGCCGCCGCGGCGGCCCGGGCGATAATCGCCAGGGATGACGCCGCTGCAGCTGAGCCGGCTCTTGGCCGACGCCGCGCTGGCGCGAAAGGCCCGGACCGTGGTCCGGGCGGACCTGCGGGGACGCACCACCATCGCCGACTACTTCGTCATCTGCGAGGGTGACACCGACCGCCAGGTGCGCGCCATCGCCGGCGAGATGGTGGAGCAGGCCCACTCGCGTGGCTGCCACTCACTCTCCCGCGCCGGGCTGGAGGATGCCTCCTGGGTCTGTCTCGACTTCGACTCGGTGGTGGCTCACATATTTCTCCCTGGGGAGCGCGCCTACTACGACCTGGAGAGTCTGTGGGGACCAGTTCGTCGGGTTCGGCCCCGCCCGCCCGAGCGCGACGGAGGCGCTGGGTGAGACCAGCGGGGCTGCGCCTCGGCTGCTACCTGCCCCAGGGCTGGCGAGGCGAGTTCCCCGACGCCATGGGGCCGACCGAGCGCTGGGAGGCCGCGGTCGGGGTCGGCCGCCGGGCGGAGCACAGCGGCTTCGGGGCCGTCTGGGTCTATGACCACCTCGAGGCCAGCCCCCGGGGCTCGCTGAGCCCCGTCTTCGACCCGCTGCTGCTGCTGGCGACCGCGGCCTGGGCCACGACGCGGGTCCGGCTCGGGACCATGTGCCTGGCGGTGCCGCTGCACCAGCCGGCCCAGCTGGCCCAGCGCCTGGCCGTCCTCGACGTCGCCAGCGGCGGTCGGCTGGAGGTGGGGTTGGGGGCAGGTTCGGATCCGGGCGAGGCCCGGCGCTTCGGCATGCGGGTGGGACCGCTGCGGGAGCGGATCTTCGCCTGCGGGGAGCTGGCGGAGCTGCTGCGGGCCAGCTGGCGCCACGAGCTCACCAGCTTCGAGGGGCGCTACAGCGTGGTCGAGGAGGCGCTGATCTATCCCAAACCGGTGCAGCGTCCGGGGCCGCCGATCTGGATCGCCGGCGGCGGCGAGCGCCTCACCCTCTGGCAGGTGGCCCGCCACGCCGAGGGCTGCAGCCTCTTCGGCCCCCCCTCCCGGGTCGCCCGCAAGCTGGAGGTCCTGGGCCAGCACTGCCTCGCCAGCGGGAGGCGTCCGGACTCGGTCCGGGTGGGGTTGGTGATTGACTGCCTGGTGGCCGACACCGACGCCCGGGCCGACCTCCTGGCGGAGCGCCACAACCGCCACGGAGAGGACCCTGCCGCCTTTCGAGGGCGGCGGCTGGTGGGCACGCCCGAGGGTTGCGCCCAGCAGCTCCAGGCCTACCTCGACCTGGGGGTCGGCGAGGTCTGCTGCTACTTCCCCGACTCGGTCTTGGCCGATGGCCTGGAGAGATTGGCCCAGGCGGTCCTGCCCCCGGTGTCGGCGGCAGTTCCGGCTGGACCAGCTCCGAGATGAGCCGATAGCATTGCGGGCGGCCCCCCGATCTTCGGCCGGGTGGTGGCGACCCAGTCAGAGGAGAAGTGCATGCATCGCAAGCTGGACATCCTGGCGGAGCGTGGTTTTGTCGTCCTCAAGGACTACGACGGACCGGCGATCCCCAGATCGGAGTGGGAGAACCTGGAGTTCGTCGATTGGAAGAGCGGGGGCGATACCAACTTCGCCCCCCTGGCTTCGGCCTTGGGGCAGATGGAGTGCCACGGCTTCTGGGAGCACGGCAAGCCCGACAAGGGTGGGATCTGGACCTCCAATGAGAAGGTCGCCCCCACCCTGGTCAACTACGTCAAGTCGGTAGGTGGCAACTTCGGCCGGGTGCGGGTGATCAAGCTCAACCCCAGCGCCGAGGACGCCGCCCGCGGCCAGCTCCACGTGGACGACAACAACCGGCTCAACCCCGAGGGCGAGGGCTGGGTGGTCCGGGCCTGGTTGGAGCTCGACGACAGCCCTGGTCGCTCGACCTTCATTCTGCGGGAAGACAAGGACGATCCCTCGACCGAGACCCTGATCGCCCTCCACCCCGGGATGCAGCTGGTGATCGACACCGAGCGGCTGCAGCACGTGGTCCACCATCCGGGGCCCAATCCCAGGGTGTCCCTGATCACTTCCTGGGAGTCTGACGACGCCCTCGAGCGCTGGATCAGGGGCCAGCTGCCGGCGGGGGAGGGGGTCGCGGCCGGCTGAACCATCCCGGCCCCCAGGCCCGGGGGCCGGGCCTGAGCCGGACTCGGCCGGGGCCGCCTAGAGGCTCAGCAGTAGCCGTTCCAGTTGTACGTGTAGGCGCCGGGGCAGGGGGCGTCCTTGTGGGCGTTCTGGACCGTATTGGGCAAGTAGTAGTCGGCGTAGGCGCCCTGGCCCACCTGGACTACGTCCGCCGGCTTGGTGTACCAGATATTGGGCTGAGACTGCAGCGCCTGCTCCATGAAAGACTGCCAGAGGGGTGCAGCGCCGGAGATCCCCGAGGACACCGCTGAGAGGGTGGAGTAGTTGGGGTTGCCCACCCAGGTGGAGGTGAGCAACGTCGGGGTCCAGCCGAAGACCCAGTTGTCGCCGATGCCGCCCAAGTTGCCGACGCCGTAGTCGGAGGTCCCGGTCTTGACCGCGACCGTCCTGTTGGGGATGGTCAGGCCGTTGTCGATGCCGAACTCCGGCTGGCGGTTCTGGTTGCTCTGCAGGATCTCGTTCATGATGTAGATCACGTCCGGCGGCACCACCTGCTTCGAGTTCTGGGCCACGTTGTAGCGGTAAATGCTTCGGGTGCCCTTGTAGATCTGAATGATCGTGGTGGGCTGGTGCAGGACCCCGCCACTGGCCAAAACCGAGGCCCCGGTCGACATGTTGACCATGGTCAGCCCCAGGGACATGCCTCCCAGGGTCAGGGCCAGGCCATAGGTGTTCTGGGGGTTGAGGAGCCCGGTCACGCCCATCCGCTCCGCCATGTCGACCACGTTCTGGAGCCCGGTGATGTCCTCGACCTTGACCGCGGGCACGTTGATGGAGTTGCCGAGGCAGATCTTGACCTGGCAGATTCCGGTGAAGGTGCGGGAGTAGTTGAGCGGGGCGTAGCCGTTGATGTCGATGGGCTCGTTCAACACCGGGGTGGTCATGGTGAACTTGCCCGAGGCGATGGCCGCGCTGTAGGTGAACATCTTGAAGGAGGAGCCCGTGCGCCTCGGGGAGTCGGTCATGTTGATCTGGCCCCACTGGCCGCTGGGGTCCGTCGTCCCGACCATGGCCAGGATCTCGCCGTTGCGGGGGTCGACCGACTCCAGGGCGGCGTCCCCGATGTTGAAGTCACGCTCCAGCATCGCGTCCTTGGCCGGATTCTGGAGGTCGGCGATGCCCAGGGCCTGGTCCTGAGTGTTGAGCGAGGTGTAGATCGTCCAGCCCCCGGGGTTGAGGTAGGAGTCGCCGAACTGGGCCTGGAGCTGGCTCTCGGCGAACTGGACGAAGTCGGGGTCCTCGATCACCTCGCTGTCCTGCCAGGGATAGAACGTGAGCTGTTCCGAGAACGCGGCTCGCGCCTGCTTCTTCGAGATGTAGCCGTTGCGAACCATCGCCTGGAGCACCACCTGCTGGCGGTCCTTGGCCAGGTTCTTGGACCCGGTCACCCCCTGATAGAGGAGGGGGTTGTAGGCGGTGGGGGCATCGGGGATGCCGGCCAGCATCGCCGACTGGGCCAGATCCAGCTTGCTGGCGGGGATGTGGAAGTAGAGCTCGGCGGCGGAGCCCACTCCGATCGACTGGTTGCCGTAGTTGATGCGGTTGACGTACATCTGCAGGATCTGGTTGGGGGGGAAGACGCGGGAGATCTCGTAACCCAGGAGCAGTTCCCGGACCTTGCGGGTGATCGTCTTCTGCGGGGTGAGGAAGGAGATCTTGGCCAGCTGTTCGGTGATGGTGCTGGCGCCCTGGGCGGCGTTGTGGTGGACGAAGTCGTTGATCCCCGACTCCAGGATCCGGGGCAAGTCGGCCGAGGCGGTGTCCTGGTAGAAGTGGCGGTCCTCGACCGCCACCGTGGCCTTGACCAGCCAGGGGCTGACCTGGCTCAGGGGAACCTTGATGTGGTGCTCCCCAGGTTCGTGCAGGGTCGCCAGGAGCGTCCCGTCGCTGGCCAAGAGCCGGCTGTCCTGGGGAGGTCCTAGCCGGGGCAGGGCGGAGACCCCCGGCAGCCCCACCTGGAAGGCCGAGAGCACGATCAGCCCCGCCCCGGCGCCGGCGGAGGCGATCAACACCACCGCCAGCACGGCGGTCGCCAGGTTACGAACCCAGCGGTACCGTTTCCAGAACCCGGGCTGAGCCGGAGCTTTGAGCCCCCGCCGCCGCCGCAGAGACGCCCGCTCGCGCGGGGTGACGGTGATTTCTTGCATTCAGCTCAGGCTGACCCTGTCCTATCCCCCCGCCGCCCGATTATGCCAGGCCTTCGCCGGGTGTCCGGGTGCGGACTTGCCCAAGTTCGAGGTTACGGCCCGATGGCGGGACTTTCACGACCCTGCAAATACGCTGTGGCCCGGGGATGAGTTACGGCCCCC
The DNA here is from genome assembly GCA_050734425.1 of Candidatus Dormibacteria bacterium. Lineage (GTDB taxonomy): Bacteria > Chloroflexota > Dormibacteria > Aeolococcales > Bog-877 > Bog-877. Next base: position 41,589 of record JBOHUL010000049.1, read on the forward strand.
CGGTGGCAGACTCCGAGCCAAGATCCAGTCCGGGAGTGGTCCCGATCCCAAGTTGAGTTAGTTGCCAATGTCCGCAGCCGCGATCACGGCCCCCAGCCCCCAACGGAGCCAGATCGGGTTCCCACCCGTCCCCCAGAGCCCCCGGGAGGCCGGCATCCCCGCGTCATTCATCTCCGACCTGGTCCTCAAGGTCGTCTACTACAACGGGGCCATGCTGGGGCGGGAGGCGGCGCGACACGTCTGCCTTCCGTGGGCGATCGTTAGCGACTCCCTCAAGTTCCTCTCCGATGAGGGCTACCTCTCGACCACCGGGATCCGGGGGGCGGTGGGCGGCAGCGAGTTCGCCGACGGGCTGCAGTACATGATCACCCGCACCGGCAGGGAGCGGGCCAAGGAACTGGTGGCGGTGAGCCAGTACGCCGGGCCGGCCCCGGTGCCCCTGGACGTCTACGTGGCGGTGGCCCGCCACCAGGGCCGCAGCAGCAACCCCATCACCCACCAGATGCTGCGGGGCGCCCTCGACCACCTGGTACTGCCCCCCAGCGTCCTCAACCGACTCGGACCGGCCTTGGGCAGCCGCCAGTCGATCTTCCTCTACGGGCCGCCCGGCAACGGCAAGAGCAGCATCGCCGAGGCCTGTGCCTCACTGCTGGGGGACGCCATCTTCGTGCCCCACGCCATCTACGTCAAGGGCGAGGTGATCCGGGTCTTCGACCCCGTCCACCACCGCCCGGTGACGGCCGACCTGCCCGCCCACGACACCCGCTGGGCCCTCTGCTCCCGCCCCGTGGTCCGGGCCGGAGGGGAGCTGACCGGGCGCGAGCTTGAGCTCAGCTTCGACCCCCAGATGGGCTTCTTCGAAGCCTCGCACCAGCTCAAGGCCAACGGCGGCCTGTTCCTTGTCGACGACTTCGGGCGCCAGCCGCTGAGCCCCCAGGACCTGCTCAACCGCCTGATCGTGCCGCTGGAGGCGGGCTATGACTACCTCAACATCAGCCGGGCCGGGACCACGGTGCGGGTGCCCTTCACCGAGGTTCTGATCCTCTCCACCAACCTCCGCCCGATGGACCTTGTGGACGAGGCCTTCCTGCGTCGGGTGCGCTACAAGGTGGAGGTTCCCAACCCCACGGTGGTGGAGTACGGGCGCATCTTCCGCCGGGTCTGCGACTCGATCGGGCTGGAGTACGACCCGGCGGCAGTCAACTACCTGGTCGAGGAGCACTACCGCAAGGCCGGGAGACCGCTGCACGGCTGTGAGCCTCGGGACATCCTGGAGCACCTGGTCCATGCCGCCGCCTACTTCGGCGTCGAGCCCCGGCTCACCCCTGAACTGTTGGACCACGCCGTCTCCGCCTACTTCGCCAACCTCGACGGGGAGACGGCCCCGGTCGGCGGGGGGAACTGAGCCTCGGCCAGCCGCGCCGCCCGGATCTCAGCTGTCGCTGGCTGGGCGCCACTGCCGGGTCCATGGCCCGGCCGACCGAGACGGCACCGTGAGTCCCTATCCAGCATTGTTGGCCCAGCTCTCCCAAGGCGTGGTGGAGACTCAGTAGGAGGCCTCGCGCCAGCTCTCGCGAGCGCCACAGGCGAGGCCACCCCACAGGAGCCTCAGGAGCCTATCGTTCACGCGTATGAGTAGCGTCTTCGAGGCGGCGGGTGGGGCGGAGGGGCTGCTGCGCCTGGCGTGGGCGTGGCATCAGCGGGTGCTGTCCGACGAAGTGGTGGCCCATGCCTTCAGCCATGGGGTGAGGCAGGACCACAGCGAACGTCTGGCCGCGTATTGGGGCGAGGCACTGGGAGGTCCGAGGACCTATTCCAGCCTCTACGGCGGTGAGGCCGACGTCGTCCGCATCCACAGTGGCTACGGCCCTCACGAGGAGATGGATAGGCGGGCCATCGACTGCTTCGACCAGGCGCTGACCGATGTGGGCCTGAACGAAGAGCCCCTTGGTTCCGTCCTCCACGACTACTTCGCCTGGGCCACCACGGCCACCATGGCCCGCTACCAGCGGTCCCCGGATGACGTGCCGGCCGCGCTGGCCATCCCCCTCTGGTCATGGCAGGGCCTGCTGGGGAGCACCAGCGCAGAGGATCAGTAGGCCGACGGGCGGCGGGGCAGGGGGGCCGCGGTGGCCCAGGCGAAGGCTTCCGTCGGCGATGGCCCGAGGGCGCCTCTGGTCGGCCTGGGTCAGCGGGCGATCGGCTGCTGCAGCTCCATCACGTTTTGGGACGGGTCGTCGTCGTTCCACTCGTGGTAGAGCTCGCGGCACGATCCCACCAGGCGGTACCCGCTGTCGTCTATCCACCGGACCAGCGACTCCCAGGCGGCGGGGATCCCGTCGTCCCCTCCCCGGTAGGTGGCCGCCGCGACCTCGATGACCGCCAGGCTGACCACCGCCACGCCCTCACCCTCGGGCACCTTCTGGCGGCCCACCTCGAAGCCGGCGTGGAGCACCAGGTCTCCCTCCCGGGTGCTGCCGCCGTCGTCGTCGTAGATGCCGACCGAGATGCCGGGCTCGGCTCCCTCCCTCTCGATGTGGGCCCTGACCTGGGGAAGCAGCCGGCCGAAGGCGGGTCCGATGTCGGCGTGACTGAGCCCGGAGGCCGTGGCCCGTGCCACCCGGATCGGCTGCGTCTGCTTGATGACGATGTCCTGCAGTTCCATGTCGTCACTCCCTTCTAGTGCCCTGAGGTGGGCTCTGACTCGGCGGATACGCTCCTGGTTCTCAGCCAGCTCCTGTTCAATCTGGGCGTGGCGCAGCGTCAGCATGCCTCGCAGCTCTTCGACTGTGACCTCACCGGCGAGCATCGTCTGGATCTGCGCCAGGCCGAAGCCCAAGTCGCGGAGGGCGACGATGCGGTGCAACCGTGCCAGCTGGTGCACGCCGTAGTGGCGGTAGCCGCTGGCGCGGTCGATCTGATCTGGGACGAGGAGGCCAAGCTCGTCGTAGTGCCGCAGCATCCGTGGTGACACCTGTCCCAGCCGGGCGAATGCCCCGATGCTCAACATCTCGAGACCATGGATAGGCCCTCACACGGTGTCAGGGTCAACACTGGTGCTCCTCAACTCCGCCGTGCTGCGCCTGCTACGTTGCGCCGGACCGCTCATCGTCAGCTTCGAAACCGCAGCGCGGCGGTGCCACGGCAGGTCAGTGGGCGTGAGACGATTGGGGCTGGCGGGTCGCCGCCGCCCTTTACTGGGGCGAGCCCGAGCTGTGCCTCGGTGGGGCGGCCGTCGCGCTGAGACTGGCCGCTTCCTGGCCGGCGGGCACGGGCAATCCGCTCACTCCTCGTAGTACTCCCTGCCAAGGTGGGTGATCTGGTCTTCGCCCATGAGCCAGCGGAGCGTGTTCTTGAGCTTGGTCTGCTGGATGAACAGGTCGTGCTCGGGATGGATGCTGGGAGCGTGCTGCGGGGACTTGAAGTAGAAGGACAGCCAAGCTTGCACGCCCTTGAGCCCCGCCCGCTGGGCCAGGTCCGCAAAGAGGGCCAGATCGAGCACCAGGGGTGCGGCCAATATCGAGTCCCGGCACAGGAAGTCAACCTTGATCTGCATCGGGTAGCCAAGCCAGCCGAAGATGTCGATGTTGTCCCAGCCCTCCTTGCTGTCACCGCGAGGGGGGTAGTAGTTGATCCGCACCTTGTGGTAGATGTCGCCGTAGAGCTTGGGGTAGACGCCAGGCTGCAGGATCTCCTCGAGCACGCCCAGCTTGGACACCTCCTTGGTGCGGAAGCTGTCGGGGTCGTCCAGGACCTCACCGTCACGGTTGCCGAGGATGTTGGTCGAGTACCAGCCGCGGAGCCCCAGGAGACGTGCCTTCAGCATCGGTGACAGCACCGTCTTCATCAGGGTCTGCCCCGTCTTGAAGTCCTTGCCGCCGACGGGCACCCCGGCGCTCTGAGCCAACTCCACCATCGCCGGCACGTCGACGGTGAGGTTGGGCGCCCCATTGATGAATGGCACACCCTCCTTGAGGGCGGCGTAGGCATAGAGCATCGAGGGCGGCACGCTCTTGTCGTCGGAATCCATCGCCGCTTCAAGCGCGTCCAGACTCTGGTGGGCCGGACCGGGCTCGATGAAGATCTCGGTGGAGGCGCACCAGATCACTACCATCCGCTCGCAGGCGTGCGCCGACTTGAAATCGCGGATGTCCTGACGGAGGGCTTCGGCGAGTTCCCGTTTGCTCGCCTTGGCCTTGACATTGGGGCCGTCCAGGCGCCGCACGTAGTCCTGGTCGAAGACCGCAGGCATGGGCTCGATCTCGCGCAGCTCGGCCGCGATCGGTTCGATGTGGCCCGGGCGATCAAGCACGCCGCACCTCAGCGCGGCCTGGTAGGCCGTGTCCGCAATCGGATCCCAGGCGCCGAAGACCAGCTGGTCGATCCCGGCCAGGGGCACGAAGTCGCGGATGAGCGGGACCCGGTTCTCGGTCCGTTTGCCGAGGCGGATGGTGCCCATCTGAGTCAGTGAACCGACCGGTTCGGCGAGCCCGTGCCTGATCAGCTCGACACCGGCGACGAAGGTCGACGCCACGGCACCGAGCCCCACCGTCAAGACGCCCAACCTGCCCGCGGCAGGCTCAATCTGATGCTTCGATGTCTCCACGAAATCTCTAGCCTCCAGGGGGATTCCGCGCTGGCGGGCGAGCGCCAGCAGGGGTTGATGCCACTGCGCCGGAATGCGACCGGTCTGGGCCCAGTGCTCGACGGTGCTCTGGCGCCGGCCCACCAGCAGGGCCAGGGCGCTCTGGCCGCCGAAGCGGCGGATCACCCGCTCCGCCGGACTGTGATTCACAAGAGCGCATCCTAACGAAGTTTTCGTTGGGAGTCAAGGATGGAAATGATGTCCGCGGCGCGGAGTGGTCCGGTGGCGGCGGCCGTTACCAAGGACGCGACGCGGCGGCGCGGACCTACCTAGTCTTTGACGGGCAGCCCCGGGACCGGACTACCGTGGGTCCAGGTCGGCCTTCGTCTCGGTCACGTCACCGCCCGATCCCGCCTCGGCCACGCCAGTTGCGAGTGGGGGGCCGGCGATCCTCAGTCGAGCCAGCGCCGATGACGGGGCCAGCGCCGCATCAGCAGCCTGAAGCTGACGAACGTCACCGAGACCTGGATGGGAACCCACAGCAGCCACCCGAGGGCGTTACCCGACCCGATCAGGCGTCCTTGGCTCAGCCCTGCCCCCAAAACCCCCAAGACCGTGCACACCATGACAGGCAGCCAGTGCTCGTTGCGATTGGGGTCGGCCGACTTTTCGGGTCCGTTGTCGCCTTGCCTTGGAATCGTCAAGTGCCTCTTGCTCACGAGCAGTGAGGCTCAGCTCGGCTCCTGACCCAATTGTAGACAGCGGCCCCGGTTGGGAGGTCAGGCCCCACTCAGGCGTTCGGTAACGGCGGCACCGTTTTGCCGCGGTGCTGGTCCGCCGCGCTTTTGGGCGACGGTTCTACTAAGCGGGTCATGGTGGAGCTGCGTTGTCGCCATTCGAACCCCGCGCGGGACAACCTCAACCAGCTGAAGGCGACGATGCAGCAAGTCGACGGCTGATATCAGGAGCGACTTCGACGATCGCGGCGTCGTCGGTCACGAGTCCCAATTCGCGCTTCTCGGCCAGGGCCACGTAGGCCGCATCGTACGGCGTGAGCCCACGAGAGACCCAGGAGGCCACCGACGGCAACTCCGGTTCGCTCACCTCGAAGGAGAGGTCAGCGAGAGTCTCGGCTAGCTCGACCACGGCTTTAGCCTCCCACCGCCAGCGTCTCCCTGCCACGTTCAGGAGCTCCAAGAAGAAGAGCGACGGCACGACTACCGAGAGTTGGCCGGCCTCATAGTCGTCGCGCATCTCGCGAGCCTCGAAGAATCCGCGCCGCTCGGCGGTGAACCACTTGAGTACCACCGACGCATCGAGGACGACTTCTCTCAACGTGCGTCCCGGTCACCTCGGATCGCCGCCGTCGCGTCCTCGCCAGCAGGGTGAGCGTCGAACAAATCCTGGAGCCGGCAGATGGCGCTTCGGGCCTGCCGGCTAGCGCCAGGCCCCTGGCTTTCACCCAGGTCGCGCTGAGCCAAGCGAGCCAGGTAGGCGCTCCGGGTCAGGCCAGCGGACCTTGCAGCCCCGTCGATCCTGGCGAGCAGCTTGTCGTCGACGGACACGAGGATCTTGCTCATCGCAGGGAGAATATCTGGATATCCAGAGCTCGGCTGTTCGGATCGCCTCAGCTGTTGCAAGCAAAGCTGCCGGCCACGGCACACGCAGAGCCGAGTGGAGAAGACGATCTCCTATTCAAACTTCCCCGAACTGCGCGAACGGATCGGTGCCCTTGGTCCCAGGTTGGCGGCGCGATGATCAGACCTGGATCACCTCGACGCCGGGGATGGCCTCGAAGTCGTTGTCCTGGGTGACGACTGGGATCTGCTCGACGATCGCGGTGGCCGCCACAAGCGCGTCGAGGATCGGAACCCGGCGGCCACTGACGCGCAGGGCAGCGACGAGGCGGGCGAACTGACGCGCCACCTCGGCATCTATCGGCAACGGGTCCCACGTCGACTCCACGGCCGAAAGCGTTGCCACTCGCGCCGACCGATCATCCTCGTCGGCCATGAGCACGCCGACGGTCAGTTCGGCCAGCGTCACCACCGACACCTCGGTCTCGGAGACCCCTTTCATCTCGCCGATAGGTCGCCCTGACTCCGTGGCGACGAAGAACGAAGTGTCGAGCAAGGCCCTCATAGGTCGTCGGTCGTGTCAGCCAGCAGGCCCCGCACATCCTCGAGGAGGCCGCGGTCAGCGACGTGGCGGGAAGCTACGGCGAGCGCCTCAGCCGCCGGCACGGTCCGGCGGCGGCGAAGTGGCACGATTTCCGCTACGGGCCGACGGTCGACAGTTACGGTCAACCGTTCGCCGCCTTCGACGCGACGGAGCACCTCGCTGACCGTGTTTCGCAGGTCGCGAACGGATATCGAGTTGTTCATAGGGGCCACTGTAGCACATGTGGCCACATGCGGCCACGTGGAGCGAAGGGGATTCGAACCCCTGACCTCTGCCGTGCGAGGGCAGCGCTCTCCCAGCTGAGCTATCGCCCCCTTGGGCGCCTCAGTATAGGATCCGGGTCCGAAGCCCGAACTGGTCCCTAGTACAGGGGGTCAAGCGGCGCGCCGCTGCCAACGGGTCTTCTTCAGCATCTTCTTGTGCTTGTGCTTGCGCATCTTCTTGCGCCGCTTCTTGATGACGGATCCCACGAAGAGGAAGACCTCGAATGAGCCTCAGGGCAGCTTGGCCGGGTCCGGGCGTCCCCGCTCCCTCCCCCCGGCAACCGGGCTAGTCTACTTGGGGCCAATTGGGAGCGTCAAACCGGCCTTGGAGTTGGGAGCGAGGATGGAGACACTGTGGGCGCCCTGGAGGATGGCCTATGTCGAGCGGGTCCAGTCACCCGAGGCCCAGGCAACGTGTCTCTTCTGTGACGCCGCCGGGTCCGGCGGGGGGTCCGGGGATCTGGTCGTCCACCGCTCAGAGCTGGCGCTCGCGATGCTGAACCGCTTCCCCTACAACCCGGGCCACCTCCTGATCGCCCCCAAGACCCACGGAGGCGACCTGTCGGTGCTGAAGGAGGGGGAGCTCCTGGCCGTGGCAAGGGAACTGCGGCTCGCATCCCGGGTGCTCCAGGCGGAGCTTGGCTGCGAGGGGATCAACGGGGGCTGGAACCAGGGCCGGGCGGCTGGCGCCGGGATCGAGGACCACCTCCACTTCCACTTGGTTCCCCGCTGGAGCGGGGACACCAACTTCATGCCGGTGCTAGCCGACGTTAAAGTAGTTCCAGAGCATCTGGAAGCCACCGCCCGCAAGCTTCGGGAAGCGTTCCGGCGACCTAGGGAGCAGATATGACCACACAAGCTCCGCGCAGCGATCCGATCGAAGAGGCGAGGATCACCCCGCCCGAGGACTACGCCGCGGGCTGGCCCGCGGTGGGGGTCTTCCTCAAGCGCTCCCTGGACGAGATGGGCGTGCGGCACTCGGCCCAGACCATCCTGAAGATGAACAAGAAGCAGGGCTTCGACTGCCCCGGCTGCGCCTGGCCCGACCCCGACCCCCGCCGGGTGACCGAGTTCTGCGAGAACGGAGTTAAGCATGTCGCCGCCGAGGCCACTCTGCGCCGGGTGGGGCCTGAGTTCTTCCAGGCCCATCCCGTCAGCGAGCTCCGAGAGCGCTCCGACTGGTGGCTGGAGGAGCAGGGGCGGCTGACCGACCCGGTCATCAAGCGCGCCGGCAGCGACTACTACGAGCCCATCTCCTGGGACGAAGCGGTTCGCTACATCGGCAAGAGGCTCAACCAGCTGGAGTCGCCCAACCAGGCCATCTTCTACACCTCGGGGCGGACCAGCAACGAGGCGGCCTTCCTCTATGGCGTCTTCGCCCGGGCCTACGGCACCAACAACCTTCCTGACTGCTCCAACATGTGCCACGAGTCCAGCGGCACCGCCCTCAATGAGGTGATCGGGATCGGCAAGGGGACGGTCACCCTGGAGGACTTGGAGAAGGCCGACCTGATCGTGATCTGCGGCCAGAACCCGGGGACCAACCATCCCCGGATGCTGCTGCCGCTGGAGAAGGCCAAGGAGCACGGGGCGGTCATCGTCGCCGTCAACCCCATGCCGGAGGCGGGGCTGTTGCGCTTCCGCAACCCCCAGACCCCGAAGGGCCTGCTGGGCCGGGGCACCCCCCTCGCCGACGACTATTTGCCCATCCGCCTAGCCGGAGACCAGGCCCTCTTCCTAGGGGTGGGCAAGGTGCTCCTGGAGGCGGAGGAGCAGGCGCCGGGCAAGGTGCTCGACCACGACTTCATCGACCAGTACAGCGACGGCTTCGAGGCCTACGCCGACTACGCCCGGGAAGCCACCTGGGAGGAGATCGAGGCCGGCAGCGGCCTGACCTCCGCCGAGATCCGCAAGCTGGCCGACCGAATCATGGCGGCCAAGTCGGTGATCATCGCCTGGGCGATGGGCCTGACCCAGCACAAGCGCTCGGTCCCCACCATCCGCGAGGTCACCAACGTCCAGCTGCTCCGGGGCAACATCGGCCGGCCCGGGGCGGGGTTGCTGCCCGTCAGGGGCCACAGCAACGTACAGGGGGACCGCACCATGGGCATCTTCGAGAAGATGCCAAAGGCTTTCCTCGACAAGCTCGCCCAGGAGTTCAGCTTCGAGCCCGCCCGCGAGCCCGGCTGGGACGCGGTGCAGGCGGTGGGGGCGATGCGCGACGGCAAGGCCAAGGTGCTCTTCTCGATGGGGGGGAACCTGGTCCGGGCAATCTCCGACACGGGTGTCGCCGAGAAGGCGATGGGCAAGCTCGGCCTCACCGTCAGCGTCGCAACCAAGCTCAACCGCTCGCACGTCGTGACTGGTGAGGAGGCGATCATCCTGCCGACCATGGGTCGGACCGAGCGCGACATGCAGGCGAGCGGGCTCCAGAAGGTGACGGTGGAGAACTCGATGGGGGTGGTGACGGCCACCAGGGGGAGCCTGCCTCCCGCCTCCTCGGGGCTCCGCAGCGAGGTGTCCATCATCTGCGGGCTGGCCCACGCCACGCTCGGTGACAAGACCCCGATTCCCTGGAAGGCGATGGCCGACGACTACCGCCTGATCCGCGACCACATCGCCAACGTTTGCACCGGGTGCTCCGACTACAACGCCAAGATCGACCAGCCCGAGGGCTTCCTCTTGCCCCACCCGCCTAGGGACGAGCGTCGGTTCGCCACCGAGACCAACAAGGCCCGCTTCACCGTCAACCAGCTGGAGACCATCGAGGTTCCCAAGGGGCGGCTGCTGCTGCAGACGGTCCGCTCCCACGACCAGTTCAACACCACCATCTACTCCTATGACGATCGCTACCGCGGCATCCACGACAGCCGCCGGGTGGTCCTTGTGAACCCCCAGGACCTGGCGGAGCTGGGCTTCCAGGACGGAGAGCACGTCGACGTCTACAGCGAGTGGAACGACGACGTCGAGCGCTGCCTCCGCGACTACCGGCTGGTCGCCTACCCAACCTCGCGCCAGTGTGCTGCGGCTTACTTCCCCGAGGCCAACGTCCTGGTTCCCCTGGCGAGCGTGGCCGAGGGCAGCAACACCCCCACCTCCAAGTCGGTGATCATCCGGCTCGAGCATCACGCCGGCAACGGGGTCGGGGCCGTCGCGGTAGCTGGCTGAGCCAAGGCAGGGGGATCGGGCGGGCCCGGCGGGGGCATCAGCCTGCCCAGACCGGCCCACGGGGCTGGGGAGTCGGCCCTGCGGGGTCGGACACGCTCCCTTCGGGTTCTGCTCGAGGTCTAAGTACGCGGTGCTCGAAATGGCTGTAGCAGACATGCTACGCTGAGGCCATGCGGGACATTCCCCTGCGGGTACTTCGAAACGATGTCAGCAGCGTGCTGCGTCGAGTCGAGCAGGGCGAGCGGCTGAGGGTGACCGTCGGCGGTCGGCTCGTGGCCCAGCTGTTGCCCCTGCCCGACCGACCCGAGACCAGGGACTGGCAGAGCTTCTTCGGCGGCGGGGACCGGTGGTGTGCCGATAGCGGGCTGCGAGGCCAATTGGCGGAGCTCCTGCCGGGAACCACCGACGATCTGCCCATCCCATGATGCCAACGCTGCAGCCCAGTGGGGATGAGGTTGCTCTAGCCGACACCTCGGTGTTCGTCGCCGCCGAACAGGGGCGGCGGCTGTCCACCAAGGCCCCCAAGCGCCTTGCCGTTTCGGTCATCACCGTGGCCGAACTCTGGCTGGGGGTTCTGGCAGCACCGGACGCGCGGATCCGCGCACAACGGATGAAGACTCTGTCAGCCGCGGAGTCGCTGGCCCCGCTGCCAGTCGATGAGAACGTCGCCCGGGCCTGGGCCGCCCTTCGCCTCAGCCTGCACGACCTGGGCAAGCGGATGCCAATCAACGACTCCTGGATAGCTGCCACGGCGCTCGCCCACACGCTGGCGGTGGCGTCGCAAGACGCTGACTACGACGAGGTTCCCGGTCTGCACGTGATTCGGGTCTGAACCTCCTTGTTCTGCCCCGGGCGGCGGCCCTCGCGGCATGGACTTGGCGGCCAAGGGTATCTAACTCCTCCTGGCCGGGCCGCTACGCGGGAGCCGGCCAGGACCACCTCGCGACGGCACGAGGGGTGAAGCGGCCGGATTCGACACTGCACGGAGTTAGGTGCGAGATGACAGTGCAGGGCGCCCGCCGCCACACGTCGAGGGCGGTTTGAGAGATTCGATGTCGGCCAGCGCTGAGTTCACCGATCTCACCAGCCCTTTCCGCGGTGAGCTCCTGGCTCACTGCTACCGGATGCTGGGCTCCGCCGAGGAGGCCGAAGACTTAGTTCAAGAAACGTATTTGCGGGCGTGGCGGTCCTTCGAGGCCTTCGAGGGGCGCTCATCGCTTCGCACCTGGCTCTACCGGATCGCGACCAACGTCTGCCTGACCGCGATCGAGCGGCGGCGCCGCCGGCCGCTGCCGTCCGGGCTGGGTGCCCCCAGCGACAGTGCGGACGCCCCGCCACTGGTTGCGGAGGACGTTCCTTGGCTACAGCCACTTCCCGACATCCTGCTGGTCGGACAGCACCAGGATCCGGCCGCGATAGTTGCCTCGAGAGCGGGTATCCGGCTGGCCTTCGTGGCGGCCCTTCAGTTTCTGACCGCCCGGCAGCGAGCGGTGCTGATCCTCCGGGATGTGCTGGAATGGCCGGCAGTCGAGGTAGCCGATCTCCTGGGAACCACGACGACTGCGGTCAACAGCGGCCTGCGTCGGGCTCGCGCCCAGCTCGCCCATGAGTCGCCTGCCGCAGACGAGCTGGCCGAGCCCACCGAGCCGGAGCGGCGCATGATACTTGAGCGTTTCGCCGCGTCTATCGAGACGGCCGACGCTGGAGCCTTGGCGGCGCTGTTGCGTGAGGACGTGGTGCTGGAGATGCCCCCGGCCCGGACCTGGTTTAGGGGCCGCGAGGTGGTGGTTCGCTTTCTCCGCGCCCAGCTGCTCACCGAGTCGGGACGGCTGCGACTGCTGCCGGTCATGGCCAATGGGAAGGCGTCCTTCGCGGTCTATCAGCGCGGGGGCGATGGGGCACACCACGCCCACGCTGTGCTCTCACCGACGCTCGCGCCGACCGGGATCGTGCGCATGGTCGCCTTCGCCGACCCGAGGCTGCTGGCGTCCTTCCGACTGCCAGCGCAGGTGGGCGGCGCCACCAGTGGGCAGGCCCGGGGGTAGGGCCAAGGGAAGTGGGCCGCAGTGGGCCCCTGCCTTTCGCCTCCTTCGGTGGCCGCGACGACTTCCGGGCATCTCGCTGGTCTACTTCAGCAGGCCGCCCCACGGGCGGCAGTGAGCCGACCGATTGGCAGGAGGTCCGAGCATGAGCAGCCGAAACTACACCACCACTTTCCTCGTCGACCAGACCCCACAGGAGGTCTTCTCCGCCATCACCAACGTTCGCGGATGGTGGTCGGGGGACCTTGAGGGTAGGACCGATCAGCTGGGCGCTGAGTTCACCTACCGCTACCAGGACGTCCACTACTCCAAGCAGAGGATCAGCGGCTTGATCCCCGGCGAGAAGGTCGTGTGGCGTGTCGTAGACTCCGATCTAGGGTTCACCGCTGACCGCGCAGAGTGGACGGGCACGGAGATCACTTTCGAGGTCTCACGGCAAGGCGACCAGACAGAGGTCCGGTTCGCTCATTTGGGTCTGGTTCCAGAGCTGGAATGCTTCGACGAGTGCACCAACGCCTGGGGCTTCTTCATCAATGAAAGCCTTCGGCGCCTCATCACCACCGGCGAGGGACCACTCGCGGCGCCGTGGGCGTGAGTGGGGGGTTGGATAGGACTCCACGATCTGCTAGGCAGGTTCTTGGGTCATTGTGTGCTCTCCTTCGAGGTTGGTCGGTGACAATTGCCATCCAGGGGATATCGATCATCAGGCCCAGGATCGCCGTCGGGAGCCGCGACGCCGAGACGGGTGAGGAGGTGGCCCCAGCCGTCGGCGTACCGGGCCAACTCAGTCTCGGCCAGGTCGGAATGGGTCAGCTCGATCCGCGTGCCACCTGCGACGGCCCTTCTGGTGCAGACCTATCACCCGTTATGACTTGAAGGTCACCGCGTCGGACAATCGCGGCCGCGGCATCCATGGTCGTGGCACGCTCGGGCCGGCGTAGCCGATCGACATGCCGCAGGCAAGCACGAGGTTGTCCGGGGGCTCAACAACCTCGGCGACCGTCTCCTGATACTCGGCCCAGGCGATCTGCGCACAAGTGTCGACCTCCTCGGCACGCAAGAGCAGCATCACCGATTGTACGAACATGCCCATGTCCATCCACTGGGCGGAAGCATTGCGGCATCGAGGTAGCAGAAGAGGGCGGTGCTCGCTCCCCAGCACTCCATAACCTCGGGTTCTGGGAGTCACGGGCAGCCGCCGGCGGGGCTTAGAACCCCGCACGGCGGAGTGGATCCGGGCCGCGCCCACCAGAGGTTCTCCAGGCTGGCCAGGCCCAGCGCTGCCAACTGCGCCAGCAGGGCATCCTCCACGAGGGTCTTCGGTTGCATCTGGCGAGGTCCAGGTAGCCCGGGTCCCGATGGCCGAACAAGCCGTCGTTGACCTCCTGGTCCTAGGCCGCTGCCAGCTCGATGTCGTCCTCTGGGCCGACCTCGGGCAGCTCAAGCGGCTTGCCGCCGGTCATGTCCTCAAGCTGGTGAAGGAGGCTGGCACCCTCCGCCGAGAGCGGCTCGGGGCGCTGCGCGGCGGTGACAGCGGGTCTTGGCAGTCGGGATCCACCCAGCGGACCGACGTCAGCGCGACCCGCTGTCCGGTAACCGGGCCTGCGGCGCCGGCGTCATGTCCCGATTCGGCCCAGCGAAGGTGAGGTAGTCATCAGCGGCCAGCCGGTGGGTAGGCGATGATCGGGCACCGTGTTCCGGGGGCGGTCGCGAGTCGCGTGTCGAGCGTGATCATTGACGCTCCGAGCAGTTCGGCCAGACACACATAGGTGGCGTCGTAGATGGTGAGGTTGTGGCGGAGCTGCCACGCACGCTCTGCGAGTGGTGCGTAGGGCCAGAGTTGCAGCGGCAGCGAAAGCAGGTCGGCGTGGGCCAGCGTCGCCTCACTTTCATCGAGCCGGCCCGCGAGTGTCTGGCGGCGAAAAATGTTGGCCGCCTCGAAGAGTACGAGCTCCGGCGCGGCCAGGGTCAACCCGGAGACAGACCCAGCAACCCAGCGGCCCGCGGGGCCAGCATCAGCCAACAGGGCGACCAGCGCGGACGCGTCGATCACCAAAGAAGTCGTTGGCTGCTCGATCACCTTCGGTCGGCGTCGCGGTCGGCAAGGACGACTCTGACATCGAGCACCGTCCCGGTGAGCTCGGCACGCTGGCGAGCCCGGCTCACTACTTCTTCGACATTCGGCTGCGAAGTCACTTCGACCAGGTGGGCCCGCAGGTACTCCTGGAGAGATCGTCCCGAGCGTGCGGCTCTCGCCCTGAGCTCGTCGCGTACGGCTTCGGGGACGTTGCGGACCGTGATCGCCACTGGCATGCCTGCATTGTAGCAGCGTTGCAGCTGAACCGTCGCCAGGTGTCGGTGGTTACCCTTGCCCACCCGCCTCCGCCCGGCTCAGCCAGCGAGCGGAGAAGCGCCGACCGTCCCCGCTCCCTCAATGACGTGGGCTACATCGTGCAGAGGACACAGATCTCGCTCACCGACGAGGAACGCCGTGCCCTCGATGCTGCCGCGGTACGAAGCGGCCGGTCCCTTTCCGCACCGAGTTCTTCGGGGATGCCATGACCGACGAGTGACATCATCCTTGGTGGCCCAGACGCTCGTGGGGCGAGCAGAGCGGCCTGAAGACGTTGCCGGTGCTGTCGCCTACCTAGCCTCAGCCGAGGCCTCTTTCGTGACGGGACAAGTCCTCCAGGTCAATGGCGGCGCGCTGCTCGGACTTTGATAGAAGCACGCCATCGAACCGCAAAGTCCAGCGCGGCGCAACTCGACTGGTTTGCGTGCCCGCGGTTCGGTCGGTTGTGAGTGGAGCCGGCGGGAATCGAACCCGCGACCTCTTCCATGCCAAGGAAGCGCGCTCCCGCTGCGCCACGGCCCCGATCGCAGCCAACTGCGGACTGTCGCAGGTTAGCAGAGGCGGCCAGTCGGCCAGTCCCGGCAACAAGGACAGCGGCCCCGCGATGGCCGGGCCGCTGGGGGAGGCATTGGGACCGGCGCCCGCGCCGATCTGCCGTCCACATTGATGCCAGCGCCTGGGAGCCCCCTGAGCCGGGGCTTAGAGGTCCCCGGGAGTTCTGGCGCCGACCGCGGCCTGGTGCCTCAGCGCCGGCTCAGCCAACTCTCAGCCTTTGGGCCGAGACTGGGTCGATTCATGTCCCAGGAGACCAAGGTACTGGTGGTGGACGACGAGGCCAACCTGGCCGATCTGGTGGCGACCGCCCTGCGCTACGCCGGGTTCGTCACCGCCACCGCCGGTTCGGGGATTGAAGCGCTGGCCCAGGTGGAGTCCTTCCGGCCGCACCTGCTGATCCTGGACGTGATGCTGCCCGACTTCGACGGCTTCGAGGTCTCCAAGCGCCTGGCCGCCGCAGGCAACCAGTGCCCCATCCTGTTCCTCACCGCCAGGGACGCGACCGAGGACAAGGTTCGAGGTCTGACCGTGGGCGGGGACGACTACGTCACCAAGCCCTTCAGCCTGGACGAGCTCATCGCCCGGGTGAGGGTGATCCTCCGACGCGCCGGCCACCGGCCCGAGGGCCACACCATGCTCAGCTTCGCTGACCTGGAGATGGACGAGGACCTGCGCGAGGTACGCCGGGGTGGGGAGCTGGTCGAGCTGACCGCGACCGAGTACCGGCTTCTGCGCTACCTCCTGATCAACGCTAGGCGGGTTCTGAGCCGGGGCCAGATCCTGGACCACGTCTGGAAGTACGACTTCGGCGGCGACGCCGGCATCCTCGAGACCTACATCAGCTATCTGCGCAAGAAGGTGGACCGCCAGGCGCCCCCCCTGATCCACACCGTCCGGGGCATGGGCTACGTGCTGAGGCTGCCCCGGGGCTGACGGTGTCGTTGCGGCTGCGGCTGGTAGTGGGCCTGGTCGTCCTAGTGGCCATCGGGCTGGGAGTCACCGACGCAGTCACCTACCTCGCCCTGCAGTCGACCCTGAGCCAGCAGATCGACAGCCAGGCGGTGAGCGCCTCCCAGCAGGTTGCATACGATCTCAGCTCCTTCCAGAGAACCGGACTCCAACCCCGGGGAGGCGTCAACATCCCGTCTGGCAGCTGGGGCAAGCTGGTCAGCCCCTTCGGGAGCTTCGCTCGATCCTTCACTGACGGGGGCCGGGGCCAGCCCGCGGTGCCCCGGATCCCCTCGGGGCTGGGCCAGAGTCCGCTGCGGCAGCAGCTCTACCTGACCGTGCCGGCCAGAAGCGGGGGCGGCGAGTTTCGCCTCCTGGTCACGCCCACCACCGATCCCACCGTCAACCTGATATTGGCTTTGCCCCTCAACGACGTCGACGCCACCTTGAACCAGTTGCGGATCATGGAGGCCGGTGTCAGCGCCGCGGTCCTGTTGGGCATGGTGGGGCTCGGATGGTGGATGGTGCGGCTGGGCCTCCAGCCCCTGGAGCGGATCCGCGCCACAGCCGGGGCCATCGCCGGCGGCGATCTGAGCCGGCGGGTCGACACCGGTCCCCCAGGCACCGAGGTGGGCCAGCTGGCCTCGAGCCTGAACGAGATGCTGAGCCAGATCGAGCAGGCCTTCGCCGCCCGAGCCGCCTCCGAGGAGCGGATGCGCCAGTTCATGGCCGACGCCTCCCATGAGCTGCGCACCCCGCTCAGCGCCATCCGCGGCTATGCCGAGCTGTTCCGCCACGGGGCGGGTCGCCGGCCCCAGGACCTGGGCAAGGCCATGTCCCGGATCGAGGGCGAGTCGGAGCGGATGACCCAGCTGGTGGACGACCTGCTGCTGCTCGCCCGCCTGGACCAGGGACGGCCCCTGGAGCGGGCGCGAGTCGACGTCTCCCAGCTCGCGGTGGATGCCGCCTCGGACGGCTCGGTCGCCGATCGGCAGCACCCCATCCGGGTGAGCGCCCCCGCACCCGTGCTGGTTCTGGGGGACGAGGCCCGGCTGCGCCAGGTTGCGGCCAACCTGATCCGCAACGCCACGGTGCACACCCCCGATGGAACCGCGATCGAGGTGGTCGTCGAGCAGGAGGGGGACGCGGCACTGCTGCGGGTCGCCGACCACGGCCCCGGCGTCGATCCGGGACTGGGTGAGCGCATCTTCGAACGCTTCGTCCGCGCCGACCGCTCCCGAGGCCGGCGCCAGGGCGGCTCAGGCCTGGGGCTGGCCATCGTGGCGGCCATCGTCGCGGCCCACCGGGGGGCGCTCAGGCTGGAGCCGACCCCCGGCGGCGGCGCCACCTTCTCGGTGCGCTTGCCGCTCCTGACCCGCGAGGCAGAGGCCAGACCCGCCGCCAGTTGAGCCGCGGGAGGGCCCGCTTTGAATGGGACAATTCCCAGGTGACATCCCGGGACCCCGTCGACCAAGGTGAGGGTCCACATTTCGGTCCCTACCTCTCGATGCGGCAGTGGGGGACAGTCCGGGAGGACTACAGCCGGGACGGCGACGCCTGGGGCTACTTCCCCTTCGAGCATTCTCGGAGCCGGGCCTACCGCTGGGGCGAGGACGGGCTCCTCGGCATCTCTGACCAGCAGCAGCGGCTGTGCCTGGCCCTGGCGCTCTGGAACGGCCAGGACCAGGTCCTCAAGGAGCGGGCCTACGGGCTCTCTAACGCCCAGGGCAACCATGGCGAGGATGTGAAGGAGTACTGGCACTACCTGGACGCCCTCCCCGACGGCAGCTACCTCCGGGCTCTCTACCGCTACCCCATGGCCGCCTTCCCCTATGCACAGCTGAGGCAACGCAACCAGGAGCCGGGGCCCGAGCTCGGCCTGCTGCAGCTGGGCCTGTTCGAGGGCGACCGCTACTTCACCGTGGTGGTGGAATACGCTCAGAGCGTCCAGGGCGAGGTGGCGTGGCGGATCGGCGTCAGCAACGAGAGCCAGGAGGTGGCCGAGCTGCAGCTGCTGCCCCACATCTGGCTCCGCAACACCTGGAGCTGGGGCGACCCCCAGAGCCGCCGGCCCGAACTCCATGCCGACGGGGACGGAGTCAGTGTGGCGGGGCTCGATGACCTCAGCCGCTACCGGCTCCGGGCCCAGGGCCAATACCACTGGCTGGTCTGCGACAACGAGAGCAACTCCCGCCTGCTCTTCGCCGGAGAGGGCTCCAGCGCCTATCCCAAGGACGCCATCGGGGACGCGGTCCTGGCGGGTGACCCCTCCGGCTGCAACGCCTCGGGGCGGGGGAGCAAGGCCGCGGCCCACTACCGCCTCCGGCTCAAGCCGGGCGAGGAGAAGGTCCTGCGGCTCACGCTGAGCCGCGACGGCGCGCTGGAGCCCCGCCGCGTCGACGCCATCTGCCGAGAGCGCCGGCGGGCGGCGGACCGCTTCTACCAGGCTCTCTGCCCCACCGGGGATCCGGACGACCGCCTGATCCAGCGCCAGGCCTTCGCCGGCCTGCTTTGGAGCCAGCAGTACTACGAGTACGACGTCAAACGCTGGCTCGATGGCGACCCGGTGGGATCGCCGCCGCCAAGGGCCCGGCTGGCCGGGCGCAACTGCCGCTGGCCGGGGCTCAAGGCCGGGGACGTGATGGTCATGCCAGACAGCTGGGAGTACCCCTGGTTCGCCAGCTGGGACCTGGCCTTCCATGCCCTGGCCCTGGAGCCGCTCGACGTGGGCCTGGCCAAGGAGCAGGTGCTGCTGTTGCTCCAGCCCCACTACCTGCGGGAGGACGGCCAGGTGCCGGCCTACGAGTGGAACTTCTCCGACTGCAATCCCCCGACCTCGGTCCTGGCCGCCTGGCAGATCTACATCCGCGACCGCAACCGGACCGGCATCCCCGACCGCGCCTTTTTGGAACAGGCCTTTCTGGCCCTCCTCTTCAACTACGGCTGGTGGGTCAACCGCCACGACCCCTTGGGCAACGACATCTTCTCGGGGGGCTTTCTGGGGCTGGACAACATCTCGGCCGTGGACCGCAGCCACCTGCCCAAGGGGGCGGTCATCTCGGAGGCCGACGCCACCGCCTGGATGGGCCTGCTGGTGATCAAGATGTTCCGGATGGCGGCGGAGCTGGCCATCTCCGAGCCCCAGTACGAGAACATGGCCATCCGCTTCTTGGCCCACTATGTCCGCATCGCCATGGCGCTCAACGGGGAGGGCCAGAGCCCAGGGCTCTGGGACGAGGAGGACGGCTTCTACTACGACCGACTCCGCCTGGCCGACGGCCGCACCGAGCAGATCCGGGTGCGCAGCCTGGTGGGGCTGATGCCGCTGGTCGCGAGCGAGGTGGTCCACCGCCACACCCTGGACCGGCTGCCACGGCTGGAGGAGACCCTGGAGCTGGCGGCGGAGCAGGGGGTGATCCTCTACCGGGCGGCCCGCGGCGACGACCCCTACGCCTGCCTGAGTTTGGTCAGCGCCGAGCGGCTCCACCGGCTGCTGGACCGACTCCTGGATCCGGACGAGTTCCTCTCGCCCCATGGACCCCGCTCGCTCTCCCGGGCCCACCTTGAGCATCCCTTCCAGAGCGAGCTGGTCCCCGGGATGCCTCCCGTCCGCTACGAGCCGGGGGTGGCCCAGGAGCGGATCTACGGCGGCAACTCCAACTGGCGGGGGCCGGTCTGGTTCCCCACCACCTACCTCCTGGTCCAGGCGCTGCGGCTCCTGGGAGTGGGCATGGGCCGCTCCTTCACGCACCCGTTCCCCGTTCCCGGCGGCCCCCATGCTGGTCTGGTCCGGATTGCCGACCACCTAGCCCAGTCCGCGGTGGGCGTCTTCCGCCGCGACCACAGTGGCCGGCGTCCCGTCTACGGCGACCTGGACAAGTTCCAAGAGGACCCCAAGTGGAGCCAGAACCTCCTCTTCCACGAGTACTTCGACGGGGAGACGGGGGCAGGCCACGGCGCGTCGCACCAGACCGGCTGGACGGCGCTGGCGGCACTCATGGTCCAGGAGCTGCAGGCCCCCTGGCGGCCGCCGGAGCAGCGCTCCGCGCGCAAGAACCGCTGAGGCGTCCCCTCAGCTGGACCAGATCGGGGGAGAGGTGGCGGTGAAGTCGAGCCCAGCCGTCACCTGCTGGGGCGTCCCCGGCTTGGCCGCGGTCGCCTGCGGCACCCACCAGAGCTGGAAGGGGGAGGACTTGTCGGTGAGCAGGGTGTTGAAGTAGAGGAGGCTCTTGCCGTCCGGGGACCAGGTCGGGCTGGCCGGCTCCGGTCCCGACGCGACCACCCGCAACGGCCCCAGGGCGGTCCCGTTCCAGCTGGCGACGTCTAGGGTGGTCGTCTGGAGGGAGTTGTCGGTGCAGATCATTGCGATCTCGGTCCCGTTGGGGGAGAGGGCGGGCTCGGCGCAGTCCTCCTGGGGGGTGGTCAGCTGAACCAGGGTGGAGTTGGGCGCGCTGGCCAGGACCAGATCGGAATAGGTGTCCCCCTGGCCCGCTCCCGATTGGGAGTTGACGTAGTACTTGGCGTAGATGACGTCGCCGTTGCTGAGGGGAATGGGCTCGACGTCGCCCCCCTGGTAGTAGAGGGGCTGGCTCCACACGGTCGGATTGGCTGAGGGATCGCTGAAGGGCACCGACTGGATCTGGAAGTCTACGTTGTATTGGTTGCTGGGCTCGTACCAGTCGGAGACGAAGAAGAGGGTCTGGCCGTTGGGCGAGAGCCTGGGGTAGTAGGCCCAGTGATTGTCGAAGTAGTAGCTCGAGCTCTCCGAGAGGAGGTGGCGCAGCACCTGGCCCTGGGAGTTGAGCAAGTAGACGTCGCTGGACTTGGAGGTGAGGGCCACCGCCAGGATGTCGCCGGTGGGGGCGGGCTCGACCTGGACCCAGTCGTAGGCAGGGGCCTGAAGCTGGGTGAAGGTCAAGCCGTTGAGGCGGTAGATCTTGCCCTGCTGGACCATGACTACGCTCCCGTTTAGGGCGATCAGGGCCTGGCTCTCGGTGGGCTTGTGGGTCTGGTGCCGGTTGCTCTTCAGCGTTCCCAGGACCGAGTAGACGCCGAAGCCGAAGAGGGCCATCAGCGCCAGAA